>JAFZQY010000099.1 GCA_017620155.1 Lachnospiraceae bacterium | reverse complement strand
AGGATGGGGCTGTTAGGGCCTCATCCTCATACTATGTTTTGGCCTTTTCGGATTCTCGCATTGCAAGCAGTATAAAAATGGAATAATAAAACCCATTCTTGGATCAGGTAAATCCAAAGATGGGTTTGTCTACAGTCTGAGGCGCGACTTATATGTCGCGCCCCGTGATCAATTCTATTACTCAAAAACGATCCTAATTGCCGGACAGATACTTCTCGATACCGTCAAGTGCGGCTTCTTCATCCGCTCCGTCGGCAGATACCGTAAGAGTCTCACCCACGTCCATGCCCATGCTCATCATTCCCATGATGCTCTTGGCATTGACTCTCTTGCCTTCAGTCTCCATGTAGATGTCTGATTCGTACTGGCTGGCAACCTGTACGAGCATAGCAATGGGAGTTGCTTCCAGACCATCCGCAAGTCTGATCTCCATCGTCCTTTTTGTCATAATAATCTCCTCTTCTTATCCCTGTCTTAACGACTCTGCAAGCTCACTCAACTGTCTGAGCCTGTGATTCACTCCGGATTTTCCGACCGGTGGATCGAGTAGTTCCCCGAGTTCCTTAAGGCTTGCTTCGGGATTCTCCAGTCTGACTTCCGCCATTTCCCTTAGCCTGTCGGGAAGGCTGTCAAATCCGTAGTGATCTCTGATATACTCTATGTCTTCGCTCTGCTTGGAAGCAGCGCTGATGGTTTTTGCTATGTTTGCAGCCTCGCAATTTACCCGTCTGTTAATTGTATTGCTTATTTCCTTGAGTATGCGGGTATTTTCGAGATTCATGAGCGAAGTATGCGCGCCCATGATATTGAGCAGGTCAACGATGGCTTCGCCTTCTTTAATGTAGACTATCACGTGGTTCTTGCGAAGAACGCTGTGGGATTCAAGCCCGAAATCCGACATTACCGATCTGAGCTGTCCCGCCTGCTCGTCATTCCTGCAGACGAACTCCAGATGGTAACCCTTACTCGGATCACTTAATGATCCGCTTACGAGAAATGCGCCTCTAAGATACGCTCTTCTGCAGCAATCCTTGAGAAGAAGCCTCCCGTCTACCGGTCCGTCATTCTTCACGGAACCGTCCTCGCCGACGGCGATTTTCAGGGCCTGAAAAACATTTATGTCGACCGAATTAATGTTAAATGTTTTCTGCAATAAAGTAAAGCATTTTCGGGAAGCATACTCATTTTCTACGGGAATGTCAAAACCCGCGGAACTTTTGCCGATTCTTCCTGCAAAATGCACAATGGAAGCAAGCTCCGCCAGCTGGCAGTGACGCGCCTGTCCGCAGACGCTATTCAGTTCATCTTTTACATCTGAGGAAAACGACATGAAAATACACGCAAGGGATCACTTACCTGCTCTGGTAACGTCCCTGTGAGAAAGAGTAAGACCGTACTGACCTCTGCCGCGCATACGCTTGTAGAGCTGGTCCGCCAGAGTTACAGACCTGTGCTTGCCGCCCGTGCAGCCTACGGCTACCACAAGTTTGTACTTGCCTTCGCGTACATAGTTGGGGATCAGGAAATCCAGCAGATCCACGATCTTGTCAACAAACTCTCCGGCCTCGGGAAAGCTTAAAACATAGTCCTTGACTTCCTGGTCAAGACCGGTCTTGGTCTTCAGTTCGTCAATATAGAAAGGATTGGGAAGGAAACGGACGTCAAATACCAGATCCGCATCCTGAGGCACGCCGTTTTTGAATCCGAACGAAAGAATGGATACGATCAGGCTGTTGTAGTCTTCGTTATCGATAAAGATGCGGTCAAGCTCTACCTTAAGCTCTCTGGTGAGCAGATTGGATGTATCTATGACGTAATCGGCCTTGCTTAAGATTCCCGAGAGCACCTCCCGCTCACGCCTGATACCGTCTTCAAGCCTGTCGTCCTGAGTCGTCATCGGGTGATTGCGCCTGGATTCCTTATAGCGCTTAACTAACACCTCATCCGAGGCGTTCATGAACAGAATCTCAAAGTTGCGTCCGGCTTTTTTCAGATTATCAAGCATCTCCATCGTATCGGACGAGTTTAATCCCGCACGTACGTCCAGACCCAAAGCGACCTTGGTATACTCGCTTCCGGGCTGGTCGAGGAGCTCCATGAGGCCCGGGATCAGCGGTATAGGCAGATTGTCGACACAGTAATACCCGGCATCTTCCAGCATTCGAAGTGCCGTTGCGCGTCCTCCTCCGCTCATTCCGGTTACGATAACAAAACGCATATCAGAAGTCTCCCAGAAGTATCACTTCGCGTTCAAGCTTAACGCCGAACTTGTCTTTAACCGTCTCCTGAACCTGACATATCACATCATATATGTCCGCAGCGGATGCATAACCCTGATTGATCACGAATCCGCAATGCTTATCCGAAACTCTCGCTCCGCCTATGGAAAAGCCCCTGAGTCCGGCATCCATGATCAGCTTGCCTGCGTAGTATCCTTCAGGTCTCTTGAAAGTGGATCCTGCGCTCGGGTATTCAAGGGGCTGTTTCTGCCTGCGTTTCTCGGCGATGTCGTTCATCTGCGCTATGATCTCGTCGTGATCGCCCTGCGCCAGCTTAAATGTCACATTCGTGACTATATATTTTGCCCCCTTTACCACACTGCTGCGGTACGAAAATTCCATGGTCTCGTTTTCGAGAGTCAGGATCTCGCCGTTTTCGTCCATGATCTGAACCGACTCGACGATCATGCTCATATCTCCGCCGAACGCACCCGCGTTCATGACCATTGCGCCGCCCACGGAACCGGGAATGCCTGCCGCGAATTCCATTCCCGTAAGGGAATTGTCCGCCGCCATTCTGGCTACTGCAGACAGCTGTGCGGCCGCTCCGCTCGTTATCTTTTCGCCCGAGACGCTCATATTGGCGAATTCCCCGGAGAGCCTTAACACTATCCCGTCATAGCCCTTATCGGAAACCAGGAGATTACTCCCGTTTCCGAGTAAAAAGAATTCCCGGCGTATGGTATTAAGATACTTTACGATCTGTGACAGTTCTTCACCTGTCTCAATGATGAGCATGAACCGGGCGGGACCGCCTACCCTGAATGTGGTATGGGTATCCATGTCCTCATTTTCGAGGATCCTCTCCTCCGGTAAAATGCTCTTTATTGCCTGCAACACTTCGTCGCTCAAATCGATCTCCTTAATGCCGTTTTAATCAGGCGTCCTCAAGTACAAGCTTGGCGGCACCGTATATTCCGGCATCGTTTCCAAGTGTTGCCAGTGCGAAACGGGTATTCTTCGACCCGTGGAATACAGTCTTTTCGAATGAAGGTCTGATGTAATCAAACAGAACCTCTCCGGCCTTGCTCACTCCGCCTCCGATAACGAAGACTTCGGGGTTTACGACTCCGGCTATGATCGCGAGTCCTTTTCCGAGATACTCTCCGAACTTCTCCGCTACGCGTATCGCAAGGGCGTCACCGGCCTTAACCGCATCAAATACCGACTTGGCCGTAACTTTCTGATCGCGAAGCACCGAAGGGTCGTCGCTTGCGGCAAGTTCCCTGTTTGCAAGCCTTACTATTCCGGTAGCTGAAGCATATTCTTCAAGACAGCCATAATTGCCGCAGCCGCAGGCCTCGGTCTCGTTATCTTCGATATGAATATGGCCTATCTCTCCGCCGGCTCCGGTCGAACCGTTGACCAGACGGCCGTTGATGATGATCCCGCCGCCTACTCCGGTACCGAGAGTAACTGCTACCATGTTGCTGCAGCCCTGTCCGCCGCCTTTCCACATCTCGCCGAGTGCGGCTACATTCGCGTCGTTTCCGCCTTTGACGGGCATCCCGGGAAGAAGCCGTCCCATGGCATCAACCAGACTGAAGTCGTTGTCCCACCCTAAGTTTACTGCCTTATGGACCACGCCTTTATCATCAACGGGACCGGGAACTCCTATTCCGACTCCCAATACATCCTCGGCATTGAAATTATGCGCAACGATCTCCTTTTTTACGGAATCGGCTATATCGGGAAGGATCAGCTTTCCGCCGTCTTCGGTGCGGGTAGGGATCTCCCACTTGCTGATGACGTCCCCATTTACATCGAACATGCCGAGCTTAACGGTAGTTCCGCCTACATCTACGCCTACTACATACTTGCTCATAGAGAGTTACCCTCCTCTTCATCCTCGTCGCGCTTTCTGGCGAGATTCTCCTGTACTCTCTTGTACAGTTCCTGTGCCGCATTGTAACCCATCTTCTTCTGACGGTGGTTAACTGCGGCCGACTCGCATATGATCGCAAGGTTACGGCCGGGACGGATCGGGATATTGTGGCATACTACCTGGATTCCCAGATACTCCGTATATTCCTCTTCCAGACCCAGTCTGTCATATTCCTTATCCTTATCCCAGTCTTCCAGGCGGATGACCAGGTCGATATTCTGTGTCTCACGTACGCATGAAGCACCGAAAAGTGCCTTGACGTCGATTATTCCGATACCGCGAAGCTCTATGAAATGCTTGGTCACGTCGGGTGCGGTTCCTACGAGCGATGCATCGGAGACCCTGCGGATCTCAACGACATCATCGGTTACCAGACGGTGGCCTCTCTTGATGAGCTCAAGTGCTGCCTCGGATTTACCTATTCCGCTCTCACCGGTTATCAGTACGCCCACGCCGTATACATCCACGAGAACTCCGTGAACCGAGATGCAGGGTGCCAGTTTTACATTCATCCACCTGATGATCTCGGCGGAAAAAGCGGATGTGGCCTTGGGGGTGTTGAACAACGGGACATTGTGTCTGATCGCCGTTTCAAGGAAAAGCTTGTTGGGCTTTAAGTCGCGGCAGAAGATTATGCAGGGGATCGGATAACTTAACAGTTTCTCGAAGATCTCCTTCTGATCCTCTTCCTTCAGAGCCTCCATGTACGAATATTCTACATATCCTATGATCTGAAGACGGGTGGCCTCGAAATGCTCGAAATATCCGGCCATCTGCAATGCTATACGGTTGATATCGGGCTGATGTATCCGGATGCCCTGAATATCCACTTCCGGTGTCAGAGACGTAAGATCCATCTTTTCGATGATGGATTTCAGACTGAGTGTCGCCATAAGTAACCTCCTGAAATATACAGAATACGCATGAAATGACAAGCTTTTGCGCCCACATTTCATCTTATCATAATGAATCGGGGAATAAAAGAATTACTCTTCGCCGCCGACCTTAAGGTAGTCGCTGATCTGAGTGCATATGTTTATCGGTATCCCTGTCTTCGAACTGATATCCTCTGGCGTTGCGGCCCTGAGATCGTTAATGGATGTATATGCTTTCATGAGGCTTTTTCTCCTGGCCGGGCCTACTCCGGGGATCTCGTCAAGGACCGAATGAACCTGATTCCCGGACCTTAAGGATCTGTGATATTCTATCGCGAATCTGTGGGCTTCGTCCTGTATCCTGGTCAGGAGCTTGAAACCTTCGGAATGCGTATCTATCGGGATCTCGATATTGTTATAATACAGGCCGCGCGTGCGGTGGTTATCGTCTTTGACCATGCCCGCCACCGGGATATTAAGTCCCAGTTCATTAAGAACGCCCAGCGCGATATTGACCTGTCCGCGCCCGCCGTCCATCAATATGATATCCGGAAAAATACCGAACCTGCTGTCATCTTCTGCATGAGAAAATCTCCTGGTCAGAACCTCTTTCATGCAGGCATAGTCGTCGGGGCCTGCGACGGACTGTATCCTGAACTTGCGGTAATCGCTGCGCTTAGGGCTCCCGTCTTCATATACGACCATGCTGCCGACATTGGCGAAACCGCTGGTATTGGAGATGTCATAGGCTTCCATGCGCTTAAGGCCCTGCAGACCTATCCACTCCTCGATCTCATGAACGGCGCCCGTGGTCCGGGCCTGCTCCGAACGGATCCTTTCTTTATCTCTGTCAAGGATCAGACGGGCATTCTGAGCCGCCAGCTCGACGAATTTTTCTTTCGTCCCTCTTTTGGGCGTCAGTATATAGACTCTGTTCCCGCGGATACCGCTGAGCCAGTCTTCTATAAGAGCCTTCTCCTCTATCTCGCAGCTTATCATCAGCTCCCTGGGGATGAACGGCGTTCCCGCATAAAACTGCTTGACGAACTCCTGCAGGATATGGCCGTCCTCGCGTTCAGCGGTATTTTCCATGTAATAATGCTCTCTGCCGATGAGCCTTCCGTCGCGGACGAAGAAGACCTGAACAACCGTATCCGAATCGTCGCGGGCCATCGCGATCACATCTCTGTCTTCGCCGACGGAATCCGTGATCTTCTGCTTTTCAGTTACGCTCTTTACATTCTCGAGAAGATCCCTGATCGATGCAGCCTCTTCATAGTTCATCTCTTCGGAAGCCTTGAGCATCTTTTCTTCGAGGGACTTAACGACCGACTTATGGTTCCCGTTCAGGAAATCAAGCGCCCCGTCGATCCTTTCCCTGTATTCTTCCACGGACATGTTGCCCTGGCATGGAGCGTCGCACTGCGTAATATGGTAATTAAGGCAGGGTCTTTCAACGCCGAAATCCCTCGGAAGGACGCGGTTACAATTCCTTAATCTGTACAGTTTATTCAGAAGATCTATCGTCTCTCTGACCGCCTGCGCCGATGTGAACGGCCCGAAGTATCTCGCGCGGTCCTTCTTCATCTCTCTGGAAAAAAGGAGCCTTGGGTATGCTTCGTCGACCGTCACCTTGATATAAGGATAGGTCTTGTCATCTTTTAAAAGTGTGTTGTACTTGGGGGAATGCTCCTTGATCAGGTTGTTCTCTAAGATGAGAGCTTCCAGTTCGGAATCGGTGACTATGTATTCGAAGTATTCGATCTGCTCGACCATGCGGTCTATCTGCGGGCCGCGTCCTACTATCTTGCGAAAATACGAGCGCACACGGTTGTGAAGATCGACTGCTTTGCCCACATAGAGTATAGTATCCCCGGCGTCGTGCATAATGTAGACGCCGGGGTTATGAGGCAGTTTCTTTAATTCTTCGCTGATATCAAAATTCATCTGTAAGCAAATTCATCTGATATGTTCAGATCATGACTGTCCGGAGAATACTCCGCCGCTCGGAAGGGATGAGCCGCCGGAGCCGGTACCTTCATCGGAGTCGTTGTCTTCCGCCTTTGAAGTATCTTCTTCCGCATCTTCGATTTCATCCGTATCTTCTTTTTCGGGAGCCGAGTACGCTCCGGTCTTTGTATCTTCGCGGGCTTCATACTCGATGGTCTCCGTTTTGGTAACGGATATGCGGTCGTCCACTACAGCCTGGAAGCTTTTCTTTATCTGCGTCTGAAGATCCTGATCATCGGAAGGCATGTCCGTTTCGGTTTCTTCTGTTTCAGCCTTGGCTTCGGCTGCTGCTTTTAACTCGGCCTCTTTTTCGGCCGCTGCCTTCTCTGCGGCCTTCTTTTCTTCTTCCATCTCGGCTTCGAGTTCCTTCAGATACTCGTCAAGATCCTCTTCGTCGCTCGTAGAATCTGCGCCGGCTTTGGACGCCTTTTTGGCCTTTTCCTTGATGCGGCTCGGAGTCTTGGTTGTGTCCTCATCCTCCGTGGGTTCAGGTAATCCTTTGGCCTTCCTGTATATCTTCATGAATTCCTTGCCGGTAATGGTTTCCTTCTTGATCAGGTAACCGGCCAGTTTGTCCATCAGACTGCGGTTTTCCTTAAGAAGCTTCTTGGCCTCCTTATAGCAGTCCTTCAGGATCTTCATTACTTCTTCGTCTATATCGGCTGCGGTCACATCCGAACAGTTAAGAGCAAGTCGTCCGTCCAGGTATCTGCTCTCCACGGTCTCCAAGCCCATCAGGCCGAAGCGCTTGCTCATACCGTACTGGGTCACCATGGATCTCGCTATCGAAGTAGCCTTTTCTATATCATTGGCAGCGCCTGTTGTTACCGTATCAAATACGATCTCCTCAGCCGCACGGCCTCCGAGAAGACCGACGAGCATGTCATGGAGCTCAGCCTGCGTATTTAAGAATTTCTCTTCCTCGGGAACCTGCATTACATAGCCGAGAGCGCCCATGGTCCTGGGAACGATCGTGATCTTCTGTACAGGCTCGGAATTCTTCTGAAGCGCGGAAATGAGAGCATGTCCCACTTCATGATAGGATACGATCTTGCGCTCCTCGGCGCTCATGATGCGGTCCTTCTTCTCCTTGCCGACGAGCACCTGCTCAACGGCATTGAACAGGTCCTTCTGGCTTACGAGGTTTCTTCCCTCTTTGACAGCGTTGATCGCTGCCTCGTTTATCATGTTGGCCAGATCCGAACCTACAGCGCCACTGGTTGCGAGCGCTATCTCGTTCAGATCGACCGAATCATCCATTAAGACATCCTTGGAGTGTACTTTGAGGATCTCAACCCTTCCCTTAAGATCGGGCTTATCCACGATGATGCGCCTGTCGAAACGACCGGGACGAAGAAGTGCCTTATCCAGGATCTCGGGGCGGTTGGTCGCCGCAAGGATGATGATTCCCTTCTTGCCGTCGAAACCGTCCATTTCGGAGAGCAGCTGGTTAAGAGTCTGCTCACGCTCCTCGTTTCCGCCGCCATACTTGGAATCACGGCTCCGGCCGATCGCGTCTATCTCATCTATGAACACGATGCAGGGCGCATTTTTCTCTGCTTCCTGGAAAAGGTCACGCACACGCGATGCACCCACGCCGACATACAGTTCGATGAAATCGGAACCTGCCAGTGAGAAAAAGGGAACATGTGCTTCTCCGGCAACCGCTTTGGCAAGCAGGGTCTTACCGGTTCCGGGAGGGCCGACGAGCAGGGCTCCCTTGGGAAGTCTCGCACCGATCTTGGAATATTTGCCCGGATTATGAAGGAAATCCACGACCTCGACCAGGGATTCTTTTGCTTCGTCCTCACCGGCCACATCCGCAAAAGTAACTCCTGTCTCCTTCTGAACATAAACCTTGGCGTTGGATTTGCCGAAGCCCATGCCCATGAATCCGCCGCCGGATTTGTTCATCTTACGGAAAAGAAGGCTGAGGAGCACCCACATGATAAGGATGGGCAGAACATATGTCAGCAGTATGGACATGAGTATGCTCGATCCGTCGGATACCTCGCCGCTCACTTCTACTCCGGCATCGAGCAGTCTGGCGCTCACGGTATCGTCATCCTCGATCTTGCCGGTATAGTACAGTGGCTCCGAGGGTGATGAAGCATAGAAGAACAGGCTGCTCATATCAGGCTGAGCATTCTCGTCGGTTTTTTTGCTGAACTCGATCCTGTCGGAACCGATCGATGCTTTCCCGATCTCTCCGTTCTCCAGCATCTGGATGAACTCGTTATAGGTCACCTCCTGAGTGCCGGAGCCGTTGATCAGCCTCATGAAATAGGAAACCATCAGAAGCGTCATGAGCGCGGCGATTATGAACATGAACACGCTCTGGCGTCTGGGGCCCCTGTCGTTATTGTTTCCGTTTCCGCCCGGACGGTTATTTCCGCCGCCCTGCGGATTATTGGGATTCTGATTATTATCCATCGTTTTTCCTTATTATGAAATTAGATTACAAGACCTAAAACCTGTTACTGTCTGTGATCACAGTTTGTGGTACAGCCTGTCTTCTTCCTCATACCTGGGCTCGCAGGTCAGCTGGATGCCCAGTCTGCGGTACGTACCGGTATCCGCAGCGGAGAGGATCACGGTGGAATGAGCATCGCATCCTCTGAGTTTGGGAAGCTGTCTGATCGCTTCGGCAGCCACTTCATTGGTTCCGGCTGAAGATGAGAGCGCGATCAGGATCTCGTCCATATGCAGGTTGGGATTGTTGCTGCCCAGATAATCTGTTTTAAGAGTCTGGATGGGAGTGATGTAGTCAGGCGCTATCAGATCGATCTCGTCATCGATGCCCGCCAGTGTCTTGAGCGCGTTCAGGATCATTGCGGCCGAAGGACCCAGCAGATCTCCGGTCTTGCCGGTTACAAGTGTTCCGTCGGGAAGTTCAATGGCGGCAGCGGGATGTCCCGTAACTTTTTCCTTGGCCAGAGCCGCACCGACCACCTTCCTGTCCTCTATGGTGATCTCGGCCTGATTCATCAGAAGCTCGAGCTTACGTATATCATCCTTGGCTTCGCCGGTGATCCT
>JAFZQY010000098.1 GCA_017620155.1 Lachnospiraceae bacterium | reverse complement strand
GGATATCTAAGACACCATTTCAGATCGATGGAGCAGTACGGTCCGGTATCGTTCGATGAAGAGCTCGAGCATACGCGCTTTTATCTGTCCATAGAGAAAATGCGCTTCGGTGATGAACTGAATGTGGAATATGATATAGAAGATACCGATTTCGAACTGCCGCCTCTTTCGCTCCAGCCCATTGCGGAGAATGCCGTCAGACACGGTATCCGTGAAAAGAACGGAAGAGGTACGGTGACGATACGTTCGTACAGAACGGACGAGGCGTGCGTAGTCGAAGTGGAGGATGACGGAGCCGGATTCGACACCTCGATCTTAGGAGAGCAGGAGCCCGATACCGAGCACAACCGTATCGCACTCAGGAATGTTTCTGTCAGAGTAGAACAGCTGTGTCAGGGACAGCTGTCTATAGACTCCACCCCCGGAAAAGGAACAGTGGTTACCATATCTATACCGATCAAGAAGGAAACTTAAAGCATGACTATATTCGTAGTAGATGATGAACCGCTCGCAGTAGAGAGCCTGAAGCTGAATATAAGCAAATCCATTGATGAAGAGATTCAGATCATAGGTTACACCGGCTCGGCCGATGCGCTTAAAGATATAGACGAGTATAAACCCGATATAGTCTTTCTGGATATCGAGATGCCGGGAATGAACGGCGTGAGCTTAGCTTCCGCTCTTAAGAACAGGCTTCCCGGCGTGATCATAATCTTCGTGACAGCTTATAACGACTACGCTCTCAAGGCATGGGAACTCAGAGTGGACGGGTATCTGTTAAAGCCGGCGAGTGTAGAGGATATCTCTACAGTCCTGAGAGACGTGTTCGCCAAGAGAAAGATCACTCCCGGACCCGAACCCGTGCTGGATGTACGGTGTTTCGGCAAGTTCGAGGTCTTCGCCGATGGTGAGCCTGTCAGATATAAGAGGAGCCGTGCAAAAGAGGTCCTGGCCTACCTGGTCGCAGCCAGAGGCGCCGGCGTGAGCAGCGGGGAGCTGTGCGGCGTTCTGTGGGAAGATAATACGGACATCGGCCGCCAGAAGACATATCTGCGCCAGTATGTACAGTCTCTCAGGGAATCCCTGGATAAGTGCGGAGCCGGAGAAGTGCTCCTGCATAACCGTGATGCATACTCCATAGATACGAAACTGATCGAATGCGATTATTACAGATATCTGTCCGGAGACGCCGATGAGGGCAGCTCATATCACGGCGAATTCATGTCGCAGTATCCGTGGGCGGACGAGATCTGTGCGGAACTTGACGGGATGTAGGCGTATTTACGGCACTTTTTTCATGATACGCATTTGCTACACCCTGTTTGATATGGTAGTAACGTGAGAAGACCTGTAGGCAATTTTAGATTGCCATCCGCTGCAGGTACATTACATCCGGGATTTTGACTAGAATATAAACTCCTCACATCTCACATTTTCGGGCATCGGCAAAAACCGATGCCCGGCTCTTTTTCATGGCACTTTTTCAGGGGCGGGGATTGTGGTTTTTTACTTGACTTGTGCCTCTATCTGTGATAACTTATTTAAGCGTGTTCAGAGATAAGAACGCAGATATGTGTCTGTAGCTCAGCTGGATAGAGCAACGGCCTTCTAAGCCGTGGGTCGGGGGTTCGAATCCCTTCAGGCACGTATACGGTGGGTATGGCGTAGTTGGTTAGCGCGCCAGATTGTGGTTCTGGAGATCGAGGGTTCGAGTCCCTCTACCCACCCTCGGGGCATACCGTTTATTTTTTGCGGGAGCGCTATTTAATAGTGGGCTGTCGCCAAGCGGTAAGGCACAGGACTTTGACTCCTGTATTCGTGGGTTCGAATCCCGCCAGCCCAGTCAGGGCCATTAGCTCAGGTGGTAGAGCACTTGACTTTTAATCAAGTTGTCCGGGGTTCGAGTCCCCGATGGCTCATTTACATTAAGATTCAACAGTTTATCGAGGAGGGCAGGCCCTACTCGATTTTCTGTATCTAGGAGGATTTTTTATGCTGAAGTTTGAAGATTTAGAAGAAAAGCCCATATCCACACAGAAGATTTTTGACGGAAACATATTGCATGTGGCGGTTGATACGGTTAGCCTCCCCAACGGCAATGAATCGACCAGAGAGTATGTGACTCACTTAGGAGCTGTGGGAATCGTGCCTGTCACCGATGAAGGAGAGATGATCATCGAGCATCAGTTCAGATATCCTCTGCACAGAGTGATTACCGAGATCCCCGCAGGAAAGCTTGACTCTGCATCCGAGGAACCTCTGGCCGCAGCCAAAAGGGAACTCTTAGAGGAGACAGGGATCGTGGCTGATGAATGGATCGACCTGGGCGAGTATCATCCGGCTGCCGCTTACTGCAGCGAGAAACTGACTCTTTACCTTGCAAAAGGACTTCACATGGGCGACCAGAAACTTGACACGGATGAGTTCCTTAATATTGAAAAGGTTCCGATGGCAGATGTTATCGAGGATGTTCTGTCCGGAAAGATCACCGACGGCAAGACTGTATGTGCCGTTTTGCGCGCCGCTGTTCAGCTCGGATATCTTGTGAAGAAGTAACCCACTGTGATATACTTGCACATAGGAATACATCCATGTATTCCTGAACATGTGCTCAATTACTCCGTTAATTGCTTATAGTAATACATCCACCCCAATTGAGGTTTTATGTTCAATCTTGATGAAAAGAGAAATGTCGTCATAGCGTGTAAGAGCAAGGGCTATCTGGTTTCCAACCTGATAGATCAGTTTGACAAGGATACTTACAATATCATCCGTGTGAACAACGTTGCCTCAATGAACACGATCATTGATCGAGTCGATGCTTGTCTGCTCTATCTTGATGAAGAACTCCTTGAAGACAGCCAGCTTCTGATCTTCATCAGAGACAAGGCTACTGAAGATGATTTTCCTCTGTTCGTTCTCGGAGATCCCCAGGAGATCAGCACGATCAAAGATGTAATTCCTTCCACCATGGTCGGACAGGAATTCGAGCGCCCGATCAATGTGAAGAATGTAGTGAGCGATATCCATAAATACCTGCTCGAGCATACCGGCGTTCAGCGCAAGATCATCCTTGCAGTAGATGATTCTGGTGTCATGCTCAACTCCATCAAGAACTGGCTGGGAGACAAGTACCAGGTGCTTCTCGCCGATTCGGGACTTACCGCAGTTAAGAGCATCACGATCACCAGACCGGATCTGATCATCTTAGACTATGAGATGCCGGTCATCGACGGTAAGCAGGTACTTGAGATGATCCGTTCGGAGAGGGATTTTGCCGATATTCCGGTTATCTTCCTAACCGGGCGTCAGGACAAAGAGAGTATCATCGATGTCATGGCATTAAAGCCTGAGGGATACCTGCTTAAGACCATGAAACCCTATGCTGTAAGACAGTATATCGATGAGTTCTTTATTAAGAGGGATGCTCAGTTAAAGAGCGGCCTATTGCGTAAATCCGGGAAGTAATTTTTTACCGGCAGATTTCATATCAGAAGGAAAAAGGAAATGGCATACAATACCGAAGAACTTAATGTAAAAGAAGGCCTTGAATATTCCATGGACAGCGTGGATTTCTATAAGGAAATTCTGGAGACTTATCTGGAAGAAACGGCAGATCAGATCAAGCAGATGGATCTGTACCTGGACAGTGAGAATATGCCCGAATATGCAACACTCGTTCATGCAGTAAAGTCCGGATCGAGGCTTATCGGAGCCATGAAGCTCGGCGATGAGGCTTTTGACCTCGAGCAGAAATCCAAAGCCGGTGATGTAGAGTATATCCGCAGCCACCATGATGCATTAAAGGCACATGTTGATGTTGTATTTGAAGCAATAAAAGGATACATGGCCGAAATCTGACCGGGCATCACATGCCTGCGGTCATGATGGAATTGGCAGACATGCAGGATTTAGGTTCCTGTGCCGCGAGGCGTGTGGGTTCAAGTCCCACTGACCGCATTATGAATTAAATATGTTGATTTATAAGGGATATAAGACTTCTCGGAAAAATCTCAGGGAAGTCTTTTTTGCTATCTCTAAGGAAGGCGCTGGAATAATGTATTATTAATGGCGGAGATAGTTGGGGTATAATGGATGCATATTTGAGATACAAATAACATGTAGGGGGAAAAGATGGAAAGAATAGAGTTATTTGACACAGTTTTAATTAAGCGTATCAACAAGCAGGGTAAGACAATACTTAAGGATCCGAATGACGACCGGTGGCTTGTCAGCTGTGATAATGAAAACGCTACAGAGGAAAACGAATGGGGAAAAGCTCTGATTGTATGCCCGGAAGCAGATCTGCAATTGGTTCATAAAGGCTCCGAGGAAAAAGAGGATTCTATTCAAACCGTGGAAGAATTATCCCCGGAGGTGGAGAGAATAATAAAACGGGTCAGGTCTTTGTCGCCGGAAGAAGGAAAAGAGTTTTTGGAATTCGTTTTTGAGAATAGGGCCGGTGAAGCAATAAACTTGGATCAGCTGTCTTGAAATAAGAGGATTTCGTTTTACAATCCACATTTACAAAGCCCGTGATTTGAGATACAATCAACTGTTGTAAATGTGCCGAAAGGCATAGGATTAATGAACCATCACACAAAGGAGAATCAGTATGAACTTATCACCACTTCAGAAAGTCAGATATGAGTACAAGCCCAAGCTTCCGGGAATGCTCAGAGGCGGAATCGCAGAGATCTGCGTTAAGGACGGAGCAGCTACCGAGAGCGTAGCAGATCAGGACAAGATCAAAGCCCTTTTCCCTAATACATACGGCAAGCCCGAGATCACTTTTGAGAAAGGAACCAATACATCCGCAGCTAAGAAGCAGGTTGTAGGCGTTATCCTTTCAGGTGGACAGGCACCCGGCGGACACAATGTTATCTCAGGTCTTTATGATGCATTGAAGGCTACCAACTCAGAGAACGTTCTGCTCGGTTTCAAGGGCGGCCCTGACGGACTTCTTAAAGATGACTATGTAGAGTTCGATGATGCTTTCATCGATGCATACAGAAATACAGGCGGTTTCGATATCATCGGTTCAGGCCGTACGAAGTTAGAGACCAAAGAGCAGTTCGCAATCGTTGCTGAGAATGCAAAGAAGAACGGCCTTACCGCTATCGTGATCATTGGTGGTGACGATTCCAACACCAACGCCGCTACTCTTGCAGAGTACATGGCAGCCAACAATACCGGCGTTCAGGTCATCGGTTGCCCCAAGACCATCGACGGCGACTTAAAGAACGAGGACATTGAGGCTTCTTTCGGTTTTGATACCGCTACCAAGACTTATTCAGAGCTTATCGGCAACATCGAGAGAGATGCCAACTCCGCTAAGAAGTACTGGCACTTCATCAAGGTTATGGGCCGCAGCGCTTCACATGTGGCACTTGAGTGTGCACTTGAGACCCAGCCCAATATCTGCCTGATCGGTGAGGAAGTAGCAGCCAAGAAGATGTCGCTTGCTCAGATCACCAACTACATCGCAGATGCAGTAGAAAAGCGTGGCAACAACGGTGAGAACTTCGGTGTGGCTATCATCCCCGAGGGTATCGTTGAGTTCGTTCCCGAGTTCTCCAAGCTGATCGCCGAGATCAACGAGCTTCTTGCAGGTTCCAAGACCGATGAGTTCAATGCGCTTCCCGACTGGGATGCTAAATATGCATTCATCAAGGCCGGCCTTACCGCTGAGTCTTTTGCAGTATTCGATATCCTTCCCCAGTTCGTTCAGCAGCAGCTTTTCCTTGAGAGAGATCCTCACGGAAACGTACAGGTTTCATTGATCGAGTCCGAGAAGCTCTTCTCCGAGATGGTTAAGGCTGAACTGGCTAAGAGAAAGGCAGCAGGCACTTACAAGGGCAAATTCGGTGCACAGCATCACTTCTTCGGATATGAAGGAAGATGTGCATTCCCTTCAAACTTCGATGCCGACTATTGCTATTCACTGGGTTACAATGCATTCATGCTCATCCAGTACGGTTATACCGGATATCTTTCAAAGGTTTCCAACCTGTCTAAGCCCGCAGAGGAGTGGGTAGCAGGCGGTATGCCGATCACCAAGATGATGAACATGGAGAGAAGAAACGGTGAAGACAAGCCCGTTATCCGTAAGGCGCTTGTAGAACTCGACGGCAAGCCCTTCAAGTTCTTCGAGGCTAACAGAGACAAGTGGGCAGTTGAGACTTCGTTCACCTATCCCGGAGCTATCCAGTACTTCGGACCTTCGGAGGTATGCGATCTTACTACCAGAACTCTTGCTCTTGAGAAAGGCTGATAAGCCCGCGATCATGTAGATCAGAAGAGCCCGTCGCAGAAGCGGCGGGCTCTTTTTCTTGTCGTTCGGACTCTTATTAATTCTAAGATCTCGTGAGCTGATGTATGTCGTTAACATCCTCGAAGATGTGCTTCGGAAGTTTGAAGTAGCGCTCGGATTCCGCGCCGTCCTCTTTTGCCTTCAGGCATTCCTCAATCTTCGGGGAGATGTTCAGGAATTCATTGACCAGACCGGGATCGAAGTCGGTCGAGCTTCTCTCTGCGATCATGGACATTGATTTTTCATGGGAGAGAGCTTTCTTGTAAGGACGCTCACTTGTCAGGGCATCATATACATCCACGATGCTCATGATGCGCGCTAAGAGAGGTATATCCTTGCCGGATAGTCCTTCGGGATATCCTGTGCCGTCCCATTTTTCATGATGGTAACGGCATATGACATATGCTATATCCGCAAACTCCTTGTCCGATACGCGCTGCCCGATGAAACTGAACAGCTCGCCTCCGATCACGGAGTGGAGTTTAATTCGTTCGAATTCCTGGTCGGAGAGAGCGCCGGGTTTCTGGAGCACGCTGTCGTTGATCGCGATCTTGCCCACATCATGAAGAGGTGCGGATCTTATCGCTTTGGCGACGATGCTCGGGTTTAACTGATCCTTGTATCCGTCGCTTTCTGCGAGATGCTCTATGAAAGCCTTGAAATATATCGATGTATTTTTTAGATGCCCGCCGGTGATCGAATCACGGTACTCGGTAAGGGCGGCGAAGCTGACAGCCAGCAGATCGTACATATCCTCGAGCTCGGCGATCTTCTCGCGGACCTTGTCTTCCATCGAACGCTGGTACTCGGCGAGCTCTATCTGGGTCTGGATACGCTTCTTAAGTACATCGGCCACGAAGGGTTTGGTGATGTAATCCACGATGCCTTCGTTGAAGCCTTCCACCTCGGTCTCGTAATTGCTGTCGGCTGTAAGGAAGATGACCGGTATATGCATGTAGCGGGGAGTGCCTTTGAGGATCTTCAGGACCTGGTGTCCGTCGGTCTCGGGCATGATGATGTCTAAGAGTATAAGATCCGGGATCGTATGTGAGAGTACCTTCATTCCGGCTTCGGCAGAAAGCGCTCCGATCACCTTGTATTCTTCGCCTAGCACATCCTGTGCGGCTCTGATATTGAACTTCACATCGTCTATGATCAGAATTGTCTTTTTATCCATAACCCCTTGTCTCCTTATCAAGACACCCAATACATACCTAAATAGTAGCAAAAAGTGCGAATAAGCACAAGAAAAGCCTGTATTTTCGTCGCGAAAAACGTTTTCCAAAAATTTCTTGACATTCAAAGAGCTGTGTTCTATTATCAATATAGAAAACGATTTCCATACAGTTTTCGCAAGGCTCTTTTCAAGAGGGATTAAGAACCGTAATGGTCACGATCAAGGACGTGGCGGCCGAAGCCGGAGTTGCGATCTCCACGGTATCCAAGGTGCTGAACGGATACGAAGGCGTAAGCCCCCTGACTAAGGAAAAAGTAAATAGCGCGGTGACGAGACTGGGATTCACGCCCAACTCCGTAGCGGCGGCTCTTTCTTCCAAAAGATCCAAACGCATTGCCCTGCTCGTTAAGCTTGTCGTAAACAACGCTTCGATGGATGAGATAAACATGAGATATCTCTTCGGAGCGATAAGCTCGGCGATGGATAACCGGTTAGATGCGGTTACGGTCTTCTATGAGACCGTACAGGACATGGACGAGGAAGCTCTCACCGCTTATCTTAAGTCACAGAGCATCGAGGGCATCATCGTATTCGGACTTAACCGAGAGGATGAGGTGCTTTTAAGGCTCATCGATTCCGAGACTTTCAAGATAGTGGTCGTAGGCTCCGTGATCACTAACAGATCGACTTCATCGGTGGCGATCGACTATGCGGCGGCGCAGTATGACGTGATCATGCGCACTTTTGAAAATATCGAAGGAAACCGCATTCTGTACATCGCAGGCAAGGACAGCAGCTACTCGACCGCATTGAAGCTGGAAGGCTTAAGGCGCATCGAGGATGAGATGAAGACGAAGGCCAAGGTGGTATACGGAGATTTCTCGGAACTGACCGCGAGGGAGCTTACTTTTAAATATGCCGAAAAGTCCGATGTGATAGCCTGCGGATCCGACCTGATGGCGATAGGCGCGATGAGAGCACTGATGGAACTCGATATATTCAAGCCCGTCTGCGGCTTCGGCGGGATCAAACTGATGGCCTACGCCGGCAAGCAGATGAACACCGTAAGACAGGACTTCGAAGCATTGTCCCGCGAAGCGGTGAAGAGAGTGCGCGAACTGCTTGGCGGAGCCGAAGGCGCATCATACACGATGGAATATGACCTGGTTAGAGTGAAATACCGGGATGCACTTATTTAAGGGAGGTAGAAACATGTCAACCGGAGACAACATGCAAAAAGATGTATTACTCATGAATCTGGAGGATCAGCTTAAGCAGGCTGTGATGAATGAATGCGGCAAATCGATAGCCGATGCTTCAGACAAAGAGATTTATCACGCACTTTTATATGTGGTAAAGGAACTGACCGAAGTTACCGCAACGATCGAGGGCGAGAAGAAGGTATACTACATATCCGCGGAATTCCTGATCGGAAAGCTGCTTGCCAATAACCTGATCAACCTCGGGATATATGACCGCGTGGATGAGATCCTTAAGGCAAACGGCAAGTCCTTAAGCGTGATCGAGGATGAAGAGCCCGAACCGTCTCTAGGTAACGGCGGCCTTGGAAGACTCGCAGCATGCTTCCTTGATTCGATCGCAACGCTCGGACTTCCCGGCGACGGCATCGGCCTTAACTATCACTTCGGACTCTTCAAGCAGGTGTTTAAGGACCGCTTACAGTGTGCCGAGAAGAATGACTGGATCGAGCCTGACAAAAGCTGGCTTACCCGCACCGATACCACTTTTACGGTTAAGTTCGGTGACGGAGAGGTAACTTCCAGACTTTATGATATCGATGTGGTAGGCTACCGCGCGGGAACCAACAAGCTTCATCTTTTTGATATAGAATCCGTCGATGAATCCATAGTGAAGAAGGGCATCGATTTTGACAAAAAGGCCGTAGAGAAGAACCTTACGCTTTTCCTGTATCCGGATGACTCGGACGAAGCCGGCAATCTGCTCAGGATCTACCAGCAGTACTTCATGGTATCCAATGCAGCCCAGCTCATTCTTAAAGAAATGAAGGAGCGCCAGTACGACCTTCGCAAGCTCAATAAGTATGCCGTGATCCAGATCAACGACACGCATCCTACCATGGTCATCCCCGAGCTCATCCGTATCCTGGTCGAGGAGAAAGCCTTCTCGATGGACGAGGCTATCGATGTGGTGAGCAAGACCTGTGCTTATACGAACCACACCATCCTCGCGGAAGCACTGGAGAAATGGCCGCTTAAGTATCTTGAGAAAGTAGTGCCCCAGCTCATCCCCTACATCAAGGAACTTGATAAGAGAGTCAGGGCAAAATATAAGAATCCCAAGGTTCAGATCATCGATAAGGATAAGCGCGTGCACATGGCGCATATCGACATACATTACGGGTTCTCGGTAAACGGCGTCGCAGCCATCCATACCGAGATCCTGAAGAATACCGAGCTTAATGATTTCTACAAGATCTATCCCGAGAAGTTCAACAACAAGACGAACGGCATCACATTCCGCAGATGGCTCTTCTCATGTAACCGCGAGCTTACGGCTCTGATCACCGAGAAGATCGGAGACGGATACAAGAAGGATGCCGATCAGTTGGAGAGACTGCTCGAGTTTAAGGATGACGAGGAGTTCATGGCCCGCATCTTCGAGATCAAGCATCAGAAGAAGCAGGAGCTCGCCGCATATGTGAAGGAGCACGAGGGTGTGGACTTGGATCCCGACTCTATCTTCGATCTTCAGTCCAAGAGACTGCATGAATATAAGCGCCAGCAGATGAACGCGCTCTACATCATCCATAAGTATCTGGAGATCAAGGGCGGCAGGAAGCCGTCACGCCCGATCACTTTCATGTTCGGTGCCAAAGCCGCTCCCGCTTATGTGATCGCACAGGATATCATCCATCTGCTCCTGGTGCTCCAGGAGATCGTGAACAACGATCCCGATGTGAGCCCTTATATGAAGGTCGTGATGGTGGAAAATTACAATGTGGCTTATGCCGAGAAGATGATCCCCGCCGCAGATATCTCCGAACAGATCTCACTTGCGAGCAAGGAGGCTTCGGGAACCGGAAACATGAAGTATATGTTAAACGGCGCGATCACATTGGGAACCAGCGACGGTGCAAACGTGGAGATTCATGAACTGGTAGGAGATGATAACATCTACATCTTCGGCAAGGATTCCGATACCGTCATCGAGCATTATGCCAAAGCCGATTATGTATCAAAAGATTTTTATAAGAAGAGCCCCGTCATCAAAGAGGCCGTCGATTTCATCATCGGCAAGCAGGCTCTTAAAGTCGGACACAAAGAGAACTTAAAGCGTCTTCACGATGAACTTATAAACAAGGATTGGTTTATGACCCTCCTTGACCTTGAAGAGTATATCAAGGTCAAGGACAGGATGCTTGAAGATTACGAAGACCGCGATAAATGGGGACAGATGATGCTCGTCAATATCGCGAAAGCAGGATTCTTCTCATCCGACAGGACCATCGCAGAGTACAACAGAGACATCTGGAAACTCAGCGAATAAATAAATCGGATCAGTTATGGGATCCTTTGAGTATCCCGCTTATCTTCTTATAGATCAGAATAGTGATGAGTGACACGGCTCCGCCTTTCAGCAGATTGAGCGGGGCCACTGCCATTATTACGAGACCTGATATCGAAGTGATCTTGGGGTTGATCGCCGTAGCCATCTCAACGATCGCTTCAAGTGGCATTCCGAACATCTGCGCGAACTTGGGCAGCAGATATACGGCATTGAATACAGAACCCACGACCGTCATGATGAGGGTGCCCGTGATGCATCCGGCGATGGCGGTCTTTTTATTTTTCCGGAAAAGATAAATGATCGAGGCCGGAAGTATGAGCGAGCATCCAATGACGAAGTTGGCGAGCTCGCCGACAAAAGCTGTGGATGTGCCCTTAAACAGGCATTTGATCACTATCTTGATGAACTCGATCATCACACCGGCAACAGGGCCGAACGCAAATGCTCCGATGAGCGCCGGAAGCTCCGAAAAATCGAACTTGTAGAAGCTCGGTGCGAAGAATACAGGGATCTCGAGGATCATCAGGATCGCCGAGATCGCGGAGAACATTCCTGTCACGGCCATGGTACGCGTGGAGAGTATCCTGCCGCTCGCATTTTCCTTTTTCCGTGCGATCTTCTGGGCTACATATGCTATGACAAACATAAGTACGACCAGCCCGAGAAACTCGAGAACAAAAGTTACATTTTCCTTAAGGGACATAAAAAGATCATTCATTTGATATTCCTCCTCTCATCCAGACTGTACTGTCGGTTCCGGAGTTTCACCGGATCATGCACTTTGGCTCGCGGACTTTACCGCCGGTCGGGAATCTCACCCTGCCCTGAAGAAACGTTTTGAATTGTGAAACAACAAACACTATATACGCCGAAAGAGGGATTGTCAAGGGGCTTGCCCCAGCCCCTTTTGATTGTAAGAGAGGGCCTGTTGTGGTATCGTATTATTTGGATAACTATGTGACGGGACGGACCGTCATTTATACGGGAGGATAACCATGCTTAAGAAAAAAATACTTGCCTTAACATCTGCTGTGGCGCTTACCGTAGCGCTTACGGGATGCGGACTTAACCCGCTGAATCTGATAGGCATAGGCGGCGATCAGGAACCTGAGGTAAATGTCGATGTGGTGCCTGATGAACCGGCACCTGAGACTCCGGATGAGCCTGAACAGCCTGCAGGGGATGAAACAGAGGGTCAGGGCGATCTCATAGCAGAAGAACCGACTGCGGACCGCATATATCAGTACGTTGATACCATCTATCCTTATCAGGATTATGAGGAGCCCGGAACGGCATATTACGAATACGGATACGATATTGTCTATAATCTCTATCTGAACAATGACGGAACCGCAAATCTGGAGATCAACTATCAGTATTTTGATGACAGGATGACCACTGAGCTGTATAACGGAAGCTGGTCTGAGGACGGTGATACCATCGAGTTCAAGTACGATGCCGCTTCTGAGGTCGACAGCTCCGAAACCTATGTATTTGAACTGTCGGGAGACCATGTTGTAAGTGTCGAGAACAATTACTATGACGAGATGGTAGCTCAGGCAGCCGGTACTTATACCTGCGACGATCCCGAACTCGGAGAACTGACACTTACGATAACCAAGTACGGAGATGCGAGCCTGACCTATGAAGACGGAACCGTTCAGGAAGGCCGCGTGATCAGCGAAGGAAGCAGATATGATTTCTTCTGCCACGATGAGGAAGGCAATCTTACTCTCGACTGGTATGTGGACTGCTCCGTAAACGGAACATTCCGTCATACTCCCTACGGCGAAGATCAGGAGATCGGCTATGACGGACATTATGTATGTACCGGAATGCTCGGAGATTTCGAGATGCTCGTGGATGAGGAAGGTTATGCATCCGTAGTCGTTGAGATCGACGGACAGAAGGTGGAGTTTGAAGGACACGCCTATCCCAAGTACACCGAGGATGGTGCTGATTACAAGAATATCGGAGAGATCTACCTGTATTCTGATGAGGGATACTCCATGGATATCGAACTGATGTACATGGATGACATCAATATGTGGAACTATCACGGATTCTTAAGCTCTCCTCTGGCAGCAGGCTGATCTTAGGGGGCTTGAATGGAAGTAGAATTCGATGTAAAAGTGACCCCCGGGGCGCTGTATGATTATCTCTTAAGTCATACATACCGTACAGCTTCGGGACTGATAGGCACGATAGTCGGTGTGATACTGATCATAGGCTTTGCGATGACGATGAAGGTTCCTTTTCTCATCGCAGGCATCGTGATCATAGGCTATATCCCCTGGACGCTGTTCATCAAGTCCAGACAGCAGTATCTGACCAACGAGACTTTTAAGAAGCCTCTTCACTATCTGATGAACGACGACGGAATCACCGTCAGCCAGGAAGAAAGTGAAGGGACGATCTCCTGGGAGGATACATATAAGGCCGTATCCACACCGGGGAACATACTTGTATATACGAGCAAGGTGAATGCATGCATTTTTCCCAAGAAAGATCTCGGGGACAAGAAGGATAGCGTGATCGCATGCATCTCCACTCACATGGATCCTAAGAAGGTTCATATCAGGGGAAACTGATAATATTGCGGGGAAACTGAAGGCTAGAGATGAAAAAAGAGATATTTGAATCCTCATCCCCGGATGAAACATATGAATTCGGCAGATCCATGGGGGAAAAGATAAGCCCGGGATGCGTCATAGCGCTGGAGGGAGATTTAGGCGCCGGCAAGACGCTTTTTACGCAGGGACTCGCAGCGGGACTTGGAATAACCGAACCGGTCAATTCTCCGACGTTTACGATCCTCCAGATATATGAGAGCGGGCGGATGCCCCTCTATCACTTCGATGTATACCGCATCGAGGACCCGTATGAGATGGAGGAAGTCGGCTTCGACGATTTCATCTACGGAGAAGGAGTAAGCGTTATCGAATGGCCGGGTCAGATTTATGAACTTTTTCCCGATATATATATCAGGATAAAGATTTCGCGCGATTACGCCCGCGGAGATGATTATCGCCTGATAGAGACCGAATACATAGGATATACGGAATAAACGGTTTAGACATGAAGATACTTGCGATTGACTCGTCCGGTCTAACGGCAGCGGCAGCTGTCATAGAGGATGACATCATATTGGCAGAATACAGCATACAGACGGGACATACCCATTCCCAGACGCTCCTTCCTCTCATGGAGGAGATAAGGAGCAGGATAGGACTGGACCTTGAAACGATAGATGCATACGCTGTGGCAGCGGGGCCGGGTTCTTTTACAGGATTGCGCATAGGCATAGCGACGGTCAAAGGTCTGGGCGTTTCGATAGACAAGCCTGTAGTAGCGGTTCCCACGCTGGAGGCGCTGGCTTATAACCTGTATGGCGCGGGAAGCCTCGTATGCCCGATCATGGATGCGAGAAGATCCCAGGTCTATACCGGGATATATGAGTTTACACCCGTGGCCGGCGGCTGTATGATGAGGCCGCTGCTTAAGCAGTCCGCGATGGCTTTTGAGGATCTCTGCACCAGGTTAAATGAGCTCGGACGCCCCGTGATCTTCACCGGAGACGGCATACCGGTCTTCGCAGAGAAGATGAAAGAACTCCTTACATGTCCGTACGAGACGGCGCCCGCACATATGAGCAGACAGCGCGCAGCTTCGCTAGCAGCCCTGGCACTTGCTTATCTTAAGGGCGAGATAGACTCAGGGTTCGAGGGAGAGGTAACCGATGCCGACGGACTTACCCCCATCTACTTAAGGCTTTCACAGGCAGAGCGCGAGAAGATGGAGCGCGGTAAGAGGGAAGATGGAGCCGGTGAGTGATGAACATAGTTTACCGCCTGATCACCGCCGGGGATGTTGATAATGCGATCGCTCTTGAAAGGGCATCATTTGCGGATCCCTGGCCGAGGAGTGCTTTTGAGGAGATAGTTGATAAGCCGGATGCGGATTATTATCTGGCCGAAGATACAGATACCGGTGCCCTTGCGGGCGGATGCGTGGTATTTCGGATAATTGATGAAGGAGATATCACGAATGTCGCTGTCGCTGAAGAATACCGGGGAAAAGGAATAGCCACACAGCTTCTTAATTTTGCGCTTGAGCACAACGAAGCTCTCGGGACGGAAGATTTTACGCTGGAAGTAAGAGCTTCCAACGCCGCCGCCATCAGAGTATACGAGAAATGCGGTTTTGAATCGGTCGGCGTTCGTCCCGGATTTTATGATCATCCCAAAGAAGACGGACTGATCATGTGGAGATATAAGGAAGGCAGAGAAACAAATGCTTGATGTTACACTGCTCGGATGCGGCGGAATGATGCCGCTGCCCAACCGATTTCTGACCTCGCTTCTGGCCAGATTCAACGGGATGAGCGTACTTATAGATTGCGGAGAGGCAACACAGATCGCTTTAAGAAAAAGCGGCTTAAGCCCCAACCCCATAGGAGTGATGTGTATCACACATTTCCATGCGGATCACATATCCGGACTTCCCGGAATGCTCCTGACCATGGGAAATGCAGAGAGAACGGAACCTCTCATGATGATAGGTCCGAAAGGCTTGACCAAGGTGGTCAATTCACTCAGGATCATAGCTCCCGAGCTTCCTTTTGAGATCATCTGCGTAGAGATAGAGGGCAATGAGCAGACATTTGAGTTTGACGGGATGTATATAGATGCATTCAAGGTCAACCACAACGTGCTCTGCTACGGATACAGCATCCGCATACCCAGACAGGGCAAGTTTGATGTGGAAGCCGCAATGAAGCTTCCGATAGACCGCAGGTACTGGGGCGTGCTCCAGAGCGGTGAGAAAGTTACCGTGGACGGAGTGACCTACACGCCGGATATGGTCATGGGCCCCGAACGATGCGGCATCAAGGTAACATACACGACCGATACCAGGCCGGTAGATTCGATATATAAATACGCCGAAGACGCCGATCTGTTCATTTGCGAAGGCATGTACGGCGAGGAGGACAAGGCCGGCAAGGCTGTAGCCCGCAAACACATGACCTTCACCGAGGCGGCTCAGATCGCCGCCAAGACTCATCCCAAGAGGATGTGGCTCACGCATTATTCACCGTCGCTGGTTCATCCGAAACCCTACATGGATGAAGTCCGCAGGATCTTCCCCGATGCGGAAGCCGGTAAGGACGGCAAGAACATAGACATTAACTTTCCGGAGGATTAAGGCCCTAAATGGCGCAAGCAAAAAAGAAAAAAACCGCCTCTTCGGCTATACAGAAGCTGATAGTGGTCGGCATACTGGCTGCGCTTCTCATTTTTGCGTATTATCACGTAGCAAATGTGCGCCGTGAGACAGAGGTAGAGGAAGACATTCCCGTTACCGCTGTCCAGGAGGTGCTGCTTCGCAATCTTGATAAGAACTACCCGCCGTCGCCCAAGGAAGTTGTTAAATACTATTCGGAACTGACCAAATGCCTCTATAATGAGGACTGCTCGGACGAAGAGATAGAACAGCTCGCAAAACGCGCTCTTCAGATATATGATGATGAGCTGGCGGCCAACCAGGAATGGAACAGATATATTACAGACTTAAAGTCCGAGATAGCTACGAAGAAATCGCAGGAATATGCGATAATGAGCTACAGTCTGTCAGCCAGCACCGATGTGAAATACTTCACCAAGGATTCCTACGAATGCGCGAGCCTGTACTGTATCTACAACATCAGGAACGGTGCGGTTCCCGGAAGCGTTGAGGAATTGTTTATCCTGCGAAAGGATGAAGCGGGACACTGGCGCATACTCGGATGGGATTTAACACAGGACGATTCTAACGATACTTCAGAGGTCATGCTTTTCAATGAATAACGATGACATAAAGATTCTCGCCATAGAAACTTCGTGTGATGAGACCGCCGCTGCCGTAGTAAGAAACGGCCGGGAGGTCTTATCTAATGTTATATATACTCAGATCGCTCTTCATACCGAGTACGGCGGCGTCGTTCCCGAGCTTGCAAGCCGTAAGCATGTGGAAAAGATAAACCCCGTGATCAGACAGGCTCTGTCCGATGCACAGGTGACTCTCGATGACATAGACGCCGTTGCCGTAACTTACGGTCCCGGTCTGGTAGGACCTCTTTTAGTCGGCGTAAACGCCGCCAAGACCATCAGCTGGGCAGCAGGCAAACCGCTTGTCGGAGTGCATCACATAGGAGGACATATCTCTGCTAACTACATCGAGCATCCCGATCTTGAGCCACCCTATATGTGTCTGGTCGTATCGGGCGGACACACTCATCTGGTCGAAGTCACTGATTACGGAAAATATAACATAATCGCACGCACCAGAGATGATGCGGCGGGAGAGGCTTTTGATAAGGTCGCGAGAGCGATAGGCTTAGGATATCCCGGCGGTCCGAAGATCGATAAGGCCGCAAGAGAAGGCAATCCCGATGCGATGGATTTCCCCAAGGGAAAAGTGCGTGACTCTGAGTACGATTTTTCGTTCAGCGGACTTAAGAGCGCCGTTCTCAATCACTTAAATTCATGCAAGATGCAGGGAATAGAGATAAACACAGCCGATGTTGCGGCTTCGTTCCAGAAGTCGGTCGTTGAGGTGCTCACCGAGAGATCGATGGAAGCGCTGGAAAAGATAGGCGCACAGGACAAGAGCTTCGCGCTTGCCGGAGGAGTCGCATCGAACACCGCGCTTCGTACTTCCCTTGAAAAAGCGTGCGCGGCAAGGGGCATTCCTTTCTATGTTCCTTCGCCCGTATATTGCACAGACAACGCCGCTATGATAGGTGCGGCGGCGTACTACGATTATATAGCCGGAGTAAGACACGGATACGATCTTAACGCCGTGCCGAATCTGCCATTATGAACAGGAAACAGGCATTCTTAAACGGTCTGCGTGACGGACTTCCTATAGGGACCGGATATTTCGCCGTGTCATTTTCACTTGGGATCATAGCCAAAAAAGTAGGACTTACCCCCATCGAGGGTTTTCTTACCTCCGTGCTCGCGCGCGCATCTGCGGGTGAGTATGCGGGATATTCTATGATCCTTGCGCACGCTACTCTGGTTGAAACGATACTGGTATGTATCATCACCAACGCCAGATACATGCTCATGACCACAGCGCTCTCACAGCGTTTCTCGGATTCCACGCCGCTTTTCCATCGCGTGTTCGTTGCGTTCCAGGCAACCGATGAGATCTTCGGCGCAACGATAGCGAGACCAGGTCCGATAATTCCCCAGTATACATACGGATTAACTGCAATAGCGGCGCCTATGTGGGGCTTAGGGACCGCGCTTGGAATAATAGCGGGCGGAGTGATGCCTGCGAGGGCCGTGAGCGCATTAAGCGTTGCACTTTACGGAATGTTCATTGCGATCATAGTTCCGCCTTCCAAGCATGACAAAACGGTGTTTTTATCGGTGGCGGCAGGCTTTCTGTTAAGTTACCTGCTCTCGGATATAAGTCCTCTGAAGATTCCGTACATATCGGATCTTTCGGCGGGAACAAAGACCATCGTCCTGACTGTGGTTATCTCATCCGCAGCAGCGATCATACACCCCGTTCCGGACAACGAACAGAAAACAGATACCACAAGCGGAGCGGCCGAAGCCTGATGAATAAATACATTTACCTTGCGATCATGATCGTTACCATAGGTCTCATAAGAGTCCTTCCGGTAACTCTGATCAGGAAGCAGATCAAGAACAAATTCATAAAATCGTTTCTTTACTACGTACCTTATGTGACGCTTGCAGTCATGACTTTTCCAGCGATCGTGGAAGCCACTTCGTCTCCGATCGCCGGTGCCGTAGCACTCGTGTGCGGCATAGTGGCAGCATGGTTCGGGCTCGGACTTTTCCCCGTATCGGTCATATGCTGCGCGGTGGTCTTTGTGCTGGAGTTTTTTGTATAAATATGTGCATGGTTTATCCGAATAAATAGGGATTGTCTTTTTATATACATATGGATTGTTTGTTTTTATATAAACAGGAGAATAGCGTATGCGTACTACAGCCATAGTCCTTGCAGGAGGAAGCGGCACCCGGATGGGAGGAGCTGTCAAAAAGCAATACATGGATCTGGACGGTCATACCGTTCTCTGGCACAGCCTCAGGGCTTTTGAAGACAGTGACGTTAATGACATAATCCTCGTGTGTCCGGATGACGATATGTTCGAAATCGCCGAAACATACTATCCGGAGTTTCCCAAGATAGAGCAGTTTATCTCCTCGGGTGATGAAAGATACCAATCCGTTTATAACGGACTCAGAGCAGTATGCGGCAGCGATCATGTGCTGATCCATGACGGAGCCCGCCCTTTTGTGGATGGGGATACGATCGCCAGATGCCTGAAAGAACTTGAAAGCGGAACGCCTGCCTGCGTGGCTGCCGTTCCTTCGAAGGATACGGTTAAGATAGCCGATGAGAACGGGATGGTCATCTCGACGCCCGACAGAAGGAGCGTATGGAATATCCAGACGCCGCAGTGCTTTGAATACAGCCTGATCTATAAGGCGTATTCGGAACTGATGTCACGTGAGTTTGAGGGAACGCTCGGAGACCTCAATATCACGGATGATGCGATGGTCGTTGAGCACTTCGGAGGTACTCCTGTCAAACTGGTCATGGGGTCCTACAACAACATTAAGATCACTACCCCCGAGGACCTGCCCCTGGCCCACGCCATCCTTTCGGGAAAAGCAGGTCAATGATTTACTTTTTCCCTTGACATAAAGTTAGGTGTTTGATACAATCTGATGGTTAACAATCCCGACAAAAGCCCGCTTTTGTTCGTCCGGAGAGATATCGAAGTGGTCATAACGAGGCGGTCTTGAAAACCGTTTGTCCGCAAGGGCACGTGGGTTCGAATCCCACTCTCTCCGCTCAAATTAAATATTCAATATTTTATTCGGCATTCGGCAACATGGAGAAGTACCCAAGCTGGCCGAAGGGGCTCCCCTGGAAAGGGAGTAGGTCGTTAATAGCGGCGCGAGGGTTCAAATCCCTCCTTCTCCGTTTGAATCAGGTGAAATCCCAAACAAGAGTGGGCTTTCACCTTTTTTCGTATTTTTGAAGTTTACTTGCCTCTTTTTTGTATTTTTTTACCGGCTTTGTTTTGCTTGAGTTCGGAGGAACTATGAACGATAGCGTAAATCCGCGCTTGGAGCAGCGCAGACATAATAAGATCTCGATATCGCTCTGCGCAGCAGGAATACTTGTTAATATTCTTTTAGGATTTCTGACCGATAAGGCCGGACTTCCTCTCTATTTTGATACCGTCGGAACCGTTGTGGTTGCGGCGCTGGGAGGATATCTTCCCGGTGTCATAGTCGGATTTCTCACTAACTTTATCAAGAACTTTTATGATTCGTCTTCGGTGTATTACGGGGTTCTGAACGTGATGATCGCCGTTGCGGCGAGCTGGTTTGCAGGTCACGGCTGGTTTAAGAAACCTCTTAAACTCGTCGGAACCGTAGTAGCTTTTACCTTGATCGGAGGGGGCTTAGGTTCGCTTATTCCCTGGTTTATTGAAGGGGTGGCTGCCAGAAATGACTCCCTGTTTACAATTCTGTATGAGACGGGATATTTCAGCCGGTTCCCGGCACATCTTATTTCCAGCATAGTCACGGATTTCCCGGATAAGGCCGCTTCTGTTTTCCTTGCGCTGTTGATCCAGCGCATCATTCCCGAAAGATTTCACCAGTACTTTGAGATCAAAGGCTGGAGACAGACTCCGATGTCGGATATCGATACGGATTCCAGAGGATGGAAGGGCTGGGGAAAAGTCCGTTTCCTTTCGCTGGGCGGCAGGATAGTCATAGTCCTGTGCCTTTCACTTTTTATCGTATCAGTAGTTTCTCTGGTGATAGGTCTGACCATCTATCATCGTACGATAGTCGATGAACATACCAAGATCGCAGAGGGAACTGCCAAGATCGCGGCCAGTGTTGTGGACGGTAATCGTGTTAATGAATATGTTGAAAAAGGCGCTCTTGCCGATGACTATCTTGATACATGGAATACCCTCAGGAGTATCATCAACAGTTCTCCTGACATAGCCTTTCTGTATGTATATCAGATCAAAGAAGACGGCTGCCATGTTGTGTTCGATATAGATACGGAAAACGTGAAGGCTGAAGCACCCGGAGAGGTCATCGAATTTGATGAAAGTTTTGCGGAGTATATCCCCAAGCTCCTGGCCGGCGAACGAATAGATCCCATCATCAGCAGAGATAAATACGGATATCTGCTGACTGCATATGAACCTGTCTACGATTCTTTGGGGAATGTAGTGTGCTATGCGGGGGCGGATGTGGACATGAGTACGCTTCTTACCATGGAGGAGAGCTACGTTATGGAGCTGATCTCCGTATCCTTGGGCTTTTTCATCCTTCTGATCGTATTTGTGCTCTGGCTCATCAGATACGCCATCATCGTTCCGGTCAATACCATAACAAGATGTGTCGACGGTTTTGCCGAAGGCGAGGATACACAGGAAGAAATGGATGAGGATGTCAGGGCATTCCGCCGTCTGGATGTAAGGACCGGTGATGAGATCGAGAAGCTCTATCAGTCGCTTTGCCGAATGACCTTAAGACAGACCGAGCAGATGAGAAACATCAGACGCCTGTCCGATTCAACCGCAAAGATGCAGGACGGACTGATCATCACGATGGCGGACATGGTGGAAAACCGCGACTCCGATACCGGCGCGCATATTCAGAAAACGGCGGCTTATGTCAAGATAATCGTGGAAGGACTTAAGAAAAAAGGTTATTACACCGAGAAGATCACACCCAAGTTCATGTCCGACGTTGTACGAAGCGCGCCTCTTCATGACGTAGGTAAGATCAATATCTCTGATAAGGTTTTGAATAAACCCGGCAAACTTGACGATGATGAGTATGAGATCATGAAGACCCATACAACTCACGGCAAGAAGATCATGGAAGACGCTATCAGTACCGTTGCCGGAGAGAACTACCTTAAAGAAGCCAGAAACATGGCGGCCTACCATCATGAACGCTGGGACGGAAAAGGTTATCCCGAGGGGCTTCACGGTGAGGTCATACCGCTGTCTGCCAGGATAATGGCAGTTGCGGACGTATTTGACGCGCTTACTTCTCCGCGTGTATATAAACCGGCATTCCCGGTTGAAAAAGCTTTGTCCATCATAGAAGAAGGAAAAGGAACGCAGTTCGATCCGAAGTGTGTTGAAGTGTTCATGGATTCTCTGGACGAAGTAATGGTTATACTGAACAAATATAACAAGGAGGCATAGGTCTTAGATTGGCTGTAAAGATTAAAGGCTCAAAGATCAGAATAATGGCGGCCGTAGCAGTCGTTACCCTCATCATGTCCATTATGCTGTCCTCCTTGACTGCGCTTGCGGATTACAGTCTTATCGGCGGCGGATTTGCAGCGACCGGTCAGATCAAAAACGTAAGCTATACCACTGAACTGTTTGATGCTTCAAACGGTCTTCCGACATCGGATGCAAACATAGTTCTCGGAGCAAGCGACGGTTATATTTGGATCGGCGGTTACAGCGGTATCATCCGTTATGACGGCACTACTTTTACCAGAATGGATACGACCTCCGGACTTACCAGCGGCAGATGCATGTATGAAGACAAACTTGGTCGTATCTGGGTCGGAACCAATGATAACGGCGTGGTCGTTATGGACGGCAGCGAGAGCATTCACATCACATATCGTGAAGGCCTGCCTTCATCCTCAATCAGGAGCTTTGCCGGAGACGAAAGCGGAAATGTATACATAGCTACGACAGCGGGAATCTGCTATGCGGATCCTGATCTGCATATTCACATTATAGATGATGTAAGATTTAACGAAGACAGGGTTTTCCAGCTGAATCGTGACTCAATGGGACGTGTCTACGGTCATACTCAGAAAGGCTATTTTTTCCGTATAGAGCATTGTCTGGTCGAGTCGGTCCATGACGGGAATAAGCTTGGATTCGGCAATATTACTTCGGTACTTCCGGATCCCATACATAACGGAAAAGTATACATCGCGAATGAGGACGGCGATCTGTATTACGGCGATTACGGTTCTCCTTCGATCCAGATGAAACGTATTTCGGTAGATCCCCTCACAAGCATTAACAGGCTGGATTTTGAATGCGGAAGGGTCTGGGTTTCATCTACCAGCATGGTGGGATATCTGGATGCAAAAGATAAATTTGTTCCCCTTGAAGATATCCCTTTGGACAGCGGCATTGAGTCTCTTTCTTCAGACTTCCAGGGTAATATCTGGATAGCATCATCCACCCGAGGCGTATTAAAGATTGTCACCAACAGTTTCTATGATCTTTTTGCGACAGCGGGAATGGAACCGGAGGTCGTAAATGCCTGCTGTATGCATGACGGCTACATATATATCGGCACGAACACGGGCTTACGCGTTTTGAATGAATACGGGAAAGCGATTGAAACCGAACTGTCCGAGCATATAGGTGACGCCAGGATACGCTGTATTAAAGAAGGCATAAACGGTGAGATCTGGATTTCTACTTTTGCAAAAGACATGGGACTCGTATGTCAGTCTGCGGACGGTACGATCAAAAACTATACCGATTCCAGCGGAATGCCCTCCGATGAAGTCAGATGTACCAAGATCCTGGCAGATGGAACGGTGTATGCAGGAACAAACAACGGTCTGGCGATCATACAGAACGGTCTGGTAAAGGACAGTATCAGTGACAAGGACGGGATCAAGAATACCGTTTTTCTTACCGTTGAGGAAGGTAAGAACGGAGATATCTATGTCGGAACGGACGGCGACGGTATCTATGTGATCAATGATAAGGATATCAGAAGGATCGGAAGAGACGAGGGCCTGACCAGTGATGTGGTCATGAGGATCATCCGTGACGATGTCAGAGGCGTATACTGGGTCGTTACTTCAAACTCCATCCAGTACATTAAGGAAGGTATCGTCTATGCGGTGACAACATTCCCCTATAACAATAACTTTGATATGTATTTCAACGGTGACGATGTATGGGTTCTCGCATCAAGCGGTCTGTATGTCGTAAGCGCCGAAGAGATGATAAAGAATCAGGTAACGGATTACAGACTCTACACTGTAGCTAACGGACTTACGAATACTCCCATGTCCAACTCCTACAGCTTTATCGACGACGAAGGCTATCTGTATATTTCGGGAAGAAACGGCGTGTGCAAGGTCGATCTGGATATGTTCTCGGCTGACCAGGTTCCCGTTAAAGCCACTATCAGTTCAATATATTTCGGAGATGAAGAGATCCTTCCCGATGAAAACGGAAAGTATATACTTCCTTCGGATGATGAGAGAATCAGGATCACTACATCGGTGCTTGATTACAGTCTGATGAATCCGACCGTCAGCGTGTATATGGAAGGTGATGAGGAGGGCGGTCTGACCGCACCCAGAAGCAATCTCGGAACACTTGAATATACGGGCTTGAAATATGGTAACTACACGCTGCACATTAAGGTCATGGACAGCGCCGGACGGACGGAACTTCTGGATGAAACCTTTAAGATAGAAAAAAGAGCCAGGTTTGCGGAACTTCCCATAGCCAGGCTTCTCACACTTATCATAGTCGGTACGGTGACCGGTTTCGGAGTATGGCGGTTTATCAAGAGCACCGTCATTAACAGACAGTACGACGAGATACGTAAGGCCAAGGAAGAGGCTGAGCGCGCAAATACAGCCAAGTCCAGATTCCTGGCCAACATGTCCCACGAGATACGAACGCCTATCAATACGATCTTGGGTATGAATGAGATGGCGTTAAGAGAAGATGCGACTGATGTACCCAAACCGTATTTCATCTCGATGATCAACTATTCCCTGGATATAAGGAACGCAGCGGAATCATTGCTTTCACTCATTAATGACGTTTTGGATATGTCCAAGATCGAGTCGGGTAAGATGAATCTGGTCGAGGTTGATTACGATACCCAGGACATGCTCAGATCCATCGTTTCCATGATCCGCATGCGAAGCAATGAGAAGGAACTTATCTTTGACGTGAGCATAGATGAGATGCTTCCTACCCGCTTGTTCGGTGATTCAGGCAAGATCAAACAGGTAGTTTTAAATCTGCTGACCAACGCTCTGAAATATACAAACCTCGGCGGTTTCTCACTGACCGTTTCGATGGACGAGATGACGGACGATGTGTGCAAACTCCGCTTTGCCGTAAAAGATACCGGAATCGGCGTTAAGCCTGAGGACATGGATAAGCTCTTCACGGCATATGAGCGTCTTGATGAACAGAAAAACATGGGAATACAGGGAACCGGTCTGGGGCTTGATATCTCCAGAAGATTTGCCGAACTCATGGGAGGTTCTCTTACCTGCGAAAGCGAATACGGCAAGGGATCGGAATTTACTCTCACCGTCAGTCAGAAGATAACCGATGTGACTCCTATCGGAGTGTTCAAGGAACATGATGACAGCACAAAGAAGGGTCCTTACGTTCCTCAGTTCATCGCACCGGATGCGGACATCCTCGTTGTCGATGATACGCCGATGAACCTGACGGTCATCAGAGGCCTGCTTAAGGCTACCAGGGTTTTCGTTACTACAGCAAACAGCGGAGAGGAAGCCCTTGAGAAGATCAAGGAGACCAATTTCAACGTAGTCCTGCTCGATCATATGATGCCGGGTATGGACGGCGTGGAGACTCTTGCCAGGATAAGAGAGACCGAGCCGGATCTTCCCGTATATGCGCTGACTGCAAATGCAGCAAATACTGAAGAGTTCTACAAGTCAAAAGGTTTCAACGGATATCTGGCCAAGCCCATAGATTCTACGGTGCTTGAAAAGACCATCATGAAGCATCTCCCCGAGGAGATAATGAAGAAACCCGAGAAAGCGGATGCTGTAGAAGATATCACCGAGATGCCCGAGAACATGAAATGGATATATGAGACCGAAGGCATCGATGCGGACGAAGGTATCAAAAATTCAGGCGGCGTAGGTAATTATATCTTCTCGCTGAACATGTTCGATGAAACGATAGAGGCAACAGCCGATGTCATCAGAGATTCATGGGAGGGCGAGAACTTAAGACTGTATACTATCAAGGTCCATTCGCTGAAGAGTTCCGCAAGGATCATAGGCGCAATGGAACTGTCCGCGCTTGCCGCTTCACTTGAGGAAGCCGGCAACAATGAAGATAAAGCATTTATCGATGCAAATACCGAAAAGCTTCTTGCAGATTGTCTTGCATTTAAGGAAAAACTGGCAGGACTTCACGAGCAGGAAGACGATTCGGACAAGGAACCGATCCCCGAGGGTGATCTTAAGGAAGCGTACAGCGCTCTTAAAGACGTTATTCCGCAGATGGATTACGATTCGGTTGAACTCATACTTGCACAGCTGAGTGACTACGCCCTTCCGCCGGAGGATGATGCGAAGATCAAAGAACTTAAGAAGATGCTTGAAGCCTTTGATTGGGACGGAATGGAAGAACTGATAGCGAAGTGAGGTATTAGGAGGATATCAAAATGGCCGGTAGCAGCCTGCTCTTTTGCGGCGAAAAAGAAACATTCATTACCAGAGTCCTGATGAACAAAGTACAGGAGAAGGGAACGGAATGCAAGTTCATTCCGAATACGATCAACTCGATCAACTCCCATATCGCTGAAGCTTTTCTTGTTGCCATCATTCTGGGTGATGATGAGAAACTTTCCGAAGAGCTTACCCATTTCCTTTCGGAAAAACTCGAAGAGAACGATCTTAAGATGGTAGTCATAGGTGAAAGAGATGACGTGGCTGCTCTCTGCGATCATATGTCTTATGAACTGATATATAAAACCTATGCGAGACCGGTCGATAACGAAGCTTTTGCAGCGGAGATGCAGGATTATGCCGAAAAAGCGGCTGCCGGGGAATTCAAGAAGAGCATTCTGATCGTAGACGATGATCCGAGTTATCTTAAGCTTGTCCGTGAATGGCTTAAGGATACATACAAGGTATCCATGGTCAACTCCGGTCTCCAGGCGCTCAAGTGGCTCGGTAAGAACAAAGTCGATCTGATCCTGCTCGATCACGAGATGCCTGTAACTACCGGACCTCAGGTTCTCGAGATGCTCAGAAGCGACCCTGAGACGCAGGATATCCCTGTTATCTTCCTGACCGGCAAGGGTGATAAGGCCAGCGTCATGAAGGTGGTGGCGCTTAAACCGGAAGGATATTTTCTTAAGACCATACAGAAAGACGAACTGTTGGAGAAACTGCAGGAGTTCTTCACACTTCATAAGTAAGCGGGACTTCGGTAATCAGATACATGCGGTTTGATAGGAGAACATAGTCAATGTTCGAACTGATAAAAGCACATCAATTGAATGTAATGCTGGTCATGTGCGGAGCGTGTGCGACCATGGCGTTCATGCTCCTGATCACACGCTTTCTTTCTCCCAGAAGAAAGATGGTCATCCTCCTGATGGAGGTCATGGCTCTTCTTTTGCTGTGGTTTGACAGGCTTGCATATATATATGCGGGCGATATGTCGCATATGGGATTTATCATGGTCAGGGCAAGCAATTTCATGGTCTTTTTCCTGACGTCCGGAATGTGCTTCGGATTCAACCGCTATGTCATGGATTACTTAAGTACCGAGGGCGAAATGGATGTGCTTCCCGTAAGGCTCAAAGTTGTTGATTATCTTTCGAGCCTGGGAATGGTACTTGCCATCATATCCGCGCTCACCGGATTATATTACTATTTCGATGAGAACAATCTGTATAACAGAGGACCGGGATTTTTCATAGCGTATATAATCCCGCTCGTATGTCCGCTGATCGATTTTTCCGTTATCTTCCAGCTCAGAAAACGCATAAGCAGGTGGATATACATATCTCTGGTCCTGTTCATCTTCGTACCGATAGTTTTTGCGATAATCCAGGTATTTGCATACGGCATATCCATCGTAAACATGGCGATGGTAGTTGTATCCGTATGTCTGTATATATTCAACTACTTCGATATCAACGATCAGGTTGTGCATGCTCACAATATCGAACTTGAGAACCTGCACGGCGAGCAGAAACGTATGCAGGAACTGGTTGACAAGACCGCCACGGCGCTTGTATCCGCAGCGGAGATCAGGGATGAATACGCTAAGGGGAAATCCGCCAAGATCGCCGATTTTGCCAGAAGGATCGCCGAAAAGGCCGGAAAGGATCAGGAATACTGTGATCAGATATACTACGCGGCTCTGCTTCACAATGTCGGAATGGTAGGTCTTCCGGATGATACGGAATTAAACATGGAAGATCCCGACCCTGAAATGATAAAACGCAAGGCCGAGATCGGCAGGGGACTCCTCTCGGAGATAACCGAATATCCGTATCTGAGTGACGGCGCTTATTACAGCAGTGAACACTATGACGGAACCGGTTTTCCTGAAGGACTCAAAGGTAAAGAAATACCCGAGATGGCGCGTATAATCGCGATTGCAGACGCATATGTGACCATGACGTCCAAAAGCCGGACCGGAGACGGCCTTCCTAACTTTATGGCCCGTGAGATGTTCGTTAAAGAAGCCGGCGCGAAGTTCGATCCCGAGTTTTCCGATATCATGGTCAAGATGATCGACAGAAGCGGAAGTGAAGGAATGCAGGAGGTTTCTCTGGAGACGGAGACCGAATTTGAATGCAATGAATACAGGGATTATGTAGCGATCGGTATTCCGGTTGAAGGCGAGGAGAAGAAGATCTCGTTCAAATATGAGGCGAGCGTTGACCCCGATGAAGGATTCAGCTCTCCTTCGATCATTCTTTTTGATTCATATGACAGACGTTCTCATACAGATGAAAAAACCATAAGCGCATATCATTATCTTGAGTACGGTGAGATCTGGTTTGATGATCATATGATCATGACTGCCGCCAGGACCGCACAGGTTACCGAAATAACCCGTAATGAAGATTATGAGGGAAGGACCGGAAAAGGCGTCAAGGTCGGTTATGAGATCATCGCAGGCAGAACTGACGATCATCTGCAGATCAGGATGATCGGACCCGAGTATACCAAAGAGATCATTCTGGTATTACCTGACAAGTCCAAGTCATCCCACATCGGATTGACGGGTGAGCATTGCCATATCACTGATGTGACTATCGAGCCCACCGGCAGATATATCGGATCGGAAGACATACCCAGAATAGCCGGAGCCGTAGATTATACGGATCATATGGAATCCGATTTCAAGAACATTCAGATAGACCAGAACCGTTCCATATCAACGCCAGGAGTGGAACTTACCGGAAAGAAAAGGCTTGCATTCCATACACTCACTCTTCCCGGAGCGGAGCTTGTATGGCATTGCCCTTACATCGTTCTGTATTCATCCGATGACGGTACGATCGGCGGTCCCAACTACCGTGAATACAACCTTATCAAGATGAACGGCGAGAACAACGGAACCGGTGATCATGCGCAGAATAACTTTACCATGAAGAGAACGGCTGATTTCCACGGCTGGGAAGCTTGGAGGGATGCCAATAAAGCCGGGCTTGACTGTGAGATCGTATTCGACAGAAAAGGAAACCGCATCGTTACAACTACGGAGAACAGCGGAGTGAGCACGGAGTGTATCACGACCATCTACGAGATGCCGGATAAAGTATATGCGGCGCTCACCGGAGATGAGGTTGCGCTTACCGATATCAGGGTTCTGATAGAAAGGCTATAAGATGTTTGTTTACAGACGCAAAGCACAGTATCACGAAACGGACCGGATGGGGATTATCCATCATTCCAACTATGTGAAATGGATGGAGGAAGCCCGCATCGAGTTCATGGACAGCATAGGCTTAAGCTACAGAGAGATGGAGGATCTGGGCGTAGCTTCTCCGGTCGTCAGCATCAATGTTGAATACAAGAAGCAGGTCGAGTTTGATGACAAGATAGAGATCCGCCTCTCCGTATCCGAATACAACGGCGCTGTGCTCGAGATAGAGTATGAGTTCTACAACCTGAGCAAGGATGAGGTATGTACGCATGCCGTATCAAGACACTGCTTCATCCACGGCGACAGACTGGTTTCACTTAAGAAAGAGCTGCCGCGACTTGACGCAGATCTCAGGGAACAGCTGGATCTGTGAAGCCGATAAGTATTTCGAACCATCGGGCCGGGATGTTTGACATCCCGGCTTTTTTGCTTTACAGTGACTACGTAAATAAAATATATGGATTTCAGGTGCCCACAGTATTCAGACCTGATTAAACGGAGTGCTATCTCAGGCGGGTATATGCGGGTTAAAAGGGAAACAGGTGCAAGACCTGTGCGATCTCGTCACTGTGACAGAGGAGTGTGCGGCCAGGCCGTTTCGGAATAATTATTCTGTGATTATTCTTGTGAAGCGGCAGTCACTGGTAAACCGGGAAGGCGGCCAAATGCGATGATCCTTAAGCCAGGAAACCTGCCTGATATCCGGTACGCATGACCACGAGGACTTGGTCGTACTGTCTTGGATTTGCCGGGATCAAAAAGTTTTGATACCTGTCAGGTCTTTTTTGGTATAGCTCTGTCTGCGTGAATGCGGATGGAGTTTTTTTGATGCAGATCAGATAAACTCATACAAAACCAACACGGAGGAGACACATGAAAAAAAACACAAAGATCATTATTTCAGTAGTAGCGGTTCTTGCCGTAATATGCCTTCTTTTTGTGGCATATAAAGTTCTCGGCCCCAAAACAGCAGAAGGATCCAAGGCCATAACGATCGAGGTTACCGACAATAACGCTCAGACCAAAACATATGAGCTTAAGACCGACGCCGAGTTCCTTAGCCAGGCTATGGATGAACTTGCCAAAGCAGGTGATTTTTCCTATGAAGGAACAAACGGTGATTACGGTCTGTATATTACCGCTGTTAACGGCGTTACAGCCGATTACGATGCAGACGGAGCTTACTGGTCGATATATGTGAATGATGAGTACGGAATGTACGGTGCAGATTCACAGCCTGTAGCAGACGGAGACAAGTTCGGATTCGTTTATGAGGTTTATGCACAGTAATATGCCGACCGAGTCACCTGAACAGGGAGAAAAGAAGAATTTTACCGATTCCGACATAAGAAAAAAGAAGATCTTCACAGCTTCCGATATAGCTGTCATCGGCATGATGGCTGCTCTTCTTGAAGTTGTGAAGGTCGCACTCCAGAGTATTCCCAATGTCGAACTGGTGACTCTGCTTATTATAGTCTTTACATTGTACCTTGGTCCCAAATCGCTTATTGCGGTTTGGGGCTTTGTGGGTATGGAATGTGCCGTTTATGGGCTTGGCCTGTGGACGATAATGTATATCTATGTATGGCCTTTGCTGGTGCTGATCACATGCCTGATGCGCAAGTACAAGTCGCAGTGGCCTTTTGTGACTCTGGCAGCCATGTTCGGCTTGTTCTTCGGAGCCATGTGCTCGATCCCCTACTTCTTCATGGGAGGGCCTGCGACAGCGCTCGCCTGGTGGGTAGCCGGGATTCCTTTTGACATTCTTCACGGCATAACCAATTTCGTGGGTGCCGCCATATTATTCACGCCCCTGACCAAAGCATTAAACCGCATAAAGCAGAGCACGGGACTTTTTAGGTGAGGTACTATTGAACGGTTAAGTCACACCCGCCTTACAGTCTTTTCATCCACGCCCATGCGAGGTCAGACCAAAGTCCCGCATCTTCTTTGAGACTTAAGTCGATACCGAATGCGGGCATCTCATTATCGCCGAAGAACTGATCGATCAGTTCTTTTTTTCTTTCCTCGGATACATTGATCCCTTTTCCGTCTTTAACCGAATGTGCAGCGCGCATGGTCTGTTCCATCGTGTAATTGCCGCCGGACCAGCCTTTGAAATACTCGTCGTTGGCTATGGACAGGCCGTGGAATCCCGCAGGGAATACATAGTGTGCAAACGGGATCTTTTTCTTCCTGAGGGCCATTGCGAACAGATATGTGTTCTCGACCGGAACCAGATCGTCTGTTTCGGTCTGCCACAGGAAGCAGGGAGGAGTGTTATCCGATACCTGCTTTTCCAGAGAGAAGTATTCGAGTTCGTCCTCGGAAGGTTCATTGCCGAGCAGCGCTCTGATCGAATCGGGGTGCGTATACTCGCCTGAGGTCAGCACCGGATAGGAGAGGATCGCGCCGTCGGGGCGGTTGGAGATTTTGTTAAGCTCCGGATCCGGATCCGTCACGTCGTCAAAGTGAACGGCGAGGCTTCCGCATACATGTGCGCCTGCGGAGAAACCGCAGATCAGAAGTTTTTTGCCGTCGATGTTATATTCTTCTGCCTTGCTCCTGATGAATCTTACTGCTCTGGAGATGTCGTTTAGTGGCTGTTTCTTCAGGGGGACTGACATCGTGATATCGGTGGTGTATGTTAATACGAACACGTTCATTCCGCGATCAAAGAATTCGTCTGCGGGCAGTTCGCCTTCGTGAGGAACGACCATGCAGTATCCGCCGCCGGGTACCACTAGCATGCAGTCGCGTTTTTCATCGTCGTTATGCAGGTATGCGAATACATTCGGAGTAAAGCCGTATGCCGCTTCGTAATCATACTCGCTGTCTTTCCAGATGTTTTCGCGGAATACTTTTTTGCCTGATTCGGGCATGCCCTGAAGCTCATAATCCTCATCGGGGTATGCGGGTTCCCATTTATCTATCTCGGATTCGGGCACGGCGACCTTGAGGACAGAGTAGTAGGCTTCCTTGGCTTCACACTTTCCTTTAAATAAGAGGGGATAGCTCGTCTCTCTTCTGAATCCGCTCAGCCAGCTTCTTTCATCTGCAATGTTCCAAAACGTGACGGAAGTGATGTTGGCTGTGCCGTCTTTTTTAGCATCCAGATACATTTGGAAGATGGCGGCGTATCTGTCTGCGAGCGCATGCATTGATTCCTCCGACGGATCGGCGTTGTGCATGTCGAGTTCGGTGATGTGGATCTCTAAGCCGAGGGCTCCGTACATATCGAGTGCCGTGCGATAGTCCTTAAGATCCGGATGGTCCATCAGGAGATGGGACTGCATTCCCATGCCGTCAACGAGACCCTTTTCCTTCAGGGGCTTTAAGATCTCTTTTATAATGAAGTCTCTTTTCCATTCCTGGGCGGTTTCGTAGTCGTTATAGAAAAGCCTGGTTTCGGGGGCAGCATACTTGCGGGCAAACTCAAATGCCTTTATGACGAAATCGTTTCCGACAGTTTTGGTCCAATTGGATTTTCTGAAAGTGCCTTCGTCGACAGCTTCGTTGACCACATCCCACGCGTAGATGATGCCGGGATAATTGGTCTGAACAAAATCAAGGACTCCGTGGATGTAGCTTTCGAGTCTGGCAAGCATTGTTTCTCTGTCGGCGTACTTGCACATCTCGTGATAGTTTTCACGGAAGAACCAGTCGGGAGTCTGATTGTGCCATACGAGTGTGTGGCCGCGCATCGGTATGCCGTTCTCCTTCGCAAAGTCCAGGAAGGGCCTCGCAGTATCGAAGTTCAGCGCAGGAGCCAGGTTGTACCTGGCAGGATCGGATTTGCACGCATCCCTGTCGAGATAATACATCGGCTTCATCTCATTCTCGCAGGTGAAACTGTTAAACTGAGCCCCCAGCAGCTTCATGTATGCCGGAGTGTGCAGGTCCCACTTAGAGATGGCTGCTCCGATTTTGAAATGATCTTTGTACGCTGTCTTTAAATTCATAGCTGTCCCCTTTGCTGGTTTTCTGTTTGTGATGTTCGGTTATATATATATATATAGAAGTATAGCATCTGTTCGAGATATCGTCGGCTTTTTCCGCATTCGACGTTTGTTTATTCTCTTGACCTCAGATTTAATGCCTGTTTTTCACCCGGTCTGGGCTTCTGAAATCCAATTCATGACTTGAGAACAACTTTTTGGCCAGTTAGTCATACATCTTGTCTCGCGGCGGCTCTAACCGGTGTCCGTCCGAGGCGTCTGTAATCTGATTTATGACCCAAAAGCAACTTTTTGCTCTGTAAGTCATGAATCGCATTCACGGAGGCTCAATTCGTCGTCCGACCGCGGTGTCCGCAATCTGATTTATGACCCAAAAGCCATTTAAAACTCTGTTTGGGTCATAAGTTGAATGCTGATCGTGGCTCTCTTGCGCTTATGTTAGGCCTGTGATATGACCCAAATGCCACGTATAACTTTGTTTGGGTCATAAGTTGAATGCTCACTGTGGTTCCGGTGTGCTTATATCGGGCCTGATTCATGACCCAAAATCAGTATATACCCCCATTTGGGTCATAAACTGTATGATAACCACGATTCCTAAGCGTCTAAGGACGGCCCGATTAATGAACAGCCACTTTCTTCTTATTTATGTTCGCTTTTTGATATGTATCGTGGAGACGATTGCGTATATTACTGCACCCAGGATGACGGGTATCTCAAAGAGCGTGATCTTATCATTATGAAGAACGAGGGATACTCCGACGATCACAAATACGATGCTTAAGAGGAGAAAGACGATTGCCGTCTGTCTGTAATACGGCTTCTTATCCATCTGTTCCCGTTCCTGTTTCGATGCATAAAGATATGCGTTGTTCATCAGGAAACCTTTGCACAGGAAACTTCTGATACTGATAAGTAACATTACTCCTGCACCGGCAAATATAAGAATGGCAATTATCAGTTCTGCTATAGTCATTTATTCACCTCTGATTAATTCTGTTTTTTGTGAAAAAACTATTGCCTGATATATGAGAATATTCTATCATAAACGTTACCACATCGAAGAATATAAAAATCTGATGTTATTTTCTAAAAAAGTTCTTGACGCAATGTTTTAGTAGTGCTATCTTAATGTAGTTGCGTCTGCGGACGCTGAACCTTGAAAAAGTTATCAATCAAATTTGATGATCACACAGCAGTGCGACCTTGAAAATTCTAAAGAATTTTTGAGAACAACCAAAACAAATTCGTGATAAGAAGCCAGAAGGTTTTGAATCAGGAAAAAACAAACTTTTTTCGAGAGTTTGATCCTGGCTC
>JAFZQY010000097.1 GCA_017620155.1 Lachnospiraceae bacterium | reverse complement strand
GACAGGATCAGAGCAACGAAGAAACCACCGAAAAATGAAGGTGAACAGTAATGGCATTTGACGGAATCACCGTGGCGGCACTTAGATGCGAGCTAAATTCAATACTCACGGACGGGCGCATAAATAAAGTCGCCCAGCCCGAGCCGAATGAACTGCTTCTGACCGTCAAGACGGGATCGGGGCAGGTAAGGCTCCTCATCAGCGCATCGGCCACATTACCTCTCGTATATCTGACAGATACCAACAAAGTTTCGCCGGCAGTCGCGCCGGCTTTCTGTATGCTTCTTCGCAAGCATCTGACGGGAGCACGGATACTGTCTGTAACTCAGCCCGGACTTGAGAGAGTGCTGCATATAGATTTGGAGCACCGTGATGAGATGGGCGACCTGCGGCAAAAAAGACTCGTGATCGAGATCATGGGCAAGCACAGCAATATCATCTTTACGGATGATAAGGACATGATCATAGACAGCATCAAGCACATCCCCGCAAGCGTAAGTTCCGTTAGAGAGGTTCTGCCAGGAAGAGACTATTTCCTGCCGCAGACCGTGGAAAAACTCGATCCCTTGAGCGTGACATATGAAGAACTTAAGGAAGCGCTTTCGTCAAAGGCCATGCCTGCATATAAAGCGCTCTATTCCTCGTTGACAGGTATCAGTCCCGTATATGCGCAGGAACTGTGCTACTTAGCCGGAGTCGACTCTGACCTGGGGAGCAACTGCCTGGATGAGGATCAGATTCGTGGTTTACATAACTCTATATTGCGGCTGGCGAATACCATAGCTGACGGCGCTTTTGAACCCGAGATCATATATGAGAATGATGCTCCCACGGAATACAGCGCAGTTCATCTGACCATATATGACGGAAACAGGAGTAAGAGATATGATTCGATCTCAGCTCTTTTGCAGGACTATTACGCAGAGAAGAATACGATCGTCAATATCAGACAGAGGTCGGCCGACTTAAGGCACATAGTGACCACTGCGCTCGAGCGTAATGTCAAGAAATACGATCTGCAGATAAAGCAGATGAAGGACACCGAGAAGAAAGAAAAGTATAAGGTCTGGGGCGAACTTCTGAATGCATACGGATACAGTGCGAAGCCCGGAGATAAGTCCGTGACGATCCTTAACTACTATACCGGCAAGGAAGAGGAGATACCACTTGATGAGACTCTTACCTCATCGCAGAATGCACAGAAATACTATGACCGCTATAACAAATTGAAAAGAACTTATGAGGCGCTTTCCGAGCTTACCAAAGAAGTGTCGATGGAGATATCCCACTTGGAGAGCGTGCTTAATTCACTTGATATAGCCAGGGATGAAGACGACCTGATCCAGATCAGGGAGGAACTCATAGAGAGCGGCCTGATCAGACGAAGGAATAGTGCTAAGAAGGTGAAGATCGTAAGTAAGCCTTATCACTATGTGACGCCCGACGGCTTCGACATATATGTGGGGAAGAACAATCTGCAGAATGACGAACTCACTTTTAAAGTGGCCGGAGGAGGCGACTGGTGGTTCCATTCCAAAAAGATCCCGGGTTCGCATGTTGTCTTAAAGACCGGCGGACGCGAAGTGCCCGATCATGTCTTCGAACTTGCGGCCGCGGCGGCGGCATATTATTGCAAGGGATCCGAGCAGGATAAGGTCGAGATAGATTACGTACAGCGTAAGGAAGTTAAGAAACCTGCCGGCGCCAAGCCCGGATTCGTCGTGTACTACACCAACTTCTCCATGGCCATAGCGCCGGATATAAGCGAACTTACTCTTGTTACAGAATGATGTTTCTGGCCCAGATGCCTTTTTTGACCATGATGCCTCCGATGAAGCATTTGACGACTTCCATGCATGAGATTATCACGACCATGGTGACCACATCTATTGTGGTAAAGTGGCTTATGCAAAAGGCCAAAGGCACATTGACCAGCCATACGAAACAGCTGTCGAAAAGCATCGTGATACCCGTTCTTCCGCCTGCTCTTATTATGAAGTAGGAAGCATGGGTGAAAGCATTAAAAGGCATGAAAATGCCTGCGATCATGATGAGCTTGGTAGCCATGTGCTTTATGTCGGCTGAGGTGTTATACAGCTGCGGGAAGATAGGTGATAAGCCTATCATGAACAGGGCAAACAGAAGTCCGCAGAATACCGTAAAGGCCGTGAGCTTGCGCGCATGGTCTTTTGCTTTGTCCATGTCTCCGGTTCCGAGGATCTGACCTATAAGTATTCCCACTGCGTCGCCCATCGTCAGGAACGCAACGCCCATCAGATTATAGAGAGTGCTCTGTATGTTGATCGCAGCTACCGCATCGAGCGAACGGTACGAGTATGACTGGTTAAGGATAGCCATGCCCGATGCCCATAATCCTTCGTTAACCATAAGGGGCAGAGACTTGAGCAGGAATTTGCCGGCCAGCTGTCCGGGTACGCGAAGAGATCTGAATGCTCCGATGATGAACGGATGTTTAGCTGAATGAGTTGCCGTGTATATTACAAGAACGAAAAGCTCAACTACGCGCGATATGACGGTAGCCCATGCGGCACCGACCGCTCCGAGAGCCGGCAGGCCCAGATGTCCGTATATGAGCACGTAGTTACCGATGAGGTTTATGAATACAGCCAGGAATGATGCGTACATCGGTACCTTGGTCTCCTGGGTCTCACGCAGCGTACCTGCATAAGCCTGCGACCATGAACACGGAATCAGACCTATGAGCATGATGTTCATATATGAGCGTCCGATGTGCAGTGTCTCCTTGACATCGGCACCCGTGCCTTCGCCTTTTAAGTAAAGCGAAATAAGGGATGTCCCGAAAAAGAAGAATCCCAAAATGCACAGAATGGTGATGACGGTGTTGACGATCATCTTCATGCGGAAAGTATATCTGATGCCTTCGTTATCGTTCACACCATAGTACTGTGCGGTGAAGATGCCGATACCGGCGGCAGCACCGAAGACCAGCAGATAGTATATGAATATCAGCTGGTTGGCAATGGCTACGCCCGAGATCGCATTGGTCCCTACGCGTCCGATCATCAGGTTGTCCAGGAGCCCCACGAAATTGGAGATGGCGTTCTGGATCATTATGGGTACCGCGATCGTGAGTACCGTTTTATAAAAAGCTTTGTCGCCTATATATCTGTTTTTCAATTTCAACATAGTGATACGATTTTATCACTTTAATTGCACAAGTCAATACAGTTTGATATAATGACTTCGTATGTCAGGCAGTAAATAAAATGCCTGTGCCTATTAAGGCTGAGAGGGGATTACAATTCATATGGTACGCAGCATGACCGGGTTCGGCCGCTATGAGTTAAACGCTGATGAGAAGAAGGTCACAGTGGAACTCAGATCGGTGAACCACAGATATCTCGATGTAAGCATCAAGATGCCCAAGAAACTGAGTCAGTTCGAATCAGCTATCAGATCCGAACTCAAGAACTACATCGAGAGAGGCAAGGTAGACGTTTTCATCACCTGGGAAGATCACTCGGGATCCGAAGAGTTTGTAGAATACAACAAAGAACTCGCATCGGAATATCTGAAATACATGAGGCAGATGGCTGCCGATTTCGGACTTGATGATGACGTGAGAGTATCGACTCTTTCCAGATGCCCGGATGTCCTGAGCATGAAGGAAGCCGATCAGGACGAAGAAGAGATCTGGAACATCTTAAAGCAGGCGATCGATAAGGCCGCAGAGAAGTTCGTTGAGGCCAGGACCGTAGAAGGCGAGAACTTAAGAGCAGACCTTGAAGCCAAGCTTGAGACGATGCTCGGCAATGTAGAGTTCATCACCGGCAGAAGCCCCGAGATCATCGCCGAGTTCAAGAAGGGACTTGAAGATAAGGTCCGCGATCTGCTCGGAGATACTACCGTCAACGAATCCAGACTTCTGATGGAAGTTACGCTGTTTGCCGACAAGATCTGTGTGGACGAAGAACTCGTAAGACTCAGGAGTCATATAGAGACCACCAGAGATACCCTGAAAAAGGGCGGCGCCGTAGGCCGTAAACTTGATTTCATCGCACAGGAGATGAACAGAGAGGCCAACACGATCCTGTCCAAGACCAATGATCTGGCCGTATCGGACAGAGCGATCGAACTGAAGACGGATATCGAGAAGGTACGCGAGCAGATACAGAACATTGAGTGATAAGGGGATCATATGGCAGAAAAAGGTGTTTTGATCGTAGTATCCGGTTTTTCCGGAGCAGGCAAGGGAACCATAGTTAAAAGAATCGTTTCCAAGAGCGATAATTACGCGCTGTCAATATCCATGACCACCAGAGCGCCTCGCGAAGGAGAGGAAGACGGCAAGTCGTATTTCTTCGTGAGCAAGGAGAGATTTGAGGAAGCGATAAGCAACGGTGAACTGCTCGAGTTTGCCACCTTCGTCGGCAACTATTACGGAACACCCCGCAAATATGTTGAAGAGATGATATCGCAGGGCAAGGACGTGATCCTGGAGATAGAGATGCAGGGCGCGATCCAGGTCAAGACCAGATTCCCCGATGCGGTACTCATATTCGTAACTCCTCCGAGTGCGGAGGAACTTAAACGCAGACTCACGGAGAGAGGCACCGAGGACGAGGCGACCATCAACAAGAGGATGCGCAGAGCGTACGAAGAATCCGAGTTCGTGGACAGATATGATTATCTGCTCGTGAACGACGATCTTGATAAATGTGTGGAAGAACTTCACATTCTTATAGAAGCATCACATCATAAACCGGGATGCTCTTCCGGGCTTCTTAAGAAGATACATGAAGAACTTACAATATATGCATAAGCATTAATGAGGAGGATACTTAAGATGTTACATCCGTCATACTCGGACCTGATGAAGGTCGTAAACAGCGATGTCGAGCCCGGCGAGGAGCCTGTAGTAAGCAGCAGATACTCGATCGTGATGGCTACATCCAAGAGAGCAAGACAGATCAACAACGGCGATGAAGCTTTTGTTGAGAGCGAGGGCAGAAAAGCCCTGTCGGTAGCGATCGAAGAACTCGGCGCCGGCAAGATCAAGATTTTAAACGACGAGGAATGATCACGGGACCTGAAGTGCATAAGCATTTCAGGTCTAATTCTATGATGATTCCGCGACAGATGATTCTGAGCTATGGAAAAGAGTGTAATCTTCATATCCCTTGGGTGTGATAAGAATCTGGTTGATTCCGAGGTCATGCTGGGCGAACTGGCCCGCAGCGGATACAGCTTTACGGATGATATCGATGAAGCGGAAGCAGCCGTCATAAACACGTGCTGCTTTATCGGCGATGCCAAGGAAGAGAGCATAGATACCATCCTGCAGGTCGCAGAAAAAAAGAATGACGGGAAACTGAAATTCATCGTTGTGACCGGATGCCTCAGTCAGAGATATGTATCGGATATACAGAAAGAGATACCCGAGGTGGATGCACTGATCGGAACCGCTTCGATCGGAAAGATAGCCAAGTGTCTGGATGATCTGTACGCGGGAGATAAGATGCCCGTTTTCTGCGACGCTCTTGATGCGCCGATGTATCTGTCTAAGCACAGAGCGCATTCTTCGGGCCTTTTCTATGCATATCTTAAGATCGCTGAGGGGTGCGATAAGCATTGTACCTATTGCATCATCCCGTCGCTTCGCGGACCGTACAGATCGTATCCGATGGAGCATCTGGTTGATGAAGCGAGACGCCTGGCTGAAGCCGGCGTGAATGAACTGATCCTGGTCGCTCAGGAGACCACTCTATACGGCACGGATCTATACGGACACAAAGCACTGCCCGAACTCATACGGAAACTGTCCGAGATCGAAGACATACACTGGATCAGGATCCAGTACTGTTATCCGGAGGAGATCGACGATAACCTGATAGATGAGATGGCGTCCAATCCGAAACTGTGCCACTATCTGGATATGCCCATCCAGCATGCATCCGATGCGGTTCTTAAGCGCATGGGACGAAGGACTTCCGAGGATGAACTTAAGACCATCATTGCAAAGCTCAGAGAGCGCATACCGGATATAGTTCTCAGGACCACGCTGATCAGCGGTTTTCCGGGAGAGACTGAAGAAGATCATCAGGAACTATACAGATTCGTCAATGAGATGGAATTTGACAGGCTTGGCGTTTTTGCCTATTCACAGGAAGAGGGTACCCCTGCCGGTGACATGCCCGATCAGATACCTGAAGAGATCAAGTATTTCAGAAGAGACGAACTCATGGAACTGCAGCAGGCGATATGCTTTGATAATGCCGACAGACGTATCGGCGAGATCATGGAAGTCGTCATCGAAGGCTGTATACCTGAAGAAGATATATATGTAGGACGTACCTACGCGGATGCCCCTGAAGTGGACGGACGCGTATTCATTCCGGTGGACCGGGAGAGAATGAGCGGAGAGTATGCTTACGTGCGCATAACCGAAGCCCGAGACTATGACCTGATAGGAGAATTTATCGATGAACCTGCCCAATAAACTTACGATGCTCAGGGTGATCATGATCCCCTTTTTCCTGATATTCCTCTTACTGGATATCACCCCGTACGATAAATGGATAGCGCTTGCCATCTTCGTCATAGCGAGCCTTACGGATCTTGCGGACGGCAAGATAGCACGCAAGTATAACCTGATCACCAATTTCGGCAAATTCATGGATCCGCTGGCAGATAAGCTGCTGGTATGTTCCGCGATGATAGCCCTGATCGAACTGGGCAGGATCCCCGCATGGATCGTCATCGTGATAATCGCACGCGAGTTCATCATCAGCGGTTTCAGACTTGTCGCATCGGATAACGGCGTCGTGATCGCAGCGAGCTATTGGGGTAAGTTCAAGACCACTTTCCAGATGATCATGGTGATCCTCATGATCATGGATATCCCTCAACTTCAGATCGTGACGACGATCATCATGTACATCGCGCTGGTTCTTACCATCGTCAGTCTGGTTGATTATCTGGTCAAGAACTGGGGTGTCATGGGAAAGGATATGTAAGATATGACTGTAGAGATCATTTCGGTCGGGACCGAGATACTTATGGGTAATATCGTCAATACAAACGCCGCATTTTTATCCGAGCAGTGTGTGACGCTCGGCTTATCATGCTATAACCAGCAGGTCGTGGGTGATAATCACGACAGACTTGCAGACGCTTTTAAACTGGCCCTCAGCAGGGCGGATATAGTGCTCGTGAGCGGAGGCTTAGGACCCACGGAGGATGATCTTACCAAGGAGACCGCAGCCGAAGTATGCGGATCGAAGTTAGTAGAGCATAAGCCTTCGATGGATGCGCTCAAGGCATATTTTGCAAAAAGAAATATCCCGCTTACCGAGAATAACTACAAGCAGGCATACATGCCCGAAGACGGAAAGGTTCTGGAGAATCCCAACGGTACCGCACCGGGCGTGATCATACCGTATAAAGCCGGCTCATCGGCAGGCGGGGCCGGGACCGCAGGAGGTACTGCGGAGAAGGCTGCGAAGAAATACATCATCCTTATGCCGGGGCCTCCCGGAGAGATGAAGCCGATGTTCTTAAGCAGCGTTCGGCCTTTCCTGAAAAAGCGCTCGCCCGGTACGATCTATTCGGTGACCGTCAAGGAGACCGGAATAGGAGAAAGCAGCGCGGAAGAACTTATCAAGGATCTGATCGACACTCAGACCAATCCTACTATCGCAACTTACGCCAAGACCGGCGAAGTTCACATGCGCGTCTCGGCGATGGCAGAGAATAAGGCCGAAGCCAGGAAACTGACCGCACCTGTGGTTAAAGAGATCAAGAAGAGATTCGGCAAGCATGTCTACACGACCGACGAGAATGTCACGCTCGAAGAGGCGGTCGTTAAGCTGCTCAAAAAGCGCGGGCTTACGATAACCTTTGCGGAATCGTGTACGGGCGGCCTGCTGTCGGGAAGAGTAGTCGGAGTTCCCGGAGTATCGGATGTATATAAGACAGGCTTCGTGACATATTCAAACAAAGCGAAACACAAGCTGCTCGGCGTCAGCAAAAAAACTCTTAAGAAATTCGGCGCGGTGAGCGAAGAATGTGCGTACGAGATGGCGTTCGGTGCGGCAAAAGCCGCCGAGGCCGATGTAGCTGTAGCGATCACGGGAATAGCGGGACCTGACGGCGGCACGGAAGAAAAACCCGTCGGAACGGTTTATATAGGATGCTGCATAAACGGAGAAGCGTCGGTGAAGAGATTCAACTTCTCCGGCAACAGGGAAAAGATCAGAGACAACTCGGTCTCGGCAGCCCTCAGGATGCTTCATTCCGAACTGGCATGATCAGATAAGATGAGATGATATGAGGACATGGTATTGCCATGTCCTTATGTTTATGCTATTGTAACGGTGTTCATAAATGCAATATACCGATCATGGCATATTATGTATCCTACGCATATCGCAGCGATTGGCGCATCGCCGGAGTCTATCGATAGTAATCCCGATTAATAGAGATTATCTGTTGACATAATCGAACATTTGTTTTATATTAATACAGGAACAGATGTTCCCCTTAGCTTTATTCGTACCATTATTGGAGGTTTTTATGGAAAGAAACGAGAAACAGAAAGCATTGGAAGCAGCACTGGCTCAGATCGAGCGGCAGTTCGGTAAGGGTGCGGTAATGAAGCTTGGCGACCCCGCGTCCCAGATGAATGTCGAGGTTATCCCGACAGGATCTCTCAGTCTGGATATCGCATTGGGACTTGGCGGCATACCGAAGGGGAGGATCATCGAGATATACGGACCCGAGTCTTCAGGTAAGACTACGGTCACGCTGCACATGATCGCAGAGGTCCAGAAGAGAGGCGGTATCGCCGGATTCATAGATGCCGAGCATGCACTAGATCCTGTGTATGCGAGGAACATAGGCGTCGATATCGATAACATGTACATATCACAGCCGGATAACGGCGAACAGGCCCTGGAGATAACCGAGACGATGGTGAGGTCCGGAGCCATGGATATTGTGGTAGTAGACTCTGTTGCGGCACTGGTTCCGAAAGCCGAGATAGACGGAGACATGGGTGATTCGCATGTGGGGCTTCAGGCCAGACTGATGTCTCAGGCATTAAGGAAACTCACGGCAGTGATCAGCAAGTCCAATTGTACGGTCGTATTCATCAATCAGCTGAGAGAGAAGGTAGGAGTCATGTTCGGTAATCCCGAGACCACTACCGGCGGCCGCGCACTTAAGTTCTACTCCTCCGTAAGACTTGACGTCCGACGTATAGAAACGCTCAAGCAGGCAGGTGAGGCTATCGGAAACCGTACCAGAGTGAAAGTCGTTAAGAACAAGATCGCTCCTCCGTTCAAAGAAGCGGAATTCGATATCATGTACGGAGAGGGCATCTCCAAATACGGAGACATTCTCGACCTGGCAGCGGACAACGACATCATCGTCAAGTCCGGCGCATGGTATGCGTATGATGGCGATAAGATCGGCCAGGGCCGCGAGAATGCAAAGCAGTACCTGAAAGATAACCCGAAGGTGTGTGACGAGATCGAGAAGCGTCTCAGGGAACTCTTTGACTTAAATACGGAGAGTGCACCTTCGCCCGCTCTCGCAGCCAAAAGTGCTGAGGCAGGCAAGCCGTCCGACAGCAAGTGATCGTCACACGGTTGCAACAACTGAATAAGACCAGATACCGCATCTATATTGATGACAGATCCTTTTGTGTATTATATAAATCCGAACTCGCCGCGTACGGCATCGTCGAGGGAGAACCGATCACTGAAGAGACCTGTGAACGTATCAAGACCGAAGTACTGACTAAAAGAGCAAGACTCCGTGCCATGAATCTGCTCACGAAGCATTCCTTTACCGAAAGGAAGCTCAGGGAAAAACTGATCGAGGGCGGATATCCTGATGATATAGTAGATGATGCACTTCAATATATGATAGGATATGGATATGTGGATGATCGCGCTTATGCGCGGGATTATATCACAAGCCATGATCAGGACAAGAGCATCAGACGCATGGTAAACGATCTGATGTCGAAGGGCGTATCCAAAGATATCATCGACGAAGTTCTTGCGGACATTGAAGGAACTCCGGATGCGGTAGATGAGGAAGAACAGATAAGGCGCCTTTTGACTAAAAGGCGCCTTGATATATCCGAACCATCGCCCGAAGACATGAGGAAGATATACAGCTATCTGACGGGCAGGGGATATTCGATGGATACCATAAGAAGAGTGCTCCGAAATGTTCCTGATGATATTTTTTGATATATTATTATTCTGATTATGAGTTTTTGATTCACGAAAGGACATGATATGAAGACGAAATACGACAGATTTGGTGCACTTCATGTAGATAAGAACGGAAAGCTCGTCGACCGTAACGGGACCGTAGTTGCGCTCCACGGTTATTCGACGCACGGTCTTAGCTGGTATCCGGAGTATGTGAACCGTGAATTTCTGGAATACATGAAGGACGAATGGCATATCGACTGCATCAGGCTCGCCATGTATACGGCTGAGGAAGACGGATACTGCGTAGGTGATGATTCCAACAGGAAGAAACTGATAGAGGTGGTCGACAGGGGTGTGAAGGCGGCTACCGAACTCGGCCTCTATGTGATCATAGACTGGCATATCCTTGAGGATTCCAATCCGCTGATGCATAAGGATCTTGCGAAAGAGTTCTTTAAGATCGTCTCGGAGAGATATGCCGCTTACGGCAATGTTTTCTATGAGATATGTAACGAACCCAATGTGAACTGTACCTGGTCTGATGTGAAGGCATATGCCGAAGAGATCATCCCGGTGATCAGAGCTAATGACAAGTATTCGGTCATCTTCGTTGGTACCCCCAAATGGAGTCAGAGACTCGACGAAGCATGCGCCGATCCGGTCACGATAGATGACAATATCATGTATTCGCTTCATTTCTATGCCGGTACTCACAAAGAGGAGTTAAGACAGATCTACCGCGATGCGATCGCGAAGAAACTCCCTGTGTTTGTCACGGAGTTCGGTACCTGTGCCGCAGACGGGGCAGGAGATCATTTCCCCGATGAATCCAAGATCTGGCTGGACCTTTTGGATCAGAACGACACCGGATATATGATGTGGAATATATCCAACAGAGATGAGACCAGTGCTTCGTTTGTTCCCGAATGCATGAACTACACCGGACCTTATGAAGACTCTGATCTCAGGGAACCTGCGCGCTGGTATAGAGATGTGTTATGTAAACTCGCGCAGAACTCCTGATGGACTGTTTATGTTAACTATTTTTTGATTGACATTGATATCCATACAATATAATATAGATATGTTGTACTTTGAAAATAATATAAGGAGGTGCTCCTGTAGATGATGCCAGTAATAATCGCGATAGTCGCGACTCTGGTCATCGCAGTGCCCGTTACTTACTTCATCGTAACTTCTGCCAAGAAGAAGAGCGATACGAAGACCATGGGCAATGCCGAGGACAGAGCAAGGCAGATCATCGATGAAGCTCTTAAGACTGCGGAGACCAAGAAGCGTGAAGCTTTACTTGAAGCCAAGGAAGAGAACATTCGCAACAAGAATGAACTCGACAAGGAGATCAAGGAACGCAGGGCTGAGGCACAGCGTTATGAGAGACGCGTGCAGCAGAAGGAAGAGACCATCGACAAGAAAGCCGAGGCTATTGAGAAAAAAGAGGCGGGACTTGCAGCACGTGAAGCTGAACTTGATAAGCAGCGTGCGGAAGTGTCCAAGCTTAACGAGCAGCGCATACAGGAACTCGAACGAATCTCCGGACTTACTTCTGAACAGGCAAAGGAATATTTGCTTAAGGCGGTTGAAGATGACGTAAAGCATGAGACCGCAGTGATGATCAAGGAGATGGAGGCCAAAGCAAAAGAAGAAGCCGATAAGAAAGCCAAAGAGTATGTAATATCGGCAATTCAGAGATGCGCAGCCGACCATGTATCCGAGACAACCATTTCCGTTGTACAACTTCCCAATGATGACATGAAGGGCCGTATCATAGGTCGTGAGGGACGTAACATACGTACTCTTGAGACCATGACCGGAGTAGATCTGATCGTAGATGATACTCCTGAGGCGGTCGTTCTGTCAGGATTTGATCCTATCAGGCGTGAAGTAGCCAGGATCGCTCTGGAGAAGCTGATCGTTGACGGTCGTATACATCCTGCCAGGATCGAGGAGATGGTCGAAAAGGCTCAGCGTGAAGTTGAGACCATGATCAAAGAAGAGGGCGAGAGCGCAGTACTTGAAGTTGGTGTTCACGGACTGCATCCCGAGCTTGTCAGACTTCTCGGTAAACTTAAGTTCAGAACAAGTTATGGACAGAATGTTCTTAAGCATTCTATCGAAGTATCGCATCTGTCGGGTCTTTTGGCATCAGAGTTCGGTCTCGATGTCAGGGTAGCCAAGAGAGCGGGCCTTCTGCATGATATCGGTAAAGCCGTGGATCATGAGATGGAAGGTACACATGTTCAGCTTGGTGTAGACCTTTGTAAGAAGCATAAGGAGTCGGATACGGTTATCAATGCGGTCGCATCACATCACGGTGATTGCGAACCCACATCATTGATCGCATGTATCGTTCAGGCTGCGGATACCATTTCGGCAGCAAGACCCGGTGCGAGACGAGAGACTCTTGAAACCTACACCACCAGACTTAAACAGTTGGAGGATATCTCAAACGGCTTCAAGGGTGTTGATAAGTCATTTGCTATACAGGCAGGCAGAGAGATTCGTGTAATGGTAGTTCCTGAGCAGATCACTGACGCAGACATGGTTCTGCTGGCACGGGATATATCCAAGCAGATAGAAGAAGAGCTTGAATACCCCGGACAGATAAAAGTCAACGTGATCCGCGAGAGCAGAGCTGTTGATTACGCTAAATAAGATGAGGACGGTCAGAAATGACCGTCCTTTTTTCTTGCCACCGGCCGGAAAGTGATGTATATTATTGTATAATTGTATACAACACAAGGGAGAGGTACGAGCTATTATGAAAAAATACACCGAAATGTCCAAGGAAGAACTTGAACAGGAATTCAGGGAACTGACAGCTAAATATGAGGATGAGAAGGGCAAAGGATTAAAGCTCAACATGGCCAGAGGTCTTCCCAGTGAAGAACAGCTGGATATGGAAGCGGATTTCTTCAATACGCTCAATCCACAGAGCAATTTCTTCTCAGAGGCCGGCATCGACTGCAGAAATTACGGAGAACTTACCGGTATCCGCGAAGCAAGAGAACTCATGGCGGATATGATGGAAGTAAGTCCCGAAGAGATCATAGTATTCGGCAATTCGAGCCTGAATATCATGTATGATACCGTAGCCAGATCGATGATGTTCGGCGTACTCGGATCCACTCCCTGGAACCAACTCGACAAGGTGAAGTTCCTGTGTCCGGTACCCGGATATGACAGACATTTCGCGATCACCGAGCAGTTCGGCATAGAGATGATCAATATCCCGTTAAACGACGACGGGCCGGATATGGATCTGGTTGAAAAGTATGTGAATAACGATCCTGCGGTAAAGGGAATCTGGTGCGTGCCCAAGTATTCCAATCCCACGGGTGTGACCTATTCGGATGAGACGGTCCGCAGATTCGCTAATCTAAAGCCCGCAGCCGAGGACTTCAGGATCTACTGGGATAATGCCTATACGATCCACCATCTCTATAACGGCAAGGAAGATGTGCTTCTTGAGATACTTGCCGAGTGCAAGAAGGCAGGCAATCCGAACATGGTATGGAAGTTCTGCTCCACATCCAAGGTTACATTCCCGGGTTCCGGTATCGCAGCGCTTGCCGCATCCGAGGAGAACCTGGCTTATGTTAAGAAACTCATAACCATCCAGACCATCGGATATGACAAATTAAACCAGTTAAGACATGTAAGATACTTTAAGAACATCGAAGGCATGCATGCTCATATGAAAAAACATGCCGATATAATCAGGCCCAAATTCGAACTGGTATTAAAGCGTCTTAATGAGGAGCTTAAGCCCCTTGAGATAGGCAGCTGGACAAATCCCAACGGAGGCTATTTCGTGTCCTTTAACGCGCCCTCAGGCTGCGCTAAGAGGATAGTGGGACTGTGCAAGGACGCCGGAGTTACAATGACAGGAGCCGGTGCGACCTATCCCTACAAAAAGGATCCCGAGGATTCCAACATCCGTATAGCCCCCACATTCCCTCCGATAGACGAGCTTGCCAGGGCACTTGATATCTTCACATTGTGCGTTAAACTGGCTACGGTCGAGAAAATGCTTGGTTAACGGAATAAAAAAACTCTGTTATTTTATAGTGTGTTATGTCAATATGTTGTAGACATAAATTCAAGACGGACCGACATCTTGTGCATCGGTCCGTCTTTTTGATTTTCATCGTTTTTTCGGGGCAAAAATCGCATTGATTTTATGATTTTCCATGCGTATAATGATTTTCAGACATCATTTGATTGACATAAAATATTGACATAAAAGAATTAACATAAGTGGTGTTAATAGTATCGAAAGAAGACAGGATCAGTATGGAGCAAAGCATTCAGAATTTCATAGCATACATGCATGAAACGAAGGATACTTCAGCTAATACCGAGATGAGTTACAGAAGAGACCTGATGAAGGTCGTGAAGTTCTTAAACCGCCGCGGTATCAGCAAAATACAATCCATAACAGAGGCAGACTTAAAGGACTATATAGCAGATCTTACTTCACAGGGCTTCAAAGCAGCTACTATCTCACGCAACATAGCATCGCTCAAAGCATTTTTCCATTATCTAAAGGCACAGGGAATCGTGGAACAGGATATTTCCATGTCCCTTCATGCGCCCAAGATAGAAAAAAAGGCTCCGGAGATCATGACGCAGGAAGAGATAAACGCGCTTCTCGCACAGCCCTCGGGTAATACTCCCAAAGAGATCAGGGATAAGGCTATGCTGGAACTGCTTTACGCAACGGGTATCCGTGTTACCGAGCTTATCACTCTCAAAGTGGAAGACGTTAACATGAGCAACTCGACGATAGTTCTTAAGGATGCAAAAAAGACGCGTACGGTTCCTTTCGGACGTCCCGCACATGATGCGCTATCCAGGTATCTGGACGGAACGAGAGAGAACATGCTCGAGGATAAGACCTCGGAAGTACTGTTCGCAAACTGCTCGGGACAGACGATGAGCAGACAGGGGTTCTGGAAGCTCATCAAGTATTACACGAGAAAAGCCGGGATCGAAGCGGATATCACGCCGCATACTCTGCGTCACAGTTTCGCGGCGCACCTGGTCGAGAACGGAGCGGATCTAAAGAGCGTTCAGGAGATGCTGGGGCATTCGGATATATCTACAACTCAGATATATGCCCACATGAATCAGAATCATTTAAGAGAAGTATACAGTAAAGCCCATCCGAGAGGATGATAATAAAGGCTCACCCCCGCGGGTGAGCCTTTTCTTTATACCAATTCAGCAATATCGTAGATTAACTTTTCGGAATCTTCCCAGCCGAGGCACGGATCCGTGATCGACTTACCGTAGATTCCTTCGCCTATCTTCTGGCAGCCTTCCTCAATATAACTTTCAACCATCACTCCTTTTACCAGATTACGGATATCGGAGTTAAGCTTCCTGCTGTGAAGTACTTCTTTGACGATGCGGATCTGCTGCTTATACTCCTTGTTGGAGTTGTTGTGGTTCGCATCGATGATGCAGGCCGGATTGATGATGTCGCGCTCGTTATAAAGCATCAGAAGAGTGTTCAGGTCTTCGTAGTGGTAGTTGGGCAGCGACCTGCCGTACTTGTTGACAGATCCTCGCAGCACCGTGTGCGCCAGAGGGTTACCGGAGGTCTGCACCTCGAAACCGCGGTATACGAAGGCGTGAGGGTGCTGTGCCGCGTAGACGGAGTTGAGCATGATCGCGAAGTCGCCGCTCGTGGGGTTCTTCATTCCGCTGGCCACATCGAATCCGCTCACGACCATGCGGTGTTGCTGATCCTCGACGCTCCTTGCACCTATCGCCACATAGGAGAGGATGTCTTCGACATATCCCCAGTTCTCGGGATAGAGCATCTCGTCGGCTGCGGTAAGGCCGGATTCCGAGATCGCGCGTATGTGCATCTTGCGCATCGCGATGAGTCCGGCGAGAAAGTCGGGCTTTTTCTCCGGATCGGGCTGGCTGAAGAGGCCTTTGTAGCCTTCGCCGGTCGTCCTGGGCTTGTTGGTATATATTCTGGGTATGACCATGATGCGGTCACTTACTTTCTCGGCTGCTTTTGCGAGCCTGGAGACGTAATCGCATACGCTGTCTTCATTGTCGGCAGAACAGGGACCTATGATCAGCAGGAAGCGGTCGCTTTTGCCTGTGATGATATCGGCTACCTGACTGTCGCGCTCGGCCTTCAGCTTCTTCTGATCTTCGGTTAAGGGATAGCCGTCACGGATCTCCGAAGGCGAAGGGAGTTTTGAATGGAATTCAAAAGACATGGATTTCTCCTTTTTTGATTAATATGTTATGATAAAGTACGCGCGTTCATTATAATCAGAATGCGCATAAAAGGCAAACAGACTATGCTTTGAGGAAGAACATATGAACCAAAGATCGCTTGTATATAAAGCACTTGCGCTGACGCTTGCGGGTGCGATCGTATTTCTCGGAGGCTGCAAGGCTGATGAGATCCCTGCGCCCGAAGGATATGTGGATATCGATACCAATCTCGAGGATGTTGATGATACGGTGACCCCCGAAGAGGATCTTCATCTCGCGGAGGCAGTACCTTATGTGGAGCCCGAAGCAGGAGAAACTGAGGAAGAGCCCGAGGCTGAGGTTGAGGAGGAACCCGAAGAGGAGTATCTGGTCGGATACATGACGGAGAAGGAATGGAAGGAGCGTCATACCGGATCCGCATCCTATATCTGGGAACCTACGGTCATCATCAGCATATTCGTGGATGAGGAAGAGGACCTCTGGACCGAGGAAGAGAAGCAGCAGATGCTTAAGACCTGCAGGATCGCATATGATTTCGTTGCTGATACCATGAAGGAAGAGTATGACACAGAGACTAATCTCATATATGACTGGGAGGAGGATCCCGAGCTTGCATACTCGATCCGTGTTTATGAGGAGATACCTGCATATGTAACTACCAAGCAGGAGCACTATATGGACGGTCTGGAGCTCGAATGGGTAGGTCAGGTTCCTTATCGTGAACTGTGCCAGAAGTACAATACTTCTTCGGTTGCATTCCTGTATATGATCCCTCACGAGGGATGTTCATATTCTTCGATGCACTTCGTTGAGGACGGTGATCAGATCTGGAACGAGGGCTGTCTGCTTTATCTCCAGGATATGTACTCACCCACGTATGAGTATGAGACTCCTACCGTTTTTGCACACGAACTGCTGCATCTGTTCGGAGCGGAGGATTTCTACGACAGCGCAGAAGTATTCAGCAAGGAGACATATGATACGCTGGCCGAAGTATGCAGCGATGATATCATGCTCCGAACTTTTACCAAGATAAACGGCGTATATACCACTTTCCCGGATGAGGTATACGGAGAGATCTCTCCCGTAACCGCTTATCTTCTGGGAATAGGGGATGAGGATGTTGTGGCGGACATGCCTGACCTGGTTCGCACGGAGGCCGCATGCTTCCCCGGATCCATGACCGACAGACCGTTCTGATGCAGGTTTGATCCGATAGCCTGCACGAACGCGATACGATAAACCATCACATAGGAGGAAGGATATGAGCATTACATCTGATTTTCATCTTCATACTTCTTTTTCGGGAGATTCCGAAGCCGATATGGAGGAAATGATACAGAAAGCATTATCCCTGGGACTTAAGGATATCGCTTTTACCGAGCATATGGACCTGAATTTCCCGGTGACCCCCGAAACGCCCGAAGGCTTATTTGAGTGCAATGTGGATTCGTATCTGTATCATCTGCTGATCTTAAAGAACAAATATGTGAATGATATCAACATCCGTTTCGGCATCGAACTGGGACTTCAGCCCGATGTTGTGAAGGCCAATGTAAAAGTTGCAAAGGAGCATGACTTTGATTTCGTGATCGGCTCCGTTCATGTAGTTGACGGTATCGACATATATGATACGGAATACTTTGAAGGCAGAAGCGACGAGGAAGCCTACAGGAGATACTTCGAGGCAGTATATGAGAACTTAAGGTCTTACAGTAACTTCGATGTCGTAGGACATCTCGATTATGTGGTACGCAAGGGCAGGACTCTGGATCAGGATTATTCTTATGACAAGTACAAGGATATCCTGGATAAGATCCTGAACCGTATCATCGATCTGGAAAAGGGGATCGAGGTCAACACCGCGGCTATCAAGTACGGCCTGAAGGAGTTAAACCCCTGCACGGATATCCTCAGAAGATATAAAGAGCTTGGCGGTGAACTGATCACTGTCGGAAGCGATGCTCATAAGGTCGAGGATGTCGGACGCGGACTGGGCAGAGCCGAAGAGGTGCTAAAGGAGGCCGGTTTCGAATACTACACGGTGTATGATGCGAGGATCCCCGTACAGGTTAAGATCTGAGATTAAGGGCTTTTGTCCGAGTTGTAAAAACTCTGTAAAAATCAACAATTCTCTTGAATTGTGAACGTAGATTGAGTATAATTGATACCGCTGACGAAGTTTTGACAGAAAACCTCTGTCAGGTATTCATAAATCTATTTTTTCTTAGGAGGAATCTCACATGGCAGTAAAAGTAGCAATTAACGGATTCGGTCGTATCGGTCGTCTGG
>JAFZQY010000096.1 GCA_017620155.1 Lachnospiraceae bacterium | reverse complement strand
GCAGACGAGAGCCTGCTTAAGAAAGTAGACGCGCTCAATGCTTCCGGCGACAAGTCAGTTATCAAGACCTGGTCACGCCGCTCCACGATCTTCCCTTCCTTCGTGGGACATACAATTGCAGTTCACGATGGCAGGAAGCATGTGCCGGTATATATCACAGAAGATATGGTAGGTCATAAGCTCGGCGAGTTCGTAGCAACCAGAACCTACAGAGGTCATGACAAGGACGAGCGTAAGTCCAAGGTTAAGTAAGCTTGGTAATTCGAAAGGAGGCAAACATCTATGGCTAAAGGACATAGATCTCAGATAAAAAGAGAGAGAAACGCAAATAAAGATACAAGGCCCTCCGCTAAGCTGAGCTTCGCGAGAGTATCTGTAACAAAGGCCTGCTTTGTACTTGATGCCATCCGCGGCAAGGATGTAGAGACCGCACTCGGTATCTTAGAGTACAACCCCAGATATGCATCATCACTTATCAAGAAGTTGCTCGAGTCTGCTATCGCAAACGCAGAGAACAACAACGGAATGAGCCGTGATAATCTCTATATCGCAGAATGCTATGCGAATAAGGGACCGACAATGAAGCGTATCCAGCCCAGAGCACAGGGTAGAGCTTACAGGATCGAAAAGCGTACATGCCACATCACGCTGATCCTCGACGAGAAATGATCGGTTACCTAGACGAAAGGAGAAATTAATGGGACAGAAAGTTAATCCTCACGGTTTAAGAGTGGGTGTTATCAAAGATTGGGATTCCAGATGGTACGCAGATGACAAGGATTTCGCTGACTATCTGGTTGAAGATTACAAGATCAGAGAGTATCTGAAGAAGAAACTCTACAGCGCAGGTGTTTCCAAGATCGAGATCGAGAGAGCATCTGACAGAGTAAAGGTGATCATCTACACCGCTAAGCCCGGTATCGTGATCGGTAAGGGCGGCCAGGAGATCGAGATCACCAAGCAGGAGCTTGCTAAGCTCACCGATAAGAAACTTTCGGTAGATATCAAGGAGATCAAGAGACCTGACAGAGATGCACAGCTTGTTGCAGAGAACATCGCAAGCCAGCTCGAGAACCGTGTATCCTTCAGACGTGCCATGAAGTCCTGCATGGGCAGAACCATGAAGGCAGGCGCTCTTGGTATCAAGGCTGCAGTAGCAGGTCGTCTGGGTGGTGCGGACATGGCCCGTACAGAGTTCTACTCAGAGGGAACCATCCCGCTTCAGACACTTCGTGCAGACATTGACTACGGCTTCGCTGAGGCCGACACGACTTACGGTAAAGTCGGAGTTAAGGTATGGATCTACAAGGGTGAGATCCTTCCTACCAAATCCAACGAGGAAGGGAGCGATAAATAATGTTAATGCCTAAAAGAGTAAAACGTCGTAAGCAGTTCCGCGGAAGCATGGCCGGCAAGGCTACCCGTGGTAATACGATCACATACGGTGAATACGGTATAGTCGCAACTGAGCCTTGCTGGATCAAATCCAATCAGATAGAGGCGGCCCGTATCGCCATCAACCGTTACATCAAGCGTGGTGGTAAGGTTTGGATCAAGATCTTCCCTGACAAGCCCGTTACCGCTAAGCCTGCCGAGACCCGAATGGGTTCAGGAAAAGGTACTTTAGAGTACTGGGTAGCTGTTGTTAAACCGGGACGTGTAATGTTTGAGATCGCAGGAGTTCCTGAAGAAACAGCAAGAGAAGCTCTTCGTCTCGCTACACACAAACTTCCCTGCAAGTGTAAGATCGTATCAAAAGCCGATCTGGAAGGCGGTGCTGCAAATGAAAACTAATAAATATACAGCTGAGCTGACAACCAAGACCGATGCGGAACTGGCACAGGCTCTGACAGATGCCAAGAAAGAACTCTTCAACCTGAGATTCCAGAACGCTACTAACCAGCTTGACAATACAGCAAGAATTAAGGAAGTCAGAAGAAACATCGCAAGAATTCAGACAGTGATCACACAGAAGGCTAAAGAAGCTTAATTCGTATTGTCACGGAAAGGAGAGACACAGTGGAAAGGAATTTAAGAAAGACCCGTACCGGCAAGGTCACCAGCAATAAGATGGACAAGACCATTGTTGTTGCCATAGAGGATCATGTAAAGCATCCCCTTTACAACAAGATCGTAAAGAGAACTTACAAGCTCAAAGCTCATGACGAGAACAATGAATGCAACATAGGTGATACCGTTAAGGTAATGGAGACAAGACCTCTGTCAAAGGATAAGAGATGGAGACTTGTTGAGATCGTAGAGAGAGCAAAGTGATTTGCGGCGTAATAGCCGGACTTTTAGTTAGAAGGAGATAGATCATGATTCAACAGGAAAGCAGACTGAAGGTCGCTGATAACACCGGTGCCAAAGAGCTTCTCTGCATCAGAGTTATGGGCGGTTCCACCAGAAGATATGCCAATATCGGTGATATAATCGTTGCTACCGTTAAAGATGCAACACCCGGCGGCGTTGTCAAGAAGGGTGAGGTAGTCAAGGCAGTCGTTGTTCGTACCGTTAAGGGTGCACATCGTAAGGACGGCTCATACATCAGATTCGATGAGAATGCTGCCGTTATCATCAGAGATGACAAGACTCCCAGAGGTACACGTATTTTTGGACCTGTAGCAAGAGAACTTCGTGACAAGCAGTTCATGAAGATCGTTTCTCTGGCTCCCGAAGTATTATAAGGAGGACCGAGATGGCAACTTGTAAGATTAAGAAAGGTGATACCGTTAAGGTTATCGCCGGCAAAGATAAAGACAGAGAAGGCAAGGTTATCGCCGTTGATCCTGCAAAGGGCAAAGTAATCGTAGAAGGTATCAACATGATCACCAAGCACGAGAAGCCTTCAGCAGCAAACGCAAGCGGCGGTATCGTACAGAAGGAGGCCCCCCTTGATATTTCCAACGTGATGTATATGCACAAGGGCAAGGCAACAAGAGTAGGCTTTGACTTTAAGGATGGCAAGAAGGTCCGCGTAGCCAAGTCTACCGGCGATGTCATTGATTAATAGGGGAGGAGCGAAAATTGAGCAGCAGACTTAAAGAAACATATAAGAATGAGATCATGGACGCCATGACCAGCAAGTTCGGCTACAAGAACGTAATGCAGGTTCCCAAGCTCGACAAGATCGTGGTAAACATGGGCGTCGGTGAAGCAAAAGATAACGCAAAGGTGCTTGAGGGCGCTGTATCCGATATGGAGACCATCACAGGACAGAAGGCAGTTATCACACGTGCAAAGAACTCCATCGCAAACTTCAAGATAAGAGAGGGCATGGCCATCGGCTGCAAGACCACTCTTCGCGGAGACAAGATGTATGAGTTCCTTGATCGTCTGGTTAACCTGGCACTTCCCCGTGTGCGTGACTTCAGAGGTGTAGATCCCAACTCATTTGACGGCAGAGGCAATTATGCTTTGGGCATCAAGGAGCAGCTGATCTTCCCTGAGATCGAGTATGACAAGGTTGATAAGGTCAGAGGTATGGATATCATCATCGTTACCACTGCCGAGACAGATGAAGAGGCAAGAGAACTTCTCAGACTCTTCGGTATGCCGTTTGCCAGATAAGGAGGAATCGTATTCATGGCTAAGACATCTATGAAGGTTAAGCAGCAGCGCAAACCTAAGTTCTCCACCAGAGAGTACACCCGCTGCAAGATATGCGGACGTCCGCATTCAGTGTTAAGAAAGTACGGAATCTGCAGAGTTTGCTTCCGTGAACTGGCTTACAAGGGACAGATCCCCGGCGTAAAGAAAGCCAGCTGGTAAATTCAGATAAGTATAGAAAGTAAGGAGGCAAAATCAAATGACAATGAGTGATCCTATTGCAGATATGCTTACCAGAATCCGTAATGCTAATACTGCAAAACACGATACAGTTGATATCCCTTCTTCCAAGATGAAGACAGCTATCGCTGACATTCTTCTTGAGGAAGGTTACATCAAGAAATATGAGCTGGTTGACGCCGGCAGTTTCAAGAACATCCACATCACACTTAAGTATGGTGAGGACAAGAACGACAAGATCATAAGCGGTATCAAGAGAATCTCCAAGCCGGGACTTCGAGTATATGCAGGCAAGGACGAGCTTCCCAAGGTACTCGGAGGTCTTGGAATCGCAATCATTTCTACCAACCAGGGCGTTATCACCGATAAGAAGGCCAGAGAGCTTCAGGTCGGCGGTGAAGTACTTGCTTTCGTTTGGTAATTTTTCAAAAGATTAGGAGGTACGGGCATGTCACGTATAGGAAGAATGCCAATCGCCATACCTGCGGGTGTTAACGTAGATGTGGCAGAAAATAACACAGTGACTGTTAAAGGTCCCAAAGGGGAGTTAAAGAGAACACTTCCCTCTGAGATGGAGATCAAGATGGAGGATGGACAGCTTACGGTTGCACGTCCCAATGATCTTAAGAAGATGAAATCTTTACATGGTCTTACAAGAACACTGATCAACAACATGATCGTAGGTGTTACCGAAGGCTATGAGAAGAAGCTTGAAGTAAACGGTGTTGGTTACAGAGCATCCAAGTCAGGCAAGACTCTGACCCTTAACTTAGGTTACTCTCATCCGGTAGAGATGACAGACCCTGAAGGTATCGAGACCGTACTTGAAGGTCAGAATATCATCATCGTCAAGGGCATCGACAAGGAAAAAGTAGGACAGTTCGCAGCAGAGATCAGAGACAAGAGAAGACCTGAACCTTACAAGGGCAAAGGTATCAAGTATGCTGATGAGACTATCCGTCGCAAAGCCGGTAAGGCCGGTAAGAAATAATAGATAAGGAGAGTATAGAGATGGTCAGAAAAGAATCAAGACAAGATGTCCGTGCTAAAAAGCACAGAAGAATACGTAACCACTTGAGCGGCACAGCTTCAAGACCTCGTTTGGCTGTATTCAGAAGCAATCAGCATATGTATGCTCAAATTATCGATGACGCTGCAGGCAACACACTCGTTTCCGCTTCAACTCTTGAGAAAGAGGTTAAGGCAAAGCTCACCAAGACTAATGATGTCGAGGCAGCTGCTTACCTCGGATCCGTTATCGGCAAGAGAGCCGTAGATGCGGGTATCAAAGAGGTAGTATTCGACAGAGGCGGCTTCATATATCAGGGCAAGATCGCAGCACTCGCTGAGGCTGCAAGAGAAGCCGGACTGGAATTCTAAGAGGAAGGAGACGATAATGAAACACACTATCATAGACGCAAGTCAGTTAGAGTTAAATGATAAGGTTGTTGCCATCAAGCGCGTTACCAAGACCGTTAAGGGTGGTCGCAGCATGAGATTCACCGCACTGGTTGTTGTCGGTGACGGCAACGGACATGTAGGTGCAGGTCTGGGTAAAGCAGTGGAAATCCCTGAAGCTATCCGTAAAGGAAAAGAGGATGCCATCAAGCACCTCGTTGAGATAGCCATGGATGATAATTCATCCCTTACTCACGACACAATAGGTAAGTACGGCTCAGCCAATGTACTGCTTAAGAAGGCTCCCGAAGGTACGGGTATCATCGCAGGTGGTCCCGCACGTGTCGTTTGCGAGCTTGCAGGTATCAGAAACATCCGTACCAAGTCCCTGGGATCTAATAACAAGCAGAACGTAGTCCTTGCAACTATCAGCGGACTTACTTCTCTTAAGACTCCTGAGGAAGTAGCCAGGAAGCGCGGCAAATCAGTTGCCGAGATCACAGGCTGAGAAAGGAGTATACAATGGCAGGAAAGAAGAAAGCAGCATCTACCATCAAGGTTACTCTGGTAAAGTCTCCCATAGGAGCTATACCCAAGCAGAAGGCAACCGTAGAGGCTATGGGGCTGCATAAATTACATCAGACAGTTGAATTACCTGATAACGGTGCTACCAGAGGTCAGATCCGTAAGGTTAGTCACTTAGTCGCAGTAGAGGAGGAAGCATAATGGAATTATCTAATTTACAGCCTGCAGCCGGTTCCAAGCAAAGCGACAACTTCAGACGCGGACGTGGTCACGGTTCGGGAAACGGCAAGACTGCCGGTAAGGGACACAAAGGACAGAAAGCACGTTCAGGCGCACCCAGGATCGGTTTCGAAGGTGGCCAGATGCCTCTCTACAGAAGACTTCCCAAGAGAGGTTTCAAGAACATAAATCACAAAGAGATAATAGCTATAAATGTTAGTGCGTTGGAAGCTTTTGACAATGGCGCCGAAGTAGGGGTTAACGAACTCCTTGAGCGCGGCATCATCAACAAAACAGCAGATGGTGTCAAGATTTTAGGCAATGGCGAACTTACCAAGAAGCTCAATGTCAAGGTTAACGCTTATAGCGCATCCGCAAAAGAAAAGATTGAGGCACTTGGTGGAACTGCAGAGGTGATCTAATGTTCAATACCGTACAAAATGCTTTTAAGATCAAGGAACTGAGAAACAAGATCCTGATGACTCTGGCAATGCTCGTTGTCATCAGACTTGCTTCACAGCTTCCCGTTCCGGGCGTAGACAGGAACTATTTCGCTAACTGGTTTGCCCAGCAGACAGGCGATGCATTCAACTTCTTTGATGCATTCACCGGCGGATCTTTCCTTAACATGTCGATCATCGCCCTTAATATCACTCCCTACATCACTTCATCGATCATCATGCAACTTTTGACGATCGCGATACCGAAGCTCGAAGAGATGCAGAGAGACGGTGAGGATGGCCGTAAGAAGATCGCATCCATCACCCGTTACGTGACAGTAGCTCTTGCACTTATAGAGTCAACTGCAATGGCAGTAGGATTCGGCAGGAGCGGACTGCTCGAAGAGTTCAATGCTCTTAATGTTATTCTTGTAGTTGCTGCACTTACCGCAGGTTCTGCTTTCCTGATGTGGATAGGTGAGAGGATCACCGAGAATGGTATAGGAAACGGTATCTCAATCGTCCTGACCATCAACATCCTTTCAAGAGTACCTCAGGATATCGCATCCCTGTATGAGCAGTTCATCAAGAACAAATCCATAGCAAAAGGTGCTGTATCAGCGATCATCATCATCGCTGTCATCGTCGGAATGGTCGTACTCGTTATCGTGCTTAACGACGGCGTGCGCAAGATCCCCGTACAGTACGCAAAGAAGGTTCAGGGACGTAAGATGGTTGGCGGTCAGACGACCAACATCCCGCTCAGAGTCAACACCGGCGGTGTTATCCCGGTCATCTTCGCATCGAGCCTTATGCAGTTCCCGGTTATCATATGCTCGTTCTTCAATATCAACGGAACAGGCGTATGGGGAGAGATCCTCAAGGGTCTTTCTTCCAATAACTGGTGCAACCCCAGCCAGCCTCAGTACACACTCGGTCTGCTGGTATATGTAATACTCGTAGTATTCTTTGCTTACTTCTACACATCCATTACCTTCAATCCTTTGGAGATCGCGGATAACATGAAGAAGCAGGGCGGTTTTGTACCGGGTATCCGTCCCGGCAAGCCTACCAGCGATTATCTCGCCAAGATACTGAACTACATCGTATTCATCGGAGCTGTCGGACTCATCATCGTATGTGTTCTGCCCTTCGTATTCAACGGTCTGTTCGGTGCTAACGTATCCTTCGGCGGTACGAGCCTGATAATCATCGTCAGCGTTGTGCTCGAGACCATCAAGCAGGTTGAGTCGCAGATGCTGGTACGTAACTACAAGGGATTCTTAAATGATTAATTATGGATGCGGAATACAGATCATTCTCCGCAGGCACGCTTTCGCTGCTGATCGTTCGCAGCGCATGCTAAGCTCGTGAGGGACCTCGCTAAGCAGCGGCGACTCTCAAGCACCTGCCGGAGAACAATCTGTATCCGCATCCTTAAGTTGTTTAATAAGGTATAAGAGATTATGAAGATTGTTATGTTAGGTGCGCCGGGTGCAGGTAAAGGTACCCAGGCCAAAATGATAGCTGAAAGATACGGTATCCCCCATGTATCTACGGGTGATATCTTCAGAGCAAATATAAAGAACGGCACGGATCTTGGGCGTGAGGCCAAGGCTTACATGGATAAGGGAGAACTTGTTCCCGATGAGCTCACGGTAAGGATCCTGCTCGACAGAGTAGCTCAGGATGACTGCAAGAACGGATATGTTCTGGATGGTTTCCCGAGAACGATCCCTCAGGCTGAGACACTTAAGAAAGAGCTTGATAGACTCGGCGAGTCAATCGATTTTGCGATAGATGTGGACGTGCCTGATGAGAACATCGTTAAGAGAATGGGCGGACGCAGAGCTTGCGTGACCTGCGGAGCAACATATCATATCGAGCATGTTCCGCCGAAGAAGGAAGGCATCTGTGATGTATGCGGCGGCGAACTGATCCTTCGCGATGACGATAAGCCCGAGACGGTTCAGAACAGACTTAATGTATATCATACGCAGACACAGCCGCTGATCGATTTCTACACAGCTGAAGGCGTCCTTAAGACCGTTGACGGTACACAGGACATGAAAGATGTCTTCAATGCGATAGTATCGATACTTGGTTAACATAAAATGGCTATCAATATCAAGACCGAAGACGAGATAGAGTACATGCGCGAGTCCTGCAGGCTCCTTGGCATAGTACATTACGAACTCGGTCAGATCATACGACCCGGTATCAGCACCGCAGACATAGACGAACAGGGCGAGGCGCTGATACGAAAGCTCGGAGGCATACCGAACTTCCTTAACTATAACGGTTATCCCGCAAGCATATGCGTATCCGTTAACGACGAGGTGGTACACGGTATCCCCACCAAAGACCGCATTTTGCAGGAAGGCGACATCGTAAGCCTGGATGCGGGACTCATATACAGAGGTTATCATTCGGACGCTGCCAGGACATACGGCGTGGGAGAGATCTCACCGGAGGCGGCGAAGCTGATAGAAGTGACGCGGGATTCTTTTTTTGCCGGGATTACCAAGGCCAGAGCAGGATGCAGGCTTCATGATATCAGCGCAGCGATCGACGATTATGTAACGCCGTACGGATACGGGATAGTCGAGGATCTCTGCGGACACGGGATAGGCACTCATCTCCATGAATCGCCCAATATCCCGAATTTCAGACAGAGGAGGCGCGGCCCTAAGTTAAAGAAGGGCATGACGCTTGCGATAGAACCCATGATCAATATGGGCACCGAAGAAGTCGAATGGCTTGATGATGACTGGACGGTCGTCACCTGTGACGGGATGTATTCGGCACATTACGAGAATACGGTCCTGATCACGGATTCAGAACCCGAGATACTGACGCTGCATGAGGAAGAAAGGAAAAAGCTGCAGGGAGGAAATATATGTCAAAGACAGATGTGATCGAAATTGAAGGTACCGTAGTTGAGAAGCTTCCCAACACGATGTTCCGTGTGGAGCTCGAGAACGGGCATGTAGTACTGGCACACATAAGCGGAAAGCTTCGCCAGAACTTCATAAGAATCCTGCCCGGTGACAAGGTGACTATGGAACTTTCGCCCTACGATCTTTCCAAGGGACGTATAATCTGGAGAGATAAATAAAAAATATGTTGATTACGCCGCTTCGGCGTGATATAATATCAGTCGGCGCTTTTTTAGGCCGGGAACTTATGGATTAGTTTGAAAGGAGGAGTAAACATGAAAGTTCGCTCATCAGTAAAACCGATCTGTGAAAAGTGCAAAGTCATCAAAAGAAAAGGTAAGATAAGGATCATTTGCGAGAATCCCAAGCATAAACAGGTACAAGGGTAATGAGCCATCGCTCATACTTTTTGATACCAGATGTCTGGATGATCGTAAAAACGGTCGGGTGATATTCACCCCTATCAATTAGTTTGATGAATGCGCTAAGCGCAGATCACAGTTAACATGGAGGAAACAGTAAATGGCTCGTATAGTTGGTATTGACTTACCCAGAGACAAGCGTGTAGAGATAGGACTTACCTATATCTACGGAATCGGCAGAACAAGTTCCAATAAGATTCTTGAAGCTGCCAAAGTAAACCCTGATACCCGTGTCAGAGAACTCACTGACGACGAGGTTAAGAGGATCTCAGAGATCATCGAGAGAGATTATATGGTAGAAGGTGATCTCAGAAGAGAAGTCGCTATGAACATCAAGCGTCTTCAGGAGATCGGATGCTACAGAGGTATCCGTCACCGTAAAGGCCTTCCCGTTCGCGGACAGAAGACCAAGACCAACGCCCGCACACGTAAGGGTCCTAAGAGAACCGTTGCAGGCAAGAAGAAATAAGTATAGTTAACATTGTTGTGCCTTAAGAGGCACAGGATCAACTTTTAGAAAGTAGGTTAGTTTTATGGCAAAGGTTACTAAGAAAGCAGTAAAGAAACGTGTCAAGAAAAACGTTGAACACGGACAGGCACACATTCAGGCTTCATTCAACAACACTATCGTTACGTTGACTGATGATGCCGGAAACGCACTGTCATGGGCAAGCGCAGGTGGACTGGGCTTCAGAGGTTCAAGGAAATCTACTCCCTATGCAGCACAGATGGCAGCTGAGACAGCTACCAAGGCTGCAACCGTACATGGACTTAAGAAGGTTGATGTATTCGTAAAGGGACCGGGTTCAGGACGTGAAGCAGCCATCAGAGCACTTGCAGCAAACGGACTTCAGGTAGAGAGTATCTGTGATGTTACTCCCGTTCCTCACAACGGATGCCGTCCGCCTAAGAGACGTCGCGTATAATCAGGTCACTGTGTCGGATGAAGATGTAACCCTTAAACAGGCCCGCAAACTTCGCGAAGCGAATTTGCATGGCTGGCCTGACGAAGGAAGGACAGACATCGTAAACGACTAAAAACATTAACAGAAAGGAAAAAACAATGGCAGTAGACAAGACTCCTGTCCTCAAGAGATGTAGATCACTTGATCTTGATCCTACATTCTTAGGATACGACAAGAAATCCAGAAGACAGTCCACACGCTCCGGAAGAAAGGTTTCCGAGTACGGACTCCAGCTTCGCGAGAAGCAGAAAGCAAAATTCATATACGGTGTGCTTGAGAAGCCCTTCCGTAATTACTATGAGAAGGCAGACCGTATGAAGGGTATGACCGGTGAGAACCTTATGGTCATGCTCGAGTCAAGACTTGACAACATCGTTTTCCGTGCAGGTTTCGCACGTACCAGAAGAGAAGCACGTCAGGTAGTAGGACATAAGCATGTGACCGTTAACGGAAAGTGCGTGAACATTCCTTCATATCAGTGCAAGGCCGGCGATGTTATCGAGCTTTCAGAGAAAGCAAAATCCTTACAGCGTTACAAGGATGTCGTAGAGGTTACCGGTGGAAGACTTTTCCCCGAATGGCTTGATACAGATCTTGAAGCCATGAAGGCTACAATCAAGTCTCTTCCCACCAGAGAACAGATCGATGTACCCGTAAACGAGATGCTTATTGTCGAGTTGTACTCTAAGTAAAACCAGTAAGGAGGGTTATTAAATGTTTGATTTTGAAAGACCCGAAATCAAGAATATTGAGATATCTGAGGATAAGAAGTTCGGCAGATTCGTTGTAGAGCCCCTCGAGAGAGGTTACGGTAATACACTCGGCAATTCACTTCGCCGTATCATGCTTTCTTCTCTTCCCGGTTCCGCAGTGAGCCAGATCAAGATAGAAGGTGTTCTTCATGAGTTCTCATCCATCGAAGGAGTTAAGGAAGATGTGACTGAGATCGTTATGAACATCAAGGGACTGGTTATCCAGAACAACTCCGAGTCCAACGAGCCCAAGGTTGCTTATATCGAGTATGAGGGCGAGGGCGTTGTGACCGGTGCTGATATCCAGGCTGATCAGGATATCGTGATCATTAACCCCAATCAGGTCATTGCCACATTAAGCGGCAAGAAGACCAAGCTTTATATCGAGCTTACCATCACCAAGGGCAGAGGATATGTATCCGCTGACCGCAACAAGTCAGATGACATGCCCATCGGTGTGATCCCGATCGACTCCATCTACACTCCCGTAGAGAGAGTAAACGTATCGGTAGTTAATACCCGTGTAGGCCAGATCACAGACTATGACAAGCTTACACTTGATGTTGTTACCAATGGCACACTTGCGCCCGACGAAGCAGTAAGTCTTGCTGCCAAGATCTTAAGCGAGCACCTCGCACTGTTCGTGGATCTCTCCGAAGTAGCTAAGCTCGGCGGTCCTGTGATCCGTTCCGACAGCGAAGGAAGCGGTAACGACAAGGTTCTGTCACAGAGCATCGATGAACTCGAGCTCTCGGTTCGTTCTTACAACTGCCTGAAGCGTGCAAACATCAACACTGTTGAGGATCTTATCAGCAAGACCTCCAGCGATATGATGAAGGTTCGTAACCTGGGCAAGAAGTCACTCGACGAGGTTCTTAAGAAACTCGAGGACATGGGACTCAGCTTAAAGAACGACAGCGACGAATAATCAGTAATGTTTTATCAGCATATATGATAAGACCGAAGAAGCACATATATGTGTAGAAAGGAGCCACACAATGGCAAAGTACAGAAAGCTGAGCAGAACATCAGACCAGAGAAAAGCTCTGCTCCGTAACCAGGTAACAAACCTGATCTATCATGGAAGGATCATCACTACCGAGGCTAAGGCTAAGGAAGTTCAGAAGATCGCAGACGGACTCATCGCTCTTGCAGTTAAGGAAAAAGATAACTTCGAGACAGTTACCATCGAAGCTAAGGTTGCAAGAAAAGATAAGGACGGCAAGAGAGTAAAAGAGGAGAAGGACGGCAAGAAGGTTACCGTATATGATACGGTAAGCAAGGAGATCAAGAAAGATCTTCCCAGCAGACTTCATGCAAGACGTCAGATGATGAAGGTTCTCTACTCTGTAACCGAGAAGCCCGCCAAGAAGGGTGCCGGATACAAGAAGGCAACCAAGGAAGTCGATCTTGTAGCTAAGCTGTTCGATGAGCTCGCTCCCAAGTATACAGGACGTAACGGCGGATATACCCGTATCGTTAAGATCGGTCCCCGTAAGGGCGATGCAGCTATGGAAGTAGTTCTTGAGCTCGTATAAGTTAGAAAAGATTTATCATAAGGCCGCCGCATCGTAAGGTGCGGCGCCTTTTTTGTAGCAGAACAGGCACACGTGTAGTAAAATGGCATAGAAATGAGAATCAAAGACAAAATCCACAACTTACTGCATAAGAATAAATATACGCTCCCGATTCTTCAGGGGCTGGGCATGATCGCGCTTGTGACTGCGATATCGGTATTAAGCATCCATTTCCTGCTGGGTGAGACGATCAGCGACTACGCTGAGGCTAATCCGGAGATAGCGTACGGCCGGGAGGAGATACCAGACAGGGAGACGATGGAGATCCCTAAGGCCGGTGAGGAAGCTGTTCCAGGGACCGAGACAGTCGAAACCGCAGCCATGAAGGAGCCCGCAGACAGTCCTGAACAAGCCGGAGCAGAGAGCGGTGAAGGAGAGCTGACTGATGGAGTCAATAACGCCGATGCCTCCGAAAATGAAACTCTCGGAGAATCCACCGAAACCGCGGATTCAGGTTCCGTTCCCGAATATAATACTTCGGTTATGGTCCATTTCTATGACCCGAATATTGACCCTGAAGGTCGATATACTTACGAGCCCGGCTTCTACAGCGAACCTTTGAGTCAGGAAGTACGCGATTATATCACCGGTGTTTCATACGCCGGAACACCCGATATGGTCATATCTTATGATGATCTTGAGTATGTCGGTCTGCTCTATGTTGACTTCAACGGTCTGACTCAGGCAGGTGAACTGATATGCAATAAGAAGATCTCGAAAGACTTCCTGGAGATTTTTTCAGAGCTATACAAATCCGATTACCGGATAGACAGCATATATCTGGTCGACAACTTCGGCGGAGACGATACCGCTTCCATGTGTGCGGACAACACTTCATGCTTTAACTACAGAGTTGTCGACGGATCCAGTTCGTTATCTAAGCATGCTTACGGCATGGCCATCGATATCAATCCTTTCTATAACCCCTACATCGTATTCGGAGCAGGCGAGGGAGGAGGAGATTATATCTCCCCTGCCGGAAGCGAGATCTATGTCGACAGGAGTGCCTCTTTTCCGTATAAGATCGATGAAAATGACCTGTGCTATAAACTGTTTAAGGCGCACGGTTTTAAATGGGGCGGAGACTGGAACTCATGCAAGGACTATCAGCACTTCCAGAAGACCCCGTAAAGTTTGACTAACGCGGTCCATACGGGTAAAATGAGTGATTATGGGCATCATAAGAACAGACAAAGTTTCATATGAATATATACGCAGAGATGATGAGGGCAACGTCAGCGGAATAACCAGAGCCGTGGACGATGTCAATATCGATGTGCAGCCCGGCGAGTTCATTTCCATTCTCGGACATAACGGTTCGGGCAAATCAACCCTCGCCAAGCAGATCAATGCGATCCTCACGCCTTCAGAGGGCGAGGTATATGTTGACGGACTGCTGACAGCCGAGGAGAAGAATACCTGGGAAGTCAGGCAGCGCGCCGGCATGGTATTCCAGAATCCGGACAACCAGATCATCGGTCAGCTCGTGGAAGAGGATGTCGGATTCGGACCTGAGAACCTGGGTATCCCTACAGACCAGATCTGGGAGCGTGTGAACGAGAGTTTGAAACTTCTAGGGATGCTCGATTATTCCAAACATTCACCAAACAAATTATCAGGCGGACAGAAACAGCGCGTATCCATTGCGGGCGTGCTTGCGATGCATCCCAAGTGCATCATATTTGATGAACCCACAGCCATGCTCGATCCTCACGGACGAAGAGAAGTCATCAGAGCGGCGAGGGCTCTTAACGATGTTGAGAAGATCACGATAGTGCTGATCACTCATTACATGGAAGAGACCATCTATTCCGATCGCATCTTTGTCATGGATAAGGGGCATATCGCGATGGAAGGAACTCCGAAGGAGATCTTTTCACAGGTGGAGAAGCTCGAGGAACTTCACTTAGGCGTTCCGCAGGCCACCAAGGTCGCACATGAACTCAAGAAAGCCGGCATGCCCATTCCCGACGGAATCCTCACAAGGCAGGAACTCAGGGAGGAACTGAAGAAATGTCTATGACGCTCGATCATGTAAACTGCATATACAGCGCCGATACGAATCACAGCGTCCATGCGTTAAAGGACATATGCCTTACGATCAATGACGGCGAGTTCATAGGCCTTATCGGACATACGGGATGCGGCAAGTCCACTCTCGTTCAGCACTTAAACGGACTGCTGAAGCCTACATCCGGACAGATCCTTTTTGACGGAGAAGATATCAATGCCAAGGGGTATGACCGCAAGGCTCTCCGCGGAAAAGTGGGACTCGTTTTCCAGTATCCCGAGCATCAGCTTTTTGAGGCCGATGTATTCTCGGATGTGTGCTTCGGACCGACCAATCTGGGCCTGGACCGTAAAGAGGTCGAACTCCGCGCTTATGAAGCGTTAAAGAGCGTGGGTGTAGACGATGATGATTTCTACAATTCTCCTTTTGAACTCTCCGGAGGACAGAAGAGAAGAGTTGCGATCGCAGGCGTTCTGGCGATGAAACCACAGATCCTGATACTTGACGAGCCGACAGCGGGCTTAGATCCCCAGGGCCGCGTGGAGATATTAGAACTCATATCAAGGCTTCACAGGGACGAGCATATGACCATCATCCTGGTTTCGCATTCGATGGATGATGTGGCCGACTATGCCGAGAGGCTCATCGTCATGGAACACGGACAGATAGCTTATGATGATGTGCCCGGCGAAGTGTTTAAGAATGTCAGGGAGCTTGAGCGCATGGATCTGGGCGTTCCGGAAGTTACCTACATCATGAGAGCCATTAAGAGGATCGGCTATGAAGTCGATGAGACCACGACGAAGGTGGACGACGCCGTGGAGCAGATCCTGAAACTCTATCACCATTAATTTTTTTATGATTAGAGAAGTTACCATCGGACAATATTATGACGAAGAATCAGTGATCCACAGGCTGGACCCCAGGGTTAAGCTTGTGGCCACTTTGGTTTACATAATTTCAATCTTCATAGTAAACACCTATATCGGCTACATATTCGTAGCCCTGTTTCTGGGTGTCTGCGTAGCTCTTTCCAAAGTTCCGGTGAAGTATATCGTCAAGGGACTGCGGCCGGTTCTGATCATCCTTCTGATCACTATACTTTTTAACATGCTGCTTACTCCCGGAGAGATACTCTGGAAGTTCTGGATTTTCAGGATATCCAAAGAGGGACTTAAAGCGGGCGCTACGATGGCGCTTCGTCTTACGCTCCTGATCACGGGTTCGTCACTGATGACCTTAACCACGACGCCCAATAACCTGACCGATGCAATGGAGAGGCTGCTTAGACCTCTTTCTCATATCAGAGTGCCGGTGCACGAGATCGCGATGATGATGTCAATCGCGCTCAGATTCATACCCATCCTGCTGGAAGAGACCGATATCATCATGAAGGCTCAGATGGCGAGAGGAGCGGATTTTGAATCGGGCAATATCATCAAGCGTGCGAAGGCACTGGTCCCGCTGCTTGTTCCGCTCTTCGTATCCGCATTCAGACGCGCAAACGATCTGGCCATGGCCATGGAAGCCAGATGCTATAGAGGCGGAGACGGCCGTACCAAGATGAAACCCCTCAAATACGCCGGCCGCGACTACATCGCATATGCCATCGTGTGGTTATATCTGGCCGGATGTATAACAATGAGGATATTTATGTAAACCGTTCGCGGCCGCGGCGGGCAGCATTAGCTGAGGTTATGTAAACCATGAGGATCCTGCTTACTGTGTCTTATGACGGTACAGCCTATCATGGCTGGCAGCTTCAGGCACATGAAGAAAAGACCATAGAGGGAGTTCTGAATGCGGGGCTTTCCGAGCTCACCGGCGAAGATATCACGGTGATCGGTGCGAGCCGTACCGATGCGGGAGTTCATGCCAAGGGAAATCTCTGCGTCTTCGACACTTCCTCGACGATTCCCCCGGACAGATTCGTTCCGGCGCTTAATTCAATCCTTCCCCCCGATATCAGAATAATGGCTTCGAGGCAGACGGAAGATGATTTTCATCCCCGGCATGTCGAGACACGTAAGACATATTGCTACAGGTTTTATCACGGAGAGATATGTCCTCCTATGGAGAGGCTGTATCGTCATCACATATACGGCCCCGTGGATACCGATGCAATGAAAAAGGCAGCATCAGCCTTCATCGGAGAGCACGACTTCGCGGCATTCTGCGCAGCGGGCTCCCAGGCGGAGACGACCGTGCGCACGATATACGATATGAAAGTTGATGAAAAAAATGAATACATCGACATTACGATCACCGGAAACGGCTTCCTCTACAACATGATCCGCATCATCGCGGGCACGCTTCTGGAAGTCGGCAGGGGACGCATCACTCCCGAAGATATCCCCGGCATCATAGCATCCTGCGACAGATCTAAGAGCGGCCCGACGCTCCCCGCATGCGGGCTTTGTTTGGAGAAATATGAAATCGATAATTAAATGGATATACAGAATAATATGCACTGTCGTGATCACGGTCTGCGCGATCAACCCTATGGTTCATCAGGCCCTGCTTGATAAAGACCTTCCGGGTATTATCGCCGTGCTCTTTGTGCTGTTTTTTGGCTTCATCAACTTCATTCCTTCACTCACCAACCGCTCACTCATCAAAGGCCGACACCGCGTATGTGCAGACGGCGCCGAGCTCCTGATACTTTTCATGTTATCGCTGACTTTAAGCATCGTGCTCGTGATCGTGGGGATTGTAAAGCATGTAGCGGGTTCGGGCGCATCGGCCGGATTCGGCATAGCGGGTACGATCGGATCGGCCGTGCTTATCCTGTCGATAATCTTCTGGAACGGGATCATCCGCATATATTCGACGTCCGTCCAGCTGGGCATCAGATACAGAGTCTGGGGCATCATCCTCGGATGGTTATTCCCGGCCAACCTCGTGATGCTCGGCAAGATGATAAAGACCGTCTCCGATGAAGTGAAGACCGAGGATAACAGGCTGCGCGCAAACGCAGCAAGGCGCGATCAGCAGATATGCCGGACGAAATATCCGATCCTTCTGGTCCACGGTGTTTTCTTCAGGGATTTTAAGCAGGGATTCTTAAACTACTGGGGCAGGATCCCGGATGAACTGATCGCAAACGGCGCGACAGTCTATTACGGAGGCCAGCAGTCGGCCGATTCGGTCGCAGCGTGCGGCGCCGAGCTTGCGGACTGCATCCGTCGCATAGTTGCCGAGACCGGATGTGAAAAAGTGAATATCATAGGCCATTCCAAAGGCGGCCTCGATTCCAGATATGCGATCGCCAAGTGCGGCGTATCTGATATGGTCGCCAGCCTTACCACGATCAACACCCCGCACAGAGGTTGCGAGTTTGCGGATTATCTTCTGGAGAAGATCCCGGGCGCGGTGAAGAATCAGGTGGCATCTACATATAACTCCGCTCTTCTTCGCCTCGGAGACCACGATCCCGACTTTCTTAAGGCCGTGTATGACCTTACGCATTCATCGTGCGCCAAGTTCAACGAAGAGATCACGGACGCTGCCGGAGTCTATTATCAGAGTTTCGGCTCCTGCATGAAAAAGGCAGGCGGCGGGAGATTTCCGCTCAACTACAGCTTCCATCTCGTGAAATATTTTGACGGACCCAATGACGGACTTGTCGGTGAGGGATCGTTTAAGTGGGGAGAGGATTATCATTTCCTGACTCCGCCCGGAAACAGAGGCATATCACACGGCGATATGATAGACTTAAACCGTGAGAACATCCCCGGCTTCGATGTAAGAGAGTTCTATATTCAGCTCGTGAGCGAACTTAAGAACAGAGGGCTTTGATCCGGACTGATGATCCGGACCGGGAATCGGAACGAAAGACATGAAGAACAATAAGTTAAACGCGTGGTCGATAGTGCTTTTTATATCCCTCATCCTTCTGGTGCTGATGGGGCTTATCAGCAATGCGATCACTATCGGAGACAGACTCGGCTCCGTTCATATCGTGCTCGAGATCATCTTTTACGTGCTGATCGCTGTCGTGGTGCTCGGCGGAATCGTATATCCGATGGTCGGCGTGTTCTTTGCGCCCATCTTTTCCCTGGAAAAACTGCATAATGCCGACGGCACCGCCAGACGCAAGTGGTGTAAGAGACTGGCTGAGAATCTCCTCGAGAACGTGGAGCTCACCCCCGAAGAACAGGAACAGGTAAAAGGCTTTCTTAAACTTGAAGATGAGACGGATGACAAGCTGATCGAGTTTTTTGACAGGAAGATCGCTCCCAGGCTTGACCGCGAGATCTATGATACCGCGAAGAAGATTTTCATCGTGACCGCAGTGTCCCAGAACTCCGTATATGACATGCTCGGAATGCTCTCGGCCAACTTCTCCCTGATCAAAAGGATCACGGAGATATGCGGATTCAGACCGAGCAATGCCCAGGTTATGAGGCTCTATATCAGGGTGCTCGCGATGACTCTGGTTGCGGGGAATCTGGAGGAGATGAACATAGAGGAACTGATCCCTCTTGCTACGGAGGGAGCGCTCGGCAAAGCCATCGGCATCGTGGCCGCATCGGCAACGCAGGGCGCCGTCAATGCTCTGACGACCCTGCGAATGGCCGCCATCACGAAGAACTATCTGCTCAACGCCGATGTCTCGCAGACACGCAAGGAGCTCAGGAGAAAGTCATATGCCGAGGCTTTCGCTATACTCAAGAATATCTTGAAACAGGGGATGAATGACAAAGTCAAAGAACCCGTGAAGAATCTTTTTTCCAGAAAACAGGGTGCGGAGGCTGACGAAGAAACCGCTTATACCTGAACATGCTCAAACATCCAATCCCACATTTCTTCATCTTCCCCGGCCGGAACCCAGGTGCAGTGCGGATTGATGCCGTAATGCTCCTTCATATATCCCGCAGGATAGTCCCTGAAAATCATATCGCCTGAACTGTCTTTCAGCTCTTCATACAGATCGGCAGACCCGAGGATGACGGGATGCGGTTCTGTAGCGGTCTTATATGATGCGCGGACTATGATGTCATCGCGTGCGTGGATCATGCAAAGAGGAACATCGGTAAGCTTTTCGATCCCAAGACGGTCGGTGGCTCCGCAGATCGCTGTGGCAGCCGCAAAAAGTCCGGGGTATTTTTTGAGTATCGAATAAGTCTTCGCGGCGCCTGCACTGTAACCGTATATGTAGAGCCTGTCCGTATCTATGAGAGGGTTCTGCCTGATCAGCTCTTTTACTATCTTAACTATCGTATCGGAAGCCTGTTCGTGATATGTTGAGCTGCCGGGCCCGCATTGCGGCGCGAGGATGAAGCAGGGATGTTTTGCCTGCCGGCTGCTGTCCGCGAGTATTGTGCCGATGTCATGCATGTTAAGCTGCAGCTCGTTATCCCTCCCGAAAGCATCCGCTCCGTGGATATACACGACCAGAGGGACTTTTCTGTCGGTCTTTGGGGTATAGAGCCTGTAAGGCATCCCGGGTTTGATTCCGTATATTCCGCTGGAAAAGAGTTCGCAGCGGTTTTCGTTTTCTCCGGAGGGGAGATCCCAATCTTCAGGTATCTTCATAATATGAGATTATAATATATAATTATTGTTAGTAGTAGTATAAGGTCGAAAGGAACGGTGGGAATCATGACGGATAAGTTGAGAGAAGTCATAAACGAATACTTCGTCGGCAAGGAACAGGTCGTTGAGAATGTGCTGATCTGCCTGCTCGCCGGAGGTCATGTTCTGATGGAGGATGTCCCCGGAGTAGGGAAGACCACCCTCGTCAAGATCATTGCCAGGGCGACCGGAATGAGCTTCGGCCGCATACAGTTTACTCCCGATACCCTTCCCGGAGACGTGGTCGGCGTATCCGTATATAACATGCAAAACAGCACCTTCGAGTACCGTGAGGGCGCGATCATGAAGCAACTGATCCTCGCAGATGAGATCAACCGTACTTCGCCCAAGACACAGTCCGCGCTCCTTGAAGCGATGGCGGAGGGCAGCGTCACCGTGGACGGACGAGGCTATGAGCTGCCTGATCCTTTCATGGTCATTGCCACACAGAACCCCGTGGAGTTCATCGGAACCTATCCGCTTCCCGAGGCGAGCGTCGACAGGTTCATGATGCGTCTGTCAGTCGGATATCCCGGAACCGAAGAGGAGATAAGGCTTGTCAGGAATCATATCGATGGCAGAACGGAAGAAAGTATCACGCCGGTATGCACACCTGACGACATCATTGATCTCAGGAAAAAGACCGATGAGGTCACGATCACGGATAAGGTCATCGCCTATGCAAGAGAGATCGTCGATCTGACCAGAAAGGAACCCCGCTTCGTGATCGGTGCTTCTCCCCGCGCACTTTTGGCTCTTATCAAAGCGTCGCAGGCCAAAGCGTTCCTTTCCTCACGCGACTTCGTAAAACCCGATGACATCAAGGCGGTTGCGGTAAATGTGCTTCACCACAGACTGAGTCTCACCCCGGAAGCCAGGATCGCCGGTGAAGATGCCGATTCGGTTATCAGGGGACTGGTTCTTAAAGTCAAGGTTCCCATGGAGTGATGAGATGACCTATAAAAGGCTCATTATGATCATCCTTTGGATCCTTTCTCTGGTCGGAATCTCCTTTTACGGAGGGCCGGTCAGTTACGGATTCTTTGCTGCTGTCACTGCGGTCCCCGTGGTGTCGCTTCTCTATGTCCTTCTCGTTCTTTTGCGGTTCAAGATATATCAGGATCTGGATAAATCCCAGGTCGTCGCAGACACCGTTTCCAAATTCTATATCACGCTTCAGAACGAGGATTTCTTCACGTTCGCGGGCGTGCGAGTTCTGTTTTATTCGCCATTTTCGGAAGTGAACGGAATGGATGACAGCACAGAGTATGAGCTTGCGCCTTTTTCCGGAATTAAAAAAGAAACTTCGCTGATCTGTAAGTACCGCGGAGAGTATGAGGTCGGCATTAAGAGCATAGTCGTGAGGGATTATTTCGACCTGTTCAGGATCACATACCGAAACCGCGAGCCGTTCAGGGTTAACGTCCTTCCGAAGATCGTATCGCCTGCGGCACTTCATACTATAGACCTGATGGATACGACCGCGGTGGAGACCAGATTACATGCCACGGATCCGGATGTCCTGGTCAGAGACTACACGCCCGGAGACGGGATCAAAATGATCAACTGGAAGGTCAGTGCCGGGCACGGAAGGCTCCTGGTCAGAAACTATATCGATGAGGAGAAGCAGGGCATAGCGATCATCATGGACTCCGCCAGATATTCTGACGATCCTAAGATCTATCTTCCCATTGAAAATCAGATATCGGAGTGCGTGATCGCGCTGACGATGTATTTCATAAAGAATAACACTCCCGCACGGATCATCTCTTATCCGGGAAAAAGCGCGACCCGCCTGGTCAAGGATATGGCGGATTTTAATTCCTTTTATTCATTCATATCCGGTTTCCGTTTCGGAAAAGAAAATACTGCGGATAAACTCTGCGCCGAGCTGTCGCAAGACCACAATCTGTACTCGTCCAAACTCGTGATCATGGTGCTTCATGAGATGGGGCAGCAGGCGAAAGTGCTTGCGGCCGATCTTGAGCGTAATGCGGCGCCCTCGATCATATATCTTGTAACCGATGATCCGTCCGAAGCGGAAAAAGTGAGCGGACTTGCGCATACGAAAGCGTTTGTGATCCCGCCCGAAGCCGATATATGTGAGGTGCTGTGATGATTAACTTTATCTACGACCTCCTATGCATCATACCGCTTACGATGGTCCCGGCGCTCTGGACGATCTCTCATCATTACCCCGACGCTCCGTCTGCACTTACCGGCGTGATATCGCTTCTTATCGCATGGCTTGGGATCGTATTTTTTCATGCAAAAAACAGCGCGCGGATGATCATGGGAGGAGTCCTTCTTACCGCTCTGACCGTTTCTTTTTTAGTCGTTCCGAATGAACTTAGAGAGCAGCTCATTTCGCGAAACCCTTGGCTTCTACCCTGCATCGGGATAAGTTTCGCGGCTCTTATAGTATCGAAAATGCTGTGCCATTTCAGAGTGACCAGAGCGATACTTGCGATTGCTCTGATAGCCTTACTCGCGGCCTCCATGGCTCTTCGCATGCCTCCGCCCAAGACTGTGGCAGTCCTTTCTTTCTTCTTCGTGATATGCGTCTGCGCCGATGAGATGGAGCTTCGGATGAAAGGAAGCGGAGACATGGACCACAGGTATCATCTCGTATCGATACTGCCATTCATGATCCTGTGCCTGATATTCATGCTTATCATGCCGGCTCCTGATGAGCCTTACGGCTGGACTTTTGCAAAAAAGATATATACTGCGGCGGCCGACAGGATCGACCGGGTCACGGAGTTTTTTGAAAGTTTCGGAGGAAGCGACTCGGCCGACAGCTTCATGGGCTTCTCGGACAGCGGCAATCTCTACGCCGGAAATACCGCAAGCGATAAGAAAGTGCTGGAGGTATCTTTCTTGAACGGGAGCGCTCCGGGAGAATACCTGGCGGGCAGGTCTTTTGATACTTTCGACGGCCGGGAATGGATCAAGACCTACGATTCCGAAGAGTGTGAGGCGATCATTGATACCGTGGAGACCGCATGCGCCGTTAAGCAGTATGAGGATGCGGGAGACCACGATCTTATGAGAAATGCCATGCTGGAGATCAGGTTCATGAGCCTGTATTCCTCGCATGTTTTTGCACCGGGCAAGATCAAAGCGATAACGATAAGCCGGAGTCCCGCAGAACTTGTATATGAGGGCGGTGATCCTGTTTTTGCGGAAAAGAAATCCTATAATGACACATATTCGGTAGAGTATTACAGATTAAATATCGGAAATGACGCCTTTGCGGAGTTCCTGAAGTCAGAGCATCCGGTGGACGAAGGCGTCTGGGATGAGACTCTGGATGAACTTGGGATCACGGATGATGCCGGAGCAGGGTATGGCAGTCTGCCGGCATACCGCGCAAGGGTCAGGGAAACATACCTTTCCGACTTCGAGATCACGCCGAGGCTTGAGGAGTATCTGGACGAACTGTTTGCGGACTGTGAGGATGATCTTGACAGGCTGGACCGCATAGAGAGCATGCTTTCGTCGATGGATTACAGCACATCGCCGGGAGCGATACCGTCATATGTCGATACGCCGGGAGAGTTTCTCGATTATCTGATCTTTGAATCACAGAAAGGATACTGCGTTCACTTTGCGACTGCTTTTGTGCTCCTCGCCAGGCACGAGGGGATCCCCGCGAGATTCGTTCAGGGGTATCTTACGAACTCAAGAGCCGGCAGGACTACGCAGGTTACCGAAAGAGACTCGCACGCCTGGCCGGAGTGTTATATAGAAGGAGTGGGTTGGGTCATATATGAACCCACGCCCGGATTTAAGTTTAATGTCAGCTGGAAAACCGAAGCCGAGCTAGAGGCCGAAAGGGTGATAGCAGGTGCCGCAGGTCCCGTGGAGCGGGAAGAGGATGAGGTCGAGCTGCCTGATATAGCCGAAGAGGAAGAAGATGAAGAAAATGTCAGCTTAAGATATGTGATCATCATCGCAGCGGTGTCGCTCTCAGTGGCGATCCTGCTGATCGCACTCAGCCTTCTCATAAGCGCGGTACGGTTTAAGCATGCAGATGATGAGAAGCGGTTCAGGATCCTTTTTTACAGGAATCTCAAACTGCTGTCGGTACTCGGATTTAAGAAAACGGATACGGAGACTCTGGAAGAGTACGCAGGCAGGTGCGGGGAGGTATTGCCCGATAAGCTTACAGGGTTCATATCTTCTTATGAATCATATATATACCGCGGCGAAACTGCTGATGCGAAGGCTGCTTCTGTTATGGAAAAAGCAAATAAGGATCTCGCCACCTATATAAAGGAAGAAGGATTCTTGAAAAGACTTGCTCTTATCGGGTGTTTTTTGCTTGACAGTGGCGTAAAGCGGGGTTAAAATGTCTATTTGTGACGGTATGCGTACATCGGCCATTGCCCCGGAAGGTGTAGCATCGTCCGGTAAGCCGGATATCGGGCCCGGACATCCCGAAAATGCGGCGAAATAATAACACAAGGCAATGTATTTTCCGAAATCGCGTAAAGATGCGATTTTCCAAGGAGGAACAATGAAAACTTATATGGCTAATCCCGATACCATTGAGAGAAAATGGTATGTTGTAGATGCCTCCGGTAAGACTCTCGGACGTCTTGCTTCAGAGGTTGCTAAGGTCTTAAGAGGTAAGAATAAGCCTCAGTTCACACCCCACGAGGATTGCGGTGATTATGTGATCATCATCAATGCAGCTCAGGTTAAGGTTACCGGCCGCAAGCTTGATCAGAAGATCTACTATCATCACTCCGATTATGTTGGAGGTATGAAGGAGACCACTCTTCGCGAGATGATCGCAAAGAAGCCCGAAAGAGTAGTTGAACTTGCAGTAAAGGGTATGCTTCCCAAGGGACCCCTGGGTCGCAAGATGTATACCAAGCTTCACGTATATGCAGGACCCGAGCATGAGCAGGCTGCTCAGAAGCCCGAAGTTCTTGAGTTTTGAGTAAAAAGGAGAAGAGATAATGGCAAGAGCAGCTAAGAATCAGGTAAGCTACTACGGAACCGGCAGACGTAAGAGCTCCGTAGCAAGAGTATATTTAAAACCCGGTAAGGGAAACATCACCATCAACAAGAGAGACATCGATGATTATTTCGGACAGGAGACACTTAAGGTTATCCTTCGTCAGCCTCTCGTAGCTACAGAGACTACCGACAAGTTCGATGTAACAATCTTCGTTAAGGGTGGCGGATACACAGGACAGGCAGGTGCATGCCGTCACGGTATCGCAAGAGCACTTCTTCAGGCAGATGAAGATTACAGACCCGCTCTCAAGAGCGCAGGATACTTAACCAGAGATCCTCGTATGAAAGAGCGTAAGAAATACGGTCTCAAGGCAGCGAGACGTGCTCCTCAGTTCTCAAAGAGATAATCGTTTCACAACTTATTACGTCTTTGGACAATCATATACGATTTATTGCACCTCAGGACAATTGCCCTGGGGTGTTTTTTATTGAATTATGGTAATCGCTAAAAGTGTAGAATTCTACAACTTTGTTGATTAAGATAATGCGAAGTGGTAATATGTAATTGATAAAAATGTAGAATTCTACAATTTAGGAGATTATATGATAAAACGAGATAGATATCTAAATCAGTTGATTAATGCTAAAAATAATGGATTTCCGAAAGTGATAACAGGCGTGAGAAGATGTGGAAAATCTTTTCTTCTTAAAGAGATTTATAGAGAATACTTGCTTTCGGAGAACGTTCCAGAGAATAGGATAATTATCATGGAATTAGATGATGATAAAAATAGTAAGTATCGTGATCCTTTGGAATTAGGAGCGTATATAAGGGAAAGATGCAAGGAAAATGAAAATTATTATGTATTTATTGATGAGATACAGAAGGTATATCCTATAATCAATCCTAATTTCACTGACGGCAAACATGTTTTAGCAGATTCTAATGATACTGAGGTAATATCATTCGTTGATGTTGTACTTGGGCTATCAAGAGAAAAGAATATAGATTTATATGTGACGGGATCAAATTCTAAAATGTTGTCTTCAGATATTGTTACTGAATTTAGAGATAAGGCAACAAACATAAAGCTGTCTCCACTGTCATTTGAAGAATATTATGGATATGTCGGAGGATCAGCAACTGAAGCAATATATACATATATGCAATACGGTGGAATGCCGTTAGCTGTATTAAAAAGCGACGAAGAGAGAAAAGAATATCTAAAGAGCTTGTTCGCTACGACATATTTCGCTGATATTGTTGAAAGAAATCAATTGAAGAAAGGAGAGGCCTTGGATGAACTCTGTAATATTATTAGTTCTTCAACAGGCTCGCTGCTTAATTCAGAAAAAATAGCCAATACATTTGAAAGTGTTAGACACGAAAATATCGATAAACAGACAGTTGAAAACTATATTAGTTACTTTAAAGATGCTTTCCTTTTGCGTGAGGCAAAACGCTATGATTTAAAAGGAAGGAAAGAAATCGGTGCGCTCAGAAAGTATTATTTTATAGATACTGGATTACGCAATGCAAGACTTAATTTCGCATTTCCTGATGAAGGACAAATGCTTGAAAACATTGTTTATAATGAACTTTGTTATAATGGTTATTCTGTTAATGTCGGTGCTTTTGATACTGTTGAAAAAGATAAAAATGGAAAATCAATAAGAAAAAATAATGAAGTGGATTTTTACGCCACAAAAGGGCTTAGATCTCTTTATATACAGGTAACTGCTGATATATCTAATGCAGAAACAAGAGAAAGAGAAATACGACCATATTTTAAGCTGAATGATCAAGTACAAAAGGTACTTGTTGTTAATAGACCTATTGGTGAAACACTAGATGAGAATGGATTCTCAATTATTGGGATTACTGATTTTTTAATTCGATACATTAAATGAGGGGTGCTAGAATTCGGTAATCAGATATATTACAAGAGTAAAAACAAAACTTTCCACAACGGAAAGTTTTTCTTTTACAACCAGTACAACAAGTGTATTATAATTAGTATAAGTTCCATATAAAATGAAGTCATGAAAACAAGTAAGGAGGCTTCGGATATGGAACAGAACAGGAAAATGTATGGGGAAATCATTAAGGAACATGAATATAGAAAGCTGATTTTTGCTACGGTTATCAACCGATTTGGTGATTCTGTAGATGCAATCGCTTTTACATGGTTGGTTTATCAGATTACACATAGCGCAGCATGGTCAGCAATAGTTTTTGCGCTTAATACACTTCCAAACGTGGTGGTGCAGCCTTTTGCAGGAGCCATTGTTGAGAAGATGAACAAGAAGCATGTGATTGTAGCAACACATCTTCTTAGGGCAGTCATTATTATATTGTTTGTACTTTTATATAGAGCAGGTCTAGTGAATGCCCTGGTTATGGCAATCTTTACTTTGGTCATCACAACAGTGGAGTCCTTTAATCTTCCTGCAACTTCAGCATTTACAATGCAGGTGGTCAAGAAAGAGCATATGACCTGCGGAATGAGTCTTAATTCCATGCTTTCAAGTGCTGCATCACTGGCAGGTACAGGTGCTGCCGGCATGATCATTGCAACAGCAGGTGTTTCTACAGCAATGATGATTGATGTAGTAACTTTTGCAGTTGCAGCGGCTCTTATCGGTGCAATGAAGGCTAGAAGCGTAGCAATTACTGAAGCAGCACAAAATGAAGCATCCAAGACAACATCTGCTACCGGAGAAACAGAGAACAAAATAGAGCAGAGTAAAATTGAATTTTTCCTGGATGGATTTAGATATGTGGCAAGCTCACGAGTTATCTGTAATTATGGCTTACTTGCAGTCGCTCTTAATTTTATGCTCATTCCAATAAACGCACTTCAGGCGCCAATTGCCAGCGAGATATTCAGAATGGGCGGTGAAATCCTTAGTATTGCAGGCGCATTTGCTGCAATCGGAGGTATTGCCGGATCTGCATTTGTACCAGTTCTTTCACAGAAACTCTCTCCACTTAAGATGATCATGTTTGGAACATCACTTCTCGCAGCAGGAATGCTTGGTATGGCTTGCGGCGGAGTTTTTGCTGGAAATAATATTGCTTGTTATGTGGACGTAGCTGCTTCATTTTTTATCATGATGGTGGCAGCTTCAATCATAGGCGGTACAATCAATATCCAGTTTATGAAAAATGCTGATCCAAAATATATTGCAAGAGCAGCCGCAGTAATGGGTGCTTGCGGAACAGCATGTATGCCTGTGGGTTCACTTCTTTTAAGCGCAGTTGTAACTAAGGTCAGCACAGGAGCAATTCTTGTATTCTGCGTGATTTTTGCAATAGCTATTCTTGTAATCTTAGTTTTTGTAAAGCCACAGATGGAGATTGAGGAAGGCTCCCTTGGAATTAAAAACGAGAAAGTATCAGCAAGTTTAGGATAAAAATTCTTTCATTAAAGGAGTTTGAAATGCAGATAAAGCTTAATGAAAACATAAAAAAATACCGAAAGAGCATGAATTTGACACAGGAAGAACTGGCGGAAGCCTTTGGAGTTACGGTTGGAGCTGTATCAAAATGGGAAAGCGGCAGTAATGTGCCGGATATTCTAACTCTTATGCAGCTGGCAGACTTTTTTAGCATTTCTGTCGATGTGCTTCTGGGCTATAGCATGTCCTCCAAGAACGTCAAAGATATTTCTGACAGACTAGATGCTCTTTTACATGAGGATAAATATGACGAGGCTATTGCTGAGGCAGAAAAAGCGCTGGTTAGATATCCGGGTAACTTTAAGATTCTCACAAGCTGTGCGGACACATACCATATCGTTTCATCGATGAAAGATTTGAAGGATTATCGGGACAAAGCAATCAAACTTTATGAGTCGTCTCTTCGCTATATTTCACAGAGTGACAATCCGGAGCAGGAAACCTTTAGCATTAAATATCGCATAGCAACTATAAAAGGTCGTGATAACCCTGAGAAATCTCTTGAGGAGTTTAAAAAGATAAATTATCAGGGGATAGCAGACATCAATATAGCTAATATTTTAAGAATGACGGGCAAGCCGGAGGAAGCAATGGAGGTTTATACTAGAGTTCTGGTTTCAATTCTAGTCAAAACCTTGGAGTTTTCTACAGAAATGTTTATGGTGCTGGTTTCTATGGACAATACGAAGGCTTACAAGGAAGCTTGCGAGGTTATGGATTGGTATATGACTATAGTAGATGCTACCAGTACTGACATGAGCAAGAACAGCTATCTTTCCAAGATGAAGATCATGGGGCTTGTCTTTAAAGCGTTGGTTCTTACCTGTCTCAAAAATGAGGATGAAATGAAAACCTGCATCGATACAGCCTTAGAAATAGCAAAGCAGTACGACAAAAATCCTTCAAATGATTTTGTCGGCAAAATCAAATTCTGGCATGGAAGTAAGGATTATCACATTTCTCTATATGATAATTTTGGTGTTGGTGCCGTGGCTGGCATCGATAATCTTTTTAATATGGGACCTAAGGTGCTGCCTCCTAAGGTTATAAAAAAGATGGAAGCAGCCCTTGAGTACTGGAATAGTGTAAAATAGATCGATTATGAAGAATTAAAAAGAATTGCCTCTTTCGTCGGGGACATCATATTTGAGTAGAGCGATACTGAAACTTGGATTTTTTGAAAGAAATGACAAAGTTGCCACCAGCATACAGTAGCCCTGAGCTTTCTACCGTACGCAGCAGGTAAACAGCAACTTGTAATGCAAATGCCTAAAACAAGGCACTTAGAACTACAAGAAAGTTCACAAAGAGATAATATTTCGAGATTCAGAGAAATCACAACCCCCGAAAAACTATTGGTTTTTTGGGGGTGCTTTTTTTATGATATACTTTCCTAAAGGTAACCGGAGGGGTGACAAATATGAAAACAGAAAAGATATCAGTAGATGCGGCAGCGAGCGTATACTTTAACAACAATGTTGATTACTGCGTGGGCACGGGAAGACTTGGCCTTGCACTGACGGAGGAATACCTGAAAGAACTGAAATTCGTACAGGACATGATCGGATTTTCCTACATCAGAGGCCATGGGCTTTTTTCGGATGATGTGGCCATCTACCATGAGTATGAGGAGGATGGCGAAACCAAAGTAGAGTATAACTACACTTACATAGACAGGATCGTTGACAGCTACTTAGAACTCGGGATCCGTCCGTATCTTGAACTCGGCTTTATGCCGGAGAAACTTGCGAGCGGCACCCAGACCATTTTCTACTGGAAAGGAAACACCACTCCTCCCAAGGATTATCAGAAATGGACCGACATGGTCATCGCTCTGCTCGATCATCTGAAAGCCCGCTACGGCGAGGAAGTAACCGATTGGCCTATAGAAGTGTGGAATGAGCCGAACCTTCCGGGCTTCTGGTACAAGGCGGACATGGAGGAGTATTTCAGATTATTCAAAGAGACTTTTCTGGCCATAAAAGCATATGACGACCGCTTCAAGGTCGGAGGCCCCGCGATATGCGGAGTCAGGGATGCGGAGTGGATCAGGGGATTTCTTGATTTTTGCAAAAAAGAAGGAATCCGTCCCGACACGATCACGAGGCATCACTACACAGTCGGATTTCCCGACAGAATAGGCCATTATGATTACTCCAAGCTTGAGGATTCGAAGATGCGCTTTGAAAATCTTCAGTCCACGAGAGATATCGTTGATTCTTACGAGGAGTTTAAGGGCCTGCCGATCCACCTCACGGAGTTCAGCACTTCCTACACCCCCAGAGGCGTGATCCATGATACCAACATCAATGCGGCATACCTCGCAAGGCAGCTTGCCGGTCTCGGGGATGTTAACGAGGCTTATTCATACTGGACCTTCGGTGATGTTTTCGAGGAGCAGGGCGTACAGAATTCACTTTTCCACGGTGGATTCGGTATGGTGGCTTCCGGCAATATTCCGAAGCCGACATTCTGGACATTCTACTTTTTCAAGCAGCTTAAACTCTTCAGCGAGGAGTGTGTTTACAGAGATGACAACGCCGTAATTGTTAAGAGTGACAAAGGCTATGCCGGAATCCTTTGGAACATAGATGAGGAAGACAGAGTTAAGGAGATTTCTTTTGACCTGAAGGCTGAGAACGGTCAGAAAAAAGAGTATACGCTGGTAACAAAGACTGTGGATGAAACCTGCTGCAATCCGTTGAAACTGTGGCATGATCTGGGTGAGCCTGCTTATCCGACGGGGGAAGAGACTGAACTGATAAAGAGCGCGGCCCGGCCGCTTGCCGCGAGCGATGTCGTAAAGGGCGCCGCAGATACAACCATATCCGTTCCGGTAAGAAAGAACGGCGTTGTTTACTTTACGCTCACTGAGAGGCATTTCACGCCTGACAGAGGTTACGATTACGACAAGGTTATCTCGTATCACTGATGGGCTTCGGGAATACAGATTGGATCTACATCTTAAGTGAGCATGTTCTCGGAGCGGAGGAGATAAATGCCTGATTACAGAAAGACAAAAATTGCCTGTTATCTGGGATTCGTAACACAGGCAATAGCAGCGAATTTCGCGCCGCTTCTATTTCTGAAGTTTCATAATGATTACGGGATCTCGCTTGGAAACATAGCGCTGATATCCACCGTATATTTCTTTACGCAGCTGCTGATAGATCTTTTCTGCGCCAAGTTTGTGGACAGGATAGGATACAGGATCTCGATCGTGGTATCGGAAGTCTGCTCGGCTGCCGGACTTATAGGTCTTGCTTTTTTGCCGGAACTTCTTCCCAACGCTTTTGCGGGAATCCTTATCAGCGTGACCGTATATGCCATGGGATGCGGACTTATCGAGGTTCTTGTCAGTCCGATCATTGAGGCGTGCCCGTTTGAGAACAAAGAATCGACAATGAGCCTTTTGCATTCCTTTTACTGCTGGGGATGCGTAGGAACCATAGTAATATCAACTCTGTTTTTCAAGTTGTTCGGTATGGACAGCTGGAGATGGCTCTCCGTCATATGGGCCCTGATACCTGCCGTAAACATATATAACTTTGCAACCTGTCCCATAGTGCCGATCGTGGAAGAAGGTCAGGGGATGGGTGCCAGACAACTTGGGAAAAAGCCTCTCTTCTGGGTCTCGATATGTCTTATGGTCTGCGCCGGGGCATCGGAACTCTCGATGGCCCAGTGGGCGTCTGCCTATGCGGAGGCTGCTTTGGGACTGTCCAAAGCATTCGGCGATCTGATGGGGCCCTGCATGTTTGCCGTTACAATGGGCATAAGCCGCATCATTTATGGAAAGTATGGTGAAAAGCTTGACCTGATGAAATTCATGCTGGGATCAGGAGCGCTGTGTGTTGTATGTTATCTTATGGCGTCACTGTCAGCCAATCCCGTTATCGGTCTTATCGGCTGTATACTCTGCGGCTTTTCCGTGGGGATCATGTGGCCCGGAACCATAAGCGTGTCATCTAAGGCATTTCCTGCCGGGGGCACGGCGATGTTTGCGCTCCTTGCAATGGCAGGCGATCTTGGAGGCAGCATAGGACCGGCTATCGTCGGACGGGTCACACAGTTTGCCGGGGATGATATACGTGCCGGAATGGGAGTCGGACTTATATTTCCGATAGTACTTATCGTGATGCTGGTAATAATGGGTAAGAAAAGACAAGGGTGAGAGAATGAAAATAGAACATATTGCAATGTATGTGAACGACCTGGAGGCTGCGAGGGACTTTTTCGTAAAGTATCTCGGAGGCAGATCCAATGACGGATATCATAACAAAGATACCGGATTCAGATCGTATTTCATTTCCTTTGATGACGGAGCAAGACTCGAACTGATGAATAAGCCTGAGTTGGAGGATCCGGAAAAACACCCAAATCGCACGGGCTATGCTCACATCGCTTTTTCATTGGGGAGTAAGGAAAAGGTCGATGAAATGACCGCCCGGTTAAAAGAAGACGGCTTCGAAGTAGTCAGCGGCCCCAGGACCACGGGTGACGGATACTACGAGAGCTGTGTGATAGTTTTTGAAGGAAACCAGATAGAACTGACTGAGTAAAGAAAAGGAGCCGCTGCTATGCGACTCCTTTTTTGTCGAGCATTCCGGCCATTGCCGTTTTACATGATATTGTCGAACAGGCCGGCCATCGCCATTAAAAAGGGAATAGCATCTAAGAGAACATGCTGTATGTATGAAGTCAGAATGTTCTTTGATTTTGCATAGTTATAAAAGCAGAAGAATGTGGCAAGCCCCTGGTTTATCAGGATCTGGATCCAGTTAAAATCATATGATGAAGCGTGAATGAGGGCGAAGACAAGAAGCATGATCACTGTGGCTACAACAACGGACAGCGTACGGTTCTTTGTCAGCCTGTACATCAGTATCAGCGCTAACAGGAAGGTCAGCAGTTTATACATTTCTTCGCCGAAGAGCTGGATCAATATCAGGCCCCAGAAAGTGCCGTTCATGTCGGCATCCAAGATGGAATTGGCTGTAGGGGCCGCATTAAAATACATCTTACGCACGACAGTGATCCCTATTGCAAATACATACTGAAGGATCAGTGTTACGAAGATACGCACAAAGTCCATTGCCTTGAACTTTTTGACAATCAGGGACATCCTCCCGCGTGCTGCGATCAAAAAAGCGGCAAGCGGTATAGCGCAGAATATGATCGGCCCGGAATAGCCCGGATAATTTATTTCCGCAAATACGGATATCGATGTCCAGATAACTGCCGCTGCCAAAAGCAGTATCCCCCAGAGTTCAAGTTTGGGATTCTCTTTATAGAACGGAAAATCCGGATCGATTATTTTAGTTCTTTTTTCTTCTGAAGCCATTACGCTCTCCTTATAAGTGAAAACTGCGCCTGATCATATGATCGGGATATTGTTATTGTAGCATATACGGATCGTTCAGGCTTCCGGAAGAGGCCGCCTCTGCTCTTTGCCACGAAAAATAACATAATGCACACCAAAATGTAAGGTTTACTTGGTGGACTGCCTTTCTGCACAAGACTACACTGATGTTACAGAAAGTTGCAAATGTGGTATATTACAGAAAGGTGGTATAAATATGAATAATACCAGAAAGCATTATCTGGATAACATCCGGTGGATCACCGTAGTGCTGGTGGTCATTTACCATGTATTTTACATGTATAACGCAGAAGGGATTTCCGGAGTGGTCGGCAGGATCACAGACCTGGAAGTACAGTATGTCGATCTTTATCAGTACATCGTCTATCCCTGGTTCATGCTTGTCCTGTTTATAGTCTCCGGTATCAGTTCCAAGCTGTATCTGGACAGCCATACTGACAAGGAGTTTATCTCAAGCAGAACGAGAAGGCTGCTGATCCCCTCGACTATCGGACTTTTTGCATTCCAGTTCATTCAAGGGTACATCAACATGTCCATCGGGGATGCGTTTAGCACGATGCCGGATACTCCTGTTGTCGTGAAATTTCTCATCATGGTCTTATCAGGCACGGGCGTCCTGTGGTACATACAGCTTCTGTGGGTGTTCTCCGTCCTGTTGATCCCCATCAGGAAGATTGAGAAAAACAGGCTGTGGGGGCTTGGAGCAAAGACAAACATCGTAGCATTGATACTTATGGTCATACCGGTCCACCTGGCTGCGCAGGTATTAAACACACCGATCATCTGTGTATACAGATTCGGATTCTATATGGCGGGATTTTTGCTCGGATATTTTGTCTTCTCACATGACGAAGTGATCGAGGTGCTGAAAAAGTGGCTTCCGCTTATGGCTATTCTGTCGGCAGGACTCGGAACGGCCTTCTGCATAGTCTATTTCGGACAGGTTTATGCGGATGCGCCGGTAAACAGAACGATTCTTTTTACATCATTTGCATGGTTCATGTCGCTTACCGTCATCGGATTCGGGGCAAGATTCCTGGATTTTTCGAACGGCTTTACTTCATGGATGAGCGCTCATAGCTGGGGCCTTTATATTTTCCATTATCTGGGAATATCCGCAGTGGGGCTTTGGATTGCCAAACCCGGTCTTTTGCCCCCGGTACCGGTATATATATTAAGTCTTATCGCAGGCTTTGCTGCAGGATACATACTCTACGAGATCATTTCACGGATACCGTTTTTCAGATGGGCGGTTCTTGGTATCAAGAAAGAAAAGAGGTTGACGGATGTTCAATGAAAATCTGGTTCAGATGCGGAAACTTCTGGGCATGACTCAGGAAGATCTGGCGGAAAAAGTCGGTGTCAGCAGGCAGGCCATAGCCAAATGGGAATCGGGCGATTCGCTGCCTGACCTTGAGAAAAGCAAGCTGCTTGCGGAGGCTCTGGATGTTTCTCTGGATGAACTTGCAAACCACGAGCCCGAAGATAATCTGGGACTCGGCATGGCTCCGAAGGGAAAGCATCTTTTCGGCGTAGTCAATGTGGGCGATAAAGGGCAGATAGTGATCCCTGCTAAGGCCAGGAAAATGTTTGATATATCACCCGGTGACAGTCTGGTGGTTTTAGGTGACGATAATCAGGGGATGGCGCTTTTGAAGGCGGAGCATTTCATGGAAATGGCAAACATGATCAAGCAGATGAGTAAAAAGAACGGTAAATAAGGAAGTGCTTCTGTACTTTCTCGGCAAAATAGGGCATATTATAAGGTAAGGCAAAAAAGGCTTGGGAGGCTGCCTTGTATTATGACCGTACCTGTATTTTCTGAAGTATTACATCTTGAACTCACATCCATCACAGCATTTGTGTTTAATCTGGTGCTCTGTATCATGCTTCTGGCGCTTGACCCCGAGGCAAGAAACAAGAACAGCAGATTTACTACGGTGGCATTTGTTGTCCTGATCGGTAATCTGATATCCTGCATCTGCTATTTCATAAGAAACACAGAGATCAATGTTCTTCCGGACCGGTTCATGCTTCTGGTCAGATTGTTTCCCTGGCTCTGCAATGTGTATCTTACCTATTATTTCGAACAATACATAGAGACATTCCTCGGAGTGGAAGATACCACGGCCAACAAGGTGATCAGATATGTGAACCGGATCATGGTAATGGTTCTTACGGCACTCGCCATCGGCTATTTCCTGTACAGGGCTTCGAACTTCGACGCAGCGAATCTGTTATATGCTCCGACATGGATCAGGGTGCTCCTTGGATTCGTTCCGGAACTCTACTTCCTGTTCCTTTCCGCTTTCTATGTTGTTATATACCGCGATACTCTGAACAGGCGTGCGCTTTATACAGGACTGGCCGCTTACTTAGTGACGATAGCCGGTATTCTGCTCGAACTGGTCAACAAAAGCGGCATCCTGTTCAATTATGCCGGCGCCGTTCTGGGCCTGTTCCTGTTTTATTTCGGAGTTGAGACTCCCGACTATCGCAAACTGACCGAAACGATCAAGGAACTCGAGGAGGCTAGAGAAGCCGCTGACAGAGCCAATAGGTCCAAATCCGACTTCCTCGCAAACATGAGTCATGAGATCCGTACTCCCATCAATGCAGTACTCGGCATGAACGAGATGATCCTCAGGGAGAGTGACGATGACCGGATCAGACAATACGCTGCGAATGTCGACTCGTCAGGCAAAAACCTGCTGACGATCATCAATGATATCCTCGACTTCTCCAAGATAGAAGCAGGTAAGCTTGAGATCGTGGAGGCTGACTATAAGCTCAGCTCGGTTCTGAATGATGTATCTACCATGATCGATATAAGGGCTCAGAAGAAGGGCCTGGATTTCAACATATATGTGGACGAGAACCTGCCCGACGGCCTGCACGGCGATGAAGTAAGGATCAGACAGACACTGGTCAACCTGCTGACCAACTCGGTCAAGTATACGGAAACAGGCGAGATAAGCCTTACCGTTGAAGGCACCGTTGAAGGAGATATCTGCAATTTCAAGATGGCGGTGAGCGATACCGGTATCGGTATCAGAGAAGAGGACATGGATAAGCTGTTTGAGCATTTCACCCGAGTGGACATGCAGCAGAACAGATCCATCGAAGGAACCGGCTTGGGGCTCGCCATAACGCATGACCTGGTGGAACTGATGCACGGTGAGATCGCGGTTGAGAGCGTCTACGGACAGGGCTCCACTTTTACAGTGACTCTCCCGCAGAAGATCGTATCGAATGAACCCGTGGGCGATTTCAGGAAGCGGTTCGAAGCCAGCGTGGCAGACAGTGCCAAGTACAGACAGAAATTTACCGCACCAGATGCACAGGTACTGGTCGTTGATGATACCCAGATCAATCTGATGGTATTTAAGCAGCTCTTAAAGACTACCGAAATGAATATAGACACAGCAAGGAGTGCCAAAGAGGCCATCGTCATGACCATGGATAAGAAATACGACATCATATTCATGGATCAGCGCATGCCGCACATGGACGGAACCCAGGCCCTGAACGTGATCAGGACCCAGCATGGCGGAGCCAATACCGACACGACCGTGATCTGCCTGACCGCGGATGCCGTGTCCGGAGCGAAAGAGCGTTATATAGCCGAGGGCTTTGATGATTATCTGACCAAGCCCATAGAGAGTGAGAATCTGGAGAGTACCATCATCAGGTATCTCCCCGAAGAAAAGGTGGTGTTTGAAGATGAGTAAACCCGAATATACGGAAGCTGATATAGAGAATGTGGTCAATCTCCTGGACGGGTTCGGAGCCAGTGATATAGGCCGTCTGAAACTCAAGGTGGATCCCGTGCTCGAAGCGGAATCCTTCACTTTTGCATATCATCACGGAAGGTGCGACATCGGAAGTCCCTACGCCAAGGGAGACTGCTTCGATGCGCCGGAAACTTCATGCGATCGTAAGTAAACACGCGGAAAAGGAGAATATATGCTTAACCTGAAAAATGCCCCCAGGGGGTGGAACAGCTGGGACTGTTACGGTGCGGCCGTGACGGAGGATACAGTCCGCAAGAACGCCGAATACATGGCAGAGAATATGAAGGAAGCGGGCTACGAATATGTGGTCGTGGACATACAGTGGTATGAGCCCGGCAGCGTGAACAATGAGTATCATCCTTTTGCGGATGTGTGCATGGATGAGTACGGACGCCTGATGCCCGCCGAGAACAGATTCCCCTCGGCAGCAGGCGGAGCGGGATTTAAGCCGCTTGCCGATTATGTGCATTCGCTCGGACTTAAGTTCGGTATCCACATCATGCGCGGAATCCCGAGACAGGCTGTTACGCGTAATCTGCCCGTATACGGTACTGAAGGCATCAGGGCCCGCGATATCGCGAAGACCGCTTCGATATGCGCATGGAATACGGATAACTACGGAGTCGATCCCACGAAAAAGGGCGCAAGACAGTACTATGATTCGATATTTGCCCTGTATGCATCATGGGATGTTGACTTCGTCAAGTGTGATGACATCTGCAGAGAACTCCCTCATGAAGAGGAAGAACTTGTGATGCTCTCCGAGGCACTACGCGGCTGCGGCAGGGACATGGTACTTTCTCTTTCTCCCGGACCGGCTCTTCTGGAGAAATCCGAACTGTACAAGGCCGTATCCAATATGTGGCGCATAACCGATGACTTCTGGGATGACTGGAAGCTTCTCTATGCGATGTTCGAAAGAGCGGAGAAATGGAGCATACATACAGGTCATAATCACTATCCCGATGCGGACATGCTTCCCGTCGGCGCGATCCGTCAGGTCTACGATCCCGACTATACCACGGCATTTACGATCCCCGAGCAGGAGACGATGATGGTTCTCTGGTGCATCATGAGATCGCCCCTGATGGCGGGAGGAGAGCTTACCAAGAACGACAATAATACGCTTGCTCTCCTCACCAATCCGGGACTCATGGAGATGCACGCGTGCTCGAGGCACGCACATCAGGTATTCAGGAAAAAGATCGGTGATAATGAGGTAATCCTCTGGACTGCGATGAAAGCCTCTGACAAAGGCGGATATGATGGTCAGTACGTAGCAGTGTTTAATTCAGACGGTCCCGATGCGGAGATAGCCGTTGATCTTTCGGAACTTGAGCTTACCGGCCCTGTTTCGGGAGAGGATATCATGTCCCGCTTTGAATGTAATTTCGATAAAGAGATAAAGGTCAGGATCCAGAGTCACGGCGCCCGTGCCTTCTGTATAAGATCAGTTTTTTAAGATTACTTTTTTAGATAAGGTTAGAATATGATAGGAACCAAACTTGATAAAGGGCAGGGCCTGGGCAATCAGCTGTTCTGCTATGTGACTGCGCGCGCGATCGCCGCAGAACGCGGAGCTAAATTCGGAACGGCGGGAAGAGAGTTTTTTGTCCATAATATTCATGACGACAGCGGAATGTATTTCATGGATATCGATCTCGGAGAAGAGATCACCGATGAAGCCGCCGGGAAGATGAAGCGCTTCGATGATGCAGATGATAGGATCTATCTGGGAACATCGGCGCATGACTTGGAGCACGGCATATATATAAGCGCGGCAGATGAGTCCATACATGAAGTGGAAGACGATACGCTCCTTTACGGCAACCTTCAGGCCGAGAGCTACTTTTCCAAATATATGGATGAGATCCCCGGATGGCTCAAAGTAAAACCGGAATATGACACCCATGAATATACTGCCGACGATCTATGCATCATACATATGAGGTGCGGAGATTACCGCAACGAGCCTTCGCTTTTCCTGGGGCGTAAGTACTGGCTGAACGGCATTAAGAACATGCGGAAGATCAACCCGGACATGCGCTTCCTGATCATAACCGATGAGGTGGAGAACGCTCATAAGGTTCTTCCCGAGATCGACGCGATCACCAATGATATCGGGCGTGACTATGCCATCATAAAAAATGCGAGATACCTTCTTCTGTCCAATTCCTCTTTTGCGGTATTTCCCGCAATGACGAGTACGGAGCTTAAATGCGCGATCGCTCCCAAGTACTGGGCGCGGTATAACGTATCCGACGGATACTGGGCTTCGGAGCAGAACATCTACAGTTTTCTGACCTATCAGGATAAGAAGGGAAAGCTTTTCAGCGCGGAAGAATGCCGTGAAGAACTTGACAGATACAAGGTTTCTTCATTAACATACAAAAGTGTCGGGGTCAAACCCGAAGGCCTTAAACTCTCAATTCAAAAACTGCGCTCAAAGGCCATATACTACAGGTATTATCTGGGCCGGATCGTAATGAGCGTGCTCAGAAGGATACATATAAAGTAAAGAGAAGAGGAGTAAAGTTATGTCAACCATCTACATCATGATCGCGATCGCTCTGTATCTCGGCGTGCTGATTATCCTGGGTGCGAAATTTGCCAAGGATAATAACACTGTAGAGGATTATTATCTGGGCGGACGTAAGCTCGGTCCGTATGTAACCGCCATGAGTGCGGAGGCTTCGGACATGTCTTCCTGGCTACTCATGGGACTTCCGGGAGTAGCATATCTTTCGGGAATGTGTGATGCATTCTGGACTGCGATAGGTCTTGGCATCGGTACATATCTCAACTGGCTGTTAGAGGCCAAGAGACTCAGATTCTACACTGAGATCATAGATGCCGATACGGTACCGGATTTCTTTGAAAAAAGATTCAAGGACAAGACCCATATCCTTATGGGAATATCGGCCGTGGTCATCGTAGTATTCTTCGTGCCTTATACTGCATCGGGATTTGCCGCATGCGGTAAGCTGTTCTCATCGCTGTTCGGAATCGATTATGTGGTAGCCATGATCATATCTGCGATCATCATCATCGCATATACCGCAATGGGCGGATTCATGGCGGCTTCGACGACCGACTTCGTTCAGTCGATAGTCATGACCATAGCACTGATCGCTGTCGTATGCTTCGGAGTATCGCAGTGCGGAGGCTTCAACGCCGTTAACACATTTGCGGGATCTCTTGACGGATACATCAGTATATTCAATACCAATGACTACGCTACCGGAGCTTCAACAAGTTACGGCGGCATCATAACCATAGTATCAACGATGGCATGGGGACTCGGATACTTCGGTATGCCCCACATCCTTCTTCGTTTCATGGCTATCGAGAAGCCAGAGAAGATCAAGCTCTCCAGACGCGTTGCAACCGTTTGGGTATTCATCGCGATGGGCGTAGCGATCTTCATCGGAATCATGGCCAGAGCGATGGCTAACTACGGTGTCATAGGAGAACTTGAGGATTCGGAGAGAGCAGTCATCGTGATCTCACAGAAACTCGCTGAGTACGGAGCGCTTCCCGCTCTTCTGGCAGGTATCATCCTCGCGGGAATCCTGGCTTGTACGATGTCCACCTGCGATTCACAGCTTCTGGCCGCATCATCATCCATATCCGAGAACATCCTTCATGAGGTGCTCGGAGTAAAGATCGATGAGAAAAAGAATATACTCAT
>JAFZQY010000095.1 GCA_017620155.1 Lachnospiraceae bacterium | reverse complement strand
TCTCTTCGAGAATTGCTCATTGAATTATGGACTCGAAACTACCTCGTCTTATAATTCAGATTATCTGATAGCGCTTGAAGTCTCGTCGATGAAGCCCTGGCCGTCAAGCTCTTTGCCGTAAACCTTAGCAACAGCGTCAAGGTAAGGATCCTTGTCAACTGCGCTCATAGCTGTATCACCAAACAGAACGTATGCGTCAGCGTTTGCACAGATCTCAGCTACAGACTGGGTAAGAGGATTGATTGCACTGGTATCGCCGTAAGGGATCCAAGCGGGAAGTCCACAACCATCAAGATATCCGTAGTGGCAGATCAGCTTACCAAGCTCTGCAGCGTACTGAGCTGCTACTTCTGCGTTAGGAGAAGAAGCGGTAACTGCAAGAGTATCGGAATGACCACCGATCAGCTGTCCAAGCTTAGACTTGCTGGAATCGATTACAGGGAACTCAGTAACCTGAACCTTAGGAAGGAACTCTGCATCGTTAGCGAAGTCAGCGCAGTTCCATGTACCATTCTGATAGAATGCGGTTCTGCCGGCCATGAAGTTAGCCTTAACTTCGTCGTTGCTGAGTGATGCACCAGCGGGATCGAAGTAACCCTTGTCGATCATCTCCTGGAAAGTATCAACAGCCTTAGCAACGTCAGCGTTGTTATAGGTCTCTCTTCCAAGGAAGATGTCGTTCAGAGCGTCTGCACCGATGCTCTTCTCGATGATGGGCTCAAGATACTCGGTAACACACCATGTCTCGCCGCCTGCACATCCGAAAGGAATGATGCCTGCTGCTACAAGGTCGTCACAGCACTGAATGAGCTCGTCATAATCTACCGGAACGTGATCCCAACCTGCCTCAGCAAGAAGGTCCATGTTAGCAAACAGAGCAACGATGTTCATAGTTGTAGGAACGCCATAGTGCTTTCCGTCATATGTTGTGTTGCCGAGCATGCTCTCAGGAAGCTCATCCTTGTACTGAGCAAGGGTATCATCCAGGCAGTATACTCTGTCCTTAGCTACGAAGTCGCCAAGGAATGCGCATGACCATGTGAAGAAGATGTCAGGAAGATCTTCGCCTGACTCCATAGCAGCTGCGATCTTGGTCTTGTAAGCTTCATTCTCGATTGCTTCCCACTCAAGAGTGATGTTGGGATACTTCTCTTCCATCTCAGCGATTGCTGACTCATAAGCGTGACGGTTTGAGTCACCCTCAGTAGCGATACACCACATTGTCAGTGTAACAGGCTCGTCGGAAGTTACCTCAGCAGCGGGTTCTGCCTCAGTAGTATCTGCAGCGGGAGCTGCTTCCTCAGTGGTCTCTGTAGCTGTATCAGCTGCAGGTGCGGTCTCTGTTGCAGGTGCGGGAGTGCTTCCGCAAGCTACGAGCGAAAGAGTCAGTGCTCCTGCTAACAGAACTGAAACAAGACGTTTCATTTTCATAATATTACCTCCTTAAAAAGTGGTTTTTGGCAGCCCTATGCTGCCTTGTTTATCGAAAACGCTTATGCGCTACGATAAGATAAAAATACCATACTGCCAACGGCTCTTCTTTCGAAAAATTGTTTTCTAGTTATCAATTGTTGCCATCGCCAGTGGGCAATATTTCGTTATTCCGTATATTTTGCACTATATTTCCTTTGATTTTTTATGAAAGAATGCTAAAATTGTTCTGTAATCGGTTTGTTTTCATACGATTTTGGAAAAATCCAAGACGAGTATTATTAAACCAACACCTATTACCGGAAGAGAGATGCCATGATAGAGAATCTGCAGGGTATATTTGAGACAGTCAATCACAGAGGCGACACCAACATTAGACTGTATATGAATGACTAGGCTGAGGACTATCCTCCTCACTGGCATTCATCCATGGAGATAATCATGCCCCTCGAGAGCTATTACATAGCCGAGGTCGCAGGACACAGGTTTGAACTTCGTGAAGGTGACATTCTGTTTATCTTCCCCTGCAACCTGCATACCCTGTATGCCCCGCCGAAGGGCAAAAGGATAATCTTCCAGCCTGAGATGCAGTTTCTTCATCAATTAAAGGAGATCGATGCGATACTGTCTCTCATGGCTCCCGTACGCCTGATCACAGCTTCTACCGCACCCGATATCTATCCGGACATAAAGAATCTGCTGCTCGAGATAGCAGACGAGTATCAGTTCTTCGGCCCGCTCTCGGAAGCCGTCATATACAGTAAGGTTCTGGAGATACTTGCGATCGCCGGCCGCTACTATATGTCCAACACCACCACGTTTGATACGACGCCGGATAAGCGACAGGAATATACCGCCAAGTTCATATCAATCTGTGATTACATCGCCAACAACTGCACCGAAGATCTCTCGCTGGATCAGATGGCTGACTTAAGCGGTTTCTCCAAGTTCCATTTCAGCCGCCTGTTCAAGCAGTTCTCGGGTCAGACATTCTATCAGTATGTAAGCCACAAGAGGATCGAGCATGCGGAGCTGCTGCTCGCAAGAGAGGATCTGTCCATCACGGACGTGGCTACAGCATCCGGATTCGAGAGTCTGTCCGCATTCATCCGTATGTTTAAACAGATCAAGGGCATGACGCCGACACAATACCGCAAGATGCGGTATGCATGATATTTACATTAAGAAACGGGGGCATAAGCCCCCGTTTTTATTTGTGATATGGTTCACCGTGAATGATGCGGTAGCATCGGTAGATCTGCTCCAGCAGGATGACTCTCATCAGCTGATGCGGAAAAGTCATGGGTGAAAAGCTCAGATGCATATCAGCCCGCTGTGTAACCGTACTGTGGAGACCGAGAGATCCTCCTATTATAAATACAATGTGACTTGTACCTGATACACCCAGCTCATCTATATATGAAGAAAGAGCTTCGGAACTGTACTCCCTGCCCTGTATCTCCAGAGTCACGACATGTGCGCCGTCCGGTATCTTAGCCTTTATGCGGTCGGCTTCCCTGGCAAGGATCTGATCACGCTGAGCATCAGAGCACTTATCAGGTGTCATCTCGTCCGTCACTTCCACGATATTCAGCCTGCAATAACGAGAGAGACGCTTCGAATATTCATCGATCGCGTCTCTGTAGAATTTCTCTTTTATCTTTCCGACACAAATAACTGTGATCTGCATAAACAGTCTTCCGGTCACATCTCCACATCGGCACCGATCTCTACGGCGGGACGATCATCCGGATCATCATCATCCGCTGTCTGACCGGTTGTCACTATCGCTTCTTCGCTGCGGGACTTATCCTTCTCCGCATGGCGATCATCACTGTCAGTATCTTCACGGTCATCTTCACCTTCAGCCGGCGGCTCGGGAAGAGTCATGAGTACCTTAAGTATACGATTCTGATGTATTCCTTTGGCCTGAAGCAGAGTTCCGTCTTCCAGTTCGACAACCTCTCCGTCTTCAGGCAGTCTTTCAAGTGCCTCGATCATCAGTCCGCCTATGGAGTCATAGTCATCACTTGCCAGTTCTGTCTCCAATGCGTCATTGATATCATCAGTCTTCATCGAAGCTTCGATCAGATATGATCTGCTGCCCAGTTCGATGATAAGTTCCTCCTCATCCTCATCGAACTCATCGCGGATATCTCCTACGATCTCCTCCAGCAGATCCTCCATCGTGATCATGCCGACACAGCTGCCGTATTCGTTCAGGACAAATGCCAGGCTGAGCGTCTTCTCCTTCATCTCCTTCAGTAGATCAAGGGTCTTCTTGTGCTCGACTGTATACATGCCCTCGCGTATGATATCGCGAGTTGCAAAGGAACTCTTATCCTCTACAAGTATGAAGTCTTTGATATTGACCAGACCGATGAAGTTGTCCGGTTCCTCCTCCCATACCGGGATACGGGTAAACATCTTATCACGGAACACCTCCATGACCTCATCATAGGTGGCATCCACTCCGACAGTAGACATGTCCTCACGGGGTATCATGATATCTTCTGCTTCGGAATCCGAGAAATTGAGCACATTATAGATCATCTCATGCTCCTCGGACTCTATCTCACCGCCCTCATGACTGACATCCACATATGTCTTAAGCTCGTCCTCTGTGATCTGATCATCCTGTGCATCTGGATCGATCCTGACCAGTCTGAGTACGCCTCGCGAAAGCTTATCTACTATAAATACTATCGGGGTGAGCATCACCATAAAGAACCGGATCGTGCCACTGTATGCCAGCGACAGCTTATCGCTGTTTATCTTGGCCCAGCTCTTGGGAACCACTTCACCCAAAATGAGCACCACAAATGTCAGTATGCCGGAAGATACACCCACAAACACACTGCCCCATATACGTATAGTCAAAGCTGTTGCTATGGATGTTGCAGCTATATTGACTATGTTATTACCTACAAGGATCGTGGATAGCATCTTAGAATAATCCGACAGGATATGCTCCACTCTGACGGCCCGCTTGTTACCGTCCTCCGCAAGGGTACGAAGCCGTACCTTATTAACGGTGGTAAACGCTGTCTCAGCCGATGAAAAGAATGCCGATAATACCAGCAGAACAATAAGTACTATAAGTTGTATGACACCCGAGGTATCCAAAATAAATCCCTTTCTCTACAATAAATATGCTATATGATACCATACCGCCGTCAAGCGCGCAAATCAGCGGGGCAGTTAAGGATCCGGGGCAAAATGCCGATATATATTATGTCTTAGGTTTACCACGTTATGGACACCGTGGGGAGACAGTAGCGATAAAGTGTAACTGATCAGCTTCAGGAGAGGTAAGGACATCTACCCTACTGAACAGGAGCACCTCAAACAAAAGGGGGCTGATCGGCGCACTTTATTTTTTGCCCCCGGAAAAGAGGTAAACATGAGAATTACTGACAGTACAGTATCCATGTCGTCTGCGCACAAATCCATGCAACTCGCGCAGGCGCGCACGGTCCGCGATCGCAGGGCCGGTGACCCGGGGGAACAATCCCTGGGCTTCTACCAGAACTACCTGAACCAACCGTTAAAACAGCTGAATTCAGTGGCCGGCAGCCGACTGAACAACGCAGATGCCATCAGGTCTATCCGCATGCAGCTTCTTCACAGGATATTTGATTTCCTGAGAGGCATGCATTCATGCGGGACATCCGACATCTACGATGTTTCTTCGGGCGCTGCCGCATCAGACGGTTCGGGAGGTCCGGGAGGCGTTTCACCCGGATCCATCTGGGTCAGGACCGCTTCCAACAGCTTCATATATCATGAAGAAGAAACCACAAGCTTTGTCTCAAGCGGTCTGGTCAGATGTGCGGACGGGCGTGAAATCGACTTCGGAGTGGAGATGTCAATGACCAGATCCTTCACACAGATGTATCAGGACTTCACAGTTCAGGATTACTTTGTGACCGACCCTCTCGTTATCAACATAGACAGCGACATTACGTCCGTATCGGATTTCAAATTCCTTTTTGATCTGGATTGTGACGGCCGTGAGGAAAGTGTTTCCTTTGCGGGAGCAGGCAGCGGTTTCCTCGCACTGGACATCAATGATGACGGTATCATCAATAACGGCAGTGAACTGTTCGGTACCCGGAGCGGCAACGGATTCGCTGATCTGGCCGGATATGACAGTGACGGTGACGGATGGATCGACGAAGACGATGACATCTTCAACAGATTAAAAGTATGGACTAAAGACGAAAACGGAAAGGATAAGTTGCTGAACCTTAAGGAGGCAGACGTAGGAGCCATTTTTCTCGGAAACGTGAACACACAATTTTCGCTGAACAATGCCTTCAACAGGACAGATGCCTATATCCGGTCAACCGGTGTCTTCCTCCGTGAATCCGGTATGGTGGGAACGCTTGCTCAGGTTGATCTGACTTCCTGACGTCAGCCCCATTTAAGCAGCTCATCAAAAGAGCTTATACTCTGTCCCACATACCCCGGAACGGGGACTTCCTCTCCAAACCCATATGCGGCATATATGAACCGGACACCGGCTTCGGTGGCCGATTCATAGTCGCCGCGGGTATCTCCTATATAATAAGTCTCATCCGGGGCCAGGCCGTTACGCTGAACTACCAGGCGTATATTATCGGCCTTCAGCAGACCTGATGCCCCAAAACTCTCATAGTCCGAGATCAGATCCGTGATGCCGAGCTTATCCATTACAAGCGGAATGTATCCGTCCTGACAATTGCTGACGATATAGAGTTTGTTATCCGCTGCCAGTTTCTTAAGCGTGGATATCACTCCCGGATACGACAGATCCTGCATGCAGCCTCCGACCTGTTCCTGCTCATGGCGCTTGATGCTCACCATCAGTCTGTCCCATGTCTCACTGTCCTGGCCGGGGTAAAGATCCTCTATTATGACATCCATCGGCTTGCCGAATTCCTTCTTCAGCATATCCGCAGTCACGAATCTCCCGAGGCTGTTTCCGAGTCCTACTTCCTCCGTAGCATCGTTCCACGCCTCCGCAACTATCTCCGTGGTATCCCACAATGTTCCGTCTATATCAAGAATATAATTCATGCCTGTTCCTTTTTGATTTTCTTTTCCTCACGGTTACGTGCTCTCAGTTCCACAAAAAACTTCTTGAGAAGCGCTGAGCATTCTTCTTCCAGCAACCCCTGATGGTAATCGACCTGATGATTAAACTCGTTATTCGTCAGAATATCAAGAATGGATCCTGCACATCCCGCCTTGGGACTTACGGCTCCTGCATGGACTACCGGGATCCTGGCCTGAACGATAGCGCCTGCACACATCTGGCACGGCTCCAGAGTCACGTACATTGTACAGTCTTCCAGCCTCCAGTCTCCCATCTGCCTGCTCGCACGTCTTATGGCACTTATCTCAGCATGGGCCAAAGTGCACTTGTCCGTATTCCGGCGGTTATAGCCGCGGCCGATGATCCTGTCCTCATACACGATCACACAACCGATCGGTACTTCGCCGTGAGCATATGCGAGGCGGGCCTGTTTCATGGCTTCCTTCATATATTTAATATCGTTTGGGGTGTATTCCTGATCCTCGTTCATATTGATCCGTTTAAACTGCGTCGGTTTGACAACGTGAGATGAATTACATATACTTAATAGGCCGTGCAGCCGGGGAAGTAGCGGAGCCCTATACCTGCAATCCGCTCCAGCAGGGGTGATGCCGACCTGAGGGCTTAATTCTGTTTACACGCCCTATGTAAGTGGTGTTGAAGTTTGGGTCTTACGCAATGGGAATCCATGAACCGTGTCAGGGCAGGAATGCAGCAGCACTAAGTGGAAACTCCCATGTGCCGTGAGGGTGCCTGGCGGAGCTAACTGCACAGGAAACATATTCAGACAGCGGTTCGAAGCGAGGCGCACGGCTTTAATCTGCCCGTATCACCTGTTCTTCTCAATGTTTTTCAGATATTCCACAACCATCAATGCGATCTTCAGCGTCAGAGCATCATCAAACATTCTGATATCAAGGCCGGTCTGTTTCTGTAGTTTCTCAATGCGATATACAAGAGTATTCCTGTGAACAAACAGTTGGCGTGAAGTCTCGGAAATGTTCAGGCTGTTCTCAAAAAACTTATTGATGGTGTTGATAGTCTCTTCATCCAGGTCATCAGGTATATTATCCCCGAATATTTCCTCAACATACATGTGACACAGATTCTCGGGAAGCTGGTATATGAGCCTGCCTATACCCAGATTGTTATATGCGGCTACGCGATTCTCATTATAAAATATGCGTCCGACCTCCAGCGCCATCATGGCTTCCTTATATGACTTGGATACATCCTTCAGCTCATTTACTATCGTTCCGTAGGCCACTCTGACATTGATCATGGCCTCCATCTGCATCATATCGACTATCGTGTCGGCTACTCCGCGGATATCCTCATAATCCTGTTTTTCTTCCAGCTTCTTAATGAGCACTATTCCGTTCTCATCCACTGAGGTGATATAGTCACCGTTCTGCGGAGAGAACATACCTCCGAGGACCTCCTGTCCGACAGAGTTCTTGTCCGGAGCCGTCTCGATGAGCATGGCAACACGTCTGGCGCTGCTGTCTATATGAAGTTTTTTGGCGCGGTTATAGATATCCACCAGAAGCAGATTGTCCATGATCAGATTCTGAAAGAAACCTCCGCGGTCAAACTTCTCCTTATAAGCCTGTATCAGGTTCTGCAGACTGCTGACGGCGATACGGCCGTATGTATATGTATCCTCACCTGCACCGACGGCGTCCAGTATGTACAGGACATCTTCTCCGTCAGAGACCTTCAGAAGATGATGATGGCCGATAACCTGCGAATCCGCTGCAGATTCTGCAAACTCAACGATCATCGGGATTCCCGCCTGGTCATTTTCATCTGTGGATGTCTGTAGTGTTCCCGACAGGTCGTATACTCCGAATTCCACTTTTGTTATGGCCTTCAGGTCATCCAGGCAGTTTCTGATGGTCTGAATCGATATCATAGGTATACCTCGCGCATAAAAAAATAGGGGGATGGATCTCCATCCCCCTAATCTTATCATAATAATGACTAGTTAGTAATGGTCTGCTCGGTTTCCTTATCGAAGATGTGGATCTTCTCAACATCGAATGCAAACTTAACTGTATCGCCGGGTCTTGCAGTAGTTCTGGAATCAACTCTTGCAGTGATCGGGAACTCTTCAAGATCAAAGTACAGATAAACCTCAGCACCCAGAAGCTCGTAAACCTTGATGTTAGACTCGAATACACATTTAGCGGTCTCGATGAACATCTCGGAATCATATACATCCTCAGGACGGATACCGAATGTAACGGTCTTTCCGTTGTAGCCGCCGTCGATGAGCTTCTTAGCCTTAGCAGGAGGAAGCGGGATGGACTTGCCGCCGATCTTCAGGGCAGCTTCATCACCGTTAACTTCAACCTCTGCATCAAGGAAGTTCATCTGAGGTGATCCCATGAAACCTGCAACGAAGAGGTTGCCGGGCTTCTCATAGAGATTCTGAGGAGTATCAACCTGCTGGATAACACCGTCCTTCATAACAACGATACGATCACCGAGTGTCATAGCCTCGGTCTGATCATGTGTAACGTAGATGATTGTGGTACCAAGTCTCTGATGAAGCTTGGCGATCTCAATTCTCATCTGTACACGGAGCTTTGCATCCAGGTTTGACAGAGGCTCGTCCATCAGGAATACCTGAGGGTTACGAACGATTGCACG
>JAFZQY010000094.1 GCA_017620155.1 Lachnospiraceae bacterium | reverse complement strand
GTCCATATCTTCTCTTGTAAATGCAGTTAATCGCAACCGCTCTGTTTCTAACTCAGGAATCGATTCAAAATACGAATTGAAGTCTTTCATGTTCTCTTGTTCCTTTCACCAAGGCCTGTGATTACTCCAACAATCTCTACAGCAAAAACCTGACAAGTTCAACATTGCCATCTCGTTCCGTACCTGCGATTTGAAATCCCGATTTGTTTTCACAGACACACAATTGTAAATAGGGATTTAATATATAACAAATCGTCTTCGGTATCATCAGCATTCCCAGCATCGGTATCAGCCCGGCTCCGACGGCAACCGGAATGTAGAATGCAAAGGAAAGTAAGATGTAAAGCCACATGCAGACAAAGATACCATCCTTTTCTGCGGAAACAGACACAGGAGTATCCTGATCACCGCCGGACACCCTATCGTGACCATCAGCTTTCGGTCTTTTTTCTCCTTCGGAACTGCGCTCTTACTCTATAGCGGATCGGTCCAGGATCATATTGATCCGATCCCAGGCCTCATCAGCATAAGTAAACGCACCTTCCTGCCTGCGTCTTTCCTTAAAACCAACGCTTTCATAACATTTCATTGCTCTTGGGTTTGACGAAAAAACCATAAGCTGAACCGCGTTCGCGTCGGTCGCATCAAAAGCTTGTCTTACGGCCTGCCGGATCATCTCCCCGCCCAGGCCTATTCCGCGCCTGTCGGGATCCACCATCACAAATTTGAACATTCCTTCCTGCGTTTCGGTATTGAGTGAATAACAGAAAAAGCCCTCAATCTCCCCTTCATCATCCACCGCAACGTACGGTCTGTCTCCGTTAATTTCGGCTATATCGGCAAGCATCCGGTCAAATGATTCCTTTTGAAGCGGAAAAGAAGTCTTGTTGGCACACCACATGGCGTGGGTTCTTTCATCCGTGATCCAACCCTGTATACTCGAAAAATCTTTATCTGCGTTATATTCCCTGATTTTCATTTACTGAGTGCTCCTATGATGCCCTGAATGATCTCAGGGTTGGGATATCCCTGTCCGAATCCGCCCTCCAGACCATACTCCATGGCGTCTGCAAAGTTATCGGCCATGCACTCTTCCGGATCGATAACATAGCCGGTATTGGTTCCTAATACTTCGTCAAAATTGGTTGCCTGATCTAATGCGTAATATGTATCCGTACCGTCCGTCGGAACAAGAACAGCTTCGTTATTGAATACGGTTGCTCCAGCGGATTGAGCGTAGTCCACGGGACATATCCATACCAGGAAGCAGTCCGTATCCTTACCATCGATCGTAAATGTAGCATATGAATCGTGGTGTTCCACATCCGGATTACTGAAACACATATCCCGTACGCAGGGAGGCAGTTCAAAATCGGAATCCGCCACCGTGAAATTGATCAGGGAATACATTTCCGCTCTGAACCCGGGATCATTTCTGGAGAGGGTATGGAACATTTCATGCCAGATCAGATGCTCAAAATAATCGCCCGCACCCGGAATCCAGCTGAACAATATGTTCGCGGAATTCAAGTAGATCTCATTGGCGTGGGTATATCCGCTGTTGCCGCCTTCCACGCTCATATCGGTCTTGATGTAAATGATCTCATCGTGCTGGGGAAGTACGTATCCGTTCTTCTTCACGGTTCTTGCTATTCTCGCGATCTTACGGTCTACCAGGTACTTCTCTATAAGATTGAAATCCCCGATCTCATCAGTGGTTGCCTTAAGTAATTCATCCAGGGTCGCACCGCTTTTCTTCATCCTGTAATCGATATCATTCTGTGTGAAATTCTCATAATACCCGGTGTGCGAAAGCAGAAGTTCTCTTCCTTCTTCCGCAGAAGCAAACCGGTGGGGGATCTTATGCGCATATATTTCCGTAACACATATCCTGACTAAGATAAACGCAAGGATAGCGATGAGTATGCCCAAAAAGACTTTTTTTACTATCGGATTCTTCTTTTTCATGTCAGCTCCTTAAGCCATTTCTTACTGCCGTTTTGTATTCACTGCCGTTACGCGATTTGCTGATGGCTTTTAACTGTTTCTTATTATCGGGAAAAGAGACAGCCATAAAGTTCCATAACTCTTTCATTTTTATGATGGCCGTTGCTTCGGAAAGCTCCCGCTCATAATCCTCATACAATTCTTCCAGAAAGCTAAGCAGGATTTTCTTTTCCCGGTCTGAAAAATCATCACCCCGGGGATCGGCACCGGCGCAGATCCTCTCCGGCAAAAACGGATCCGCCAGAAGGCCTCGTCCGATCATGATACCCGAAATCTCCGGAAATTCATCGCAGATTTTTCTCACATCCTCTGCGGTCTTCAGATCACCGTTAAATACAAGCGCTTCATGAGGTATCCTGTCATAAAAGATGCCGAACGCCTCCGTATTCGGTACGTTATTATAAAAATCATCTCTTATGCGGGGATGGACTATGACTCTTGAAAAAGGATACTTCGCATACAGATCCGCAATATCCTCGGCCTCAAGATATGACGAAAAGCCCACTCTGGTTTTAATGGAGATCTCCGGAAGATCACCTTTTTCTTTTTCCGAAAAGATCTCATCAAGAAACGACTTAAGAGCCCGGATGTCATCGAGCATTCCTGCGCCTTTTCTCTTCGTTGTGACTGTGGCTGAAGGGCATCCGGCGTTCAGATTGATCTCTCCGAATCCGGCTTTATGAAGTTCATGTGCAGCCCAGATGAAGTGTTCTGCCTGATTCGTCAGGATCTGCGGCACCAGGTCCGGCGAGCATACTTCTATTTCTTTCTTCTCTCTGGTCTTAAATTTGTGCGTCCGGTTGGCAACAAGAAAAGGGGTGTACGTTCTGTCTATCCCTTCAAACCACTTCCTGTACACCCTTCTATACACTGCTGTTGTTATACCCTCCATCGGCGCCATCTCAACCGATAAGGAAAATCTATTCATTTGAATCTTTCTCCGCAATCAAACGACTCTGTTTTCAGGTCGCAATAGTAACGGCCCTTAACAGCGGTAAACTTAAGCACACAGTAATCCGGATCGGTCACGCCCTCTTTATAAAACATGGTGTCGCCCTTTTTCCAGATCATGTTCTTGGATTCCTGATCGGTCAGCACTTCCATGGTTCCGATAAGCATTACGCCAACATACTTTATCAGGCCTTTATGATAGAAATAAATGCTGGCATTGGGATTGGCCATGTACTGCTTAACCCGCATCGACGACGTATTCGTGGAAAAATAAAACTCCTTTAATCCCACATGCTTTCTGGGGCGCAGCATGGCTTTGACATTAGGAAAGCCGGCGTCATCGACCGAGCATACAAAACTGACCTTTTGTCGGTCTATGAATTTTTCAATGATTTCTAAGTTCATTATCCGTTCACCAGTTTCAAAAACTTCTTATCATTCATCTGCGTTTCTTCGGCGCGGGAAGCTCGTCATACATGGCTTCCAGAAGTTCTTTCAGGAATTCCTTATTCTCGATGTCATCCACCATCAGCATCTCCTTCGCGCCTTCATAAGGCAGTTCCAGCTGCGCCTCGGGCATAAGGTCAGCGGCTGGTTTTACGTTTTTTACAAGAAAGCGGTCATCATAGATCCCGCCGACAATCTTGCCGCCGTAATAGATGATGTACTCGCCCATCATAGCTTTGTAAGATATATCATCCAGCTCCGATAGTTGTTCCAACACAAATTCCAGATATTCCTTGCTCGATGCCATAATCACTCCTCCGGATAATCCCAGAATCTACCTTGTCAGCTCGCCTTTTTGACCGGATGCCGGATCACGGTCCTTAGTTTCTCCGGTGCAACCTTCCGCGCATCACTCAGATAGATCTCATGATGCAGTCTCTTCATTCTCTTTTAGTTTTCCCAGATAGATGCAGTAGATCACTGCCACAACGATCGTAGCTCCGATATAGATCCAGTCAACCAGTTCGTTATCCCTGCCATATAATGAAAATGTATCAATCATCGAGTGTGCGATGATACACGGGATCAGGCTTCCGCTCTTATAGTATACCATCGTAAGGATGAAGCCCCAGCTGATCGCAAATACTATCTGCATCGCGGTCTCGAAACTTGCCTGTCCGGCAAAAAGGTTCACGATATGACCTACTCCGAAAGTCACTGCCGAAATAATTATAGCAGGAACGGTTTTACCGTTTCCAAGCATAGCCTTAAACAGGAATCCTCTGAAGATCATTTCCTCCACAAAACCGACAAGGATCATGGACAACGTTGCAAATACCAATTCTTTTCCCTTATAGGATAGAGCAAATCCGTCCCACAGGTTTCCGGTAGCCAGAACGAACATCGGTATAAAGAAAAGGTATCTCTTCATATCCTTGGGGAAGCCCTTAAGACCGTATTTTACTTCAAGCCGGTTCATCTTAACAAACGCAATGATCCCGGCCGTAAATGCGATCAGTCCTATGAGCATCCATATGCTCTCATACCCGAACTCCCCCTTGATCGTCGACATGACCACACAGTAAGCCACGATCCAAAGTACAGCAAAAAGAATCTCTTTTGTCTCATATAATTTACGCATCATCAATTTCCTTTCATACTCTTAGCAGCAGCCATTCCGAAGAACACATTCTCAAGCATCTTTCTGCACTGTCCCTCATCATATTCCATGGAGTTGTTGGCAAGCAGACTTGCAAGTCCGTGCGCCACGCAAAAGAACGCCAGGAACATCTCCCTTGCCTGTTCCAGATCCACCTTCATGGCGGATGATATGACCTCGAGAATTCCCGACAGCTCCGGATCGCTCAGAAGAGTCTCTACGTCCTTCCCTCCAAACTTATCCGTCTGGAACAGGAATCTGAACAGATTTTTCTCTTCATGTCCGAACCGCACATAATTAAGTCCCAGAGCAAGCATCGGATTATCATCGGTTTCCTTCGGCATGATATATTCCGTATGATATCTGTCTGCCAGCACATATGCCGCTTCACGGATCTCGTCCACGGTCTTATACGTATAAAGGACCGGCTGTGTGGAGCATCCCAGATATTCCGAGAGGGTTCTGGCACTCAGGTTCTCATGTCCGTTTGCCCTGATCACCTCAAAAGAAGCATCCGCAACCATCTCTTTTGTCACTTTTACTTTCGGAGCCATACGCCCTCCTTTTTTGTTATATAATCATCGTTATATAATCCTTATTATATATCGTCGCATCATTTTGTCAATCACCCTTTTCACAAAAGTGTTTCAACAAAAAAGGAACCGGTTTAATCGGTTCCTTTGCTGATACTCTTTATTTGCTCTCCCTTCCAAACAGCATATCCGCTGCCTTTTCCAGTTCCCTTCTCTCCGGGGCATCGTCATATCCGCTCTTTTTGTCATCGATACCTTTTACGATATCCTGACAGAACAGACCGTCACGGTTAGCATAGTTTGTCACTATTTCCGTCAAAGACCGGGGTTCATAGTCCATATACGGCATCATGCAGCCCACATTGTAAGCTCTCAGCACCTTATCTCCAGCTCTTCTGTTAAAGAAATCTTCGTTATTCATTCCCCGGAGACATTTCCTGAAATAATACTCTTCGATGGAATTATGAACATGGCCGTACAAAAGAATCGATCCATGATGCTGATCCTTCCACATAAGTATCGGATAGTGGCTAAGAACCAGCCTCACGTTCTCACCGTCAAGATTGTCCTTTATCTCCTTGTAGTCACAGATTTCGTCAAAAAGCTGCTTATAACGCTGATCCTTTAGATCGTCATGGTTGCCTCTTATAAGGATCTTATGCCCTTTAAGTGTCGACACATATGCGATCAGGTCTTCCTGCGTTCCGCGCATTGCTATGTCCCCGATGATATATACCGTATCACCATTTGTCACTTTGGTATTCCATTTATCTTTTATTATGGCATGCATCTGCTCCAGATCATCGAACGGGCGGTCATCAAAATCCCTGCCGGCTTTTGTCACATTGTTATGAAACAGATGCAAGTCGCTGATATAGTAATTCATTTATTTTCCTCCCTGCAATCCATGAGGTTAAGAAAGCAGGATCATGCTGCTGTTTTCAGGTACTCTTCTTTTGTGATTTCAGCTACATCACTGTTCGCAAGAAACCCGCAGGTTTTCAGCATTCTTGCAGCGTATTCGTTTTCTGCCGCTGCGGTGGAAACAAGTTTAGCAGGGAACACCCTTGCGTCTTTTGCTTCGTCGTACAGACCTTCGCTGAAGGCCAGCTCGGTAAACTTCTTCAGAACTTTGGTGCCGTAACCTTTGTTGCGGAAATTCTTGAAAATGTACATCTTAGGTTCGAGCGTGTTGCCATCGCCCTCGAACCGGATATAGCCTATAAAGATGTTTTTTATCTTAATGCTGTAGAGCAGACGGCCGTCTAAATATCCACAACCGGCCGAATAAGGGTCTGTGGACTCGGGAACATCGTAGAACTGCTCAATTTCGCCTTTTTTTCTCAGCGCGATGAGTTCGAATTCAAGCTCATCACCCATCAGGCTGAAAAACGGATAGGCTTCGAGGCCTTCCATCTTTATCAGATCGGGGGCGTAGATTATCTCCCAATCTTCGGAGCCGTCATAGTTTCGTGCAGGGAATCCTCCCGGAGTGAATGCTATCGTGTTGGTCTGACAGTTGTAGTACACCCCGTCCATCTCGGTGTCGCCGCATTCCCAACCGCTGTCACTTACGAAATGAACATCGCTCGGAATGTTGTTCTCTTCGAGTATTTTTTCAAGAAGCTGCATCGTCATAATCAGGGTCTCCTTTGCGTGAACCGTCTCTCTGTTTACGTGCCCTATTATGCACCCGCATATATATAACTGTCATTAAACCCGTAGTTTACAGCACCTTTACGCTTCTATCCATTGATGCATTCCGGGACCGAAGTACTCGCTCGGCCGCTCAATGAAACCGAATTTCTTGTAGAAACCTTCTTTTTCTTCAGCGGCAAGAAGGCTGACAAAGATCCGGTATCCGGGTTTTAACAGACTGCGTATGTAGTCCATGATCGTTTCCATCAGCGTACGTCCGAGTCCCTGCCCCTGATATGAAGGCTCGACTATTATATCCGCGATCAGAACGGAATACCCGTGGTCCCATATAACTCTTCCCATGGCGACCGCACGCCCGTTATCTCTAAGGCAGACAACATACGAGTTGTTTATTCCGCCTTCCGCCTGCTCAATGGGAAAGACGCTCCAGCCTACTGCTCTGCGCAATCCCAGATATTCTTCCGGTGTAATACTATTGGTTATCTCCACCTATCTGCCTCCATTCCACTAAAAGCCTCTCCATGTTCCACGCCGCGTTTGCGGGACTCGTTGACGGAAGGCACACAGCCGGTCTTCCCGTCTTGGGCAACATGTATTTCTGATAATATCTGTAGGCCGTTTTTCCGTTCACATATATGGCTCTAATATTGGCTTCGTTGAAGATGACGTCAAGATCATTGGCGGTCACGTTCCGGATGCTCGTATCGGATGAACCGGTGATGTCGCACGAATGTATCACATCCCAGAGCGCGATATGATTTCTTAACAGAAACTCCTTCTTCTCTTCGATCGTCTGCGGTACTTCCTCTTCAAAAACCGCAGCGACTACTTTCCAGAAACGGTTCTGGGGATGTCCGTAGAAAAAGTTTACCTCCCTGGACTTTACCGAAGGGAAGCTTCCAAGGATCAGGATCTTAGATTCACTATTGAATAAAGGCAGAAAAGGATGCTCGATCATGTCTCGTCAAACAGACTCATCTGTTCGTATTTATCGGGAAGCGTGTGCATGAATTCAAAACATGCATCCGGTGAATACATTATCCCGTTTTCTTTGCATGTGCTCTTAAAAAGCGCCATGAGTTCCTTTGCATTGGGACTCGGAACCTCATATGCATTACCGTACCGCTCGATATACTTTCTCTTTACTCCGGGGAAATGCTTATCAAGCGCCGCATAATAGTATTCCCTGTCACCGTCTCTGAGCGTCAGTCCCATATCAAAGCAGATGATACCCTTCACTCCGACGCGGATACATTCATCAAGAATAGCGCGTATGTTTTCTTCGGTATCGTTGATAAAGGGGAGTATGGGAGTAAGCCAGACGATCGTGGGGATTCCGCGTTCATGCATGGCCTCAAGAACTTCGATGCGCCTTTTGGTGTTGCATACATTGGGTTCTATGATACTGCACAGATCATCGTCATAAGTCGTGAGAGTGATCTGAACCACACATTTCGTGCTGCGGTTTATCTTATCCAGCAGGTCGATATCCTGAAGGATCCGGTCCGACTTGGTCTGAACCGCCACGCCGAAACCATACCGGTATATGATCTCGAGACACTTTCTAGTAAGCCGAAGATCTTCTTCACAGTGCATGTACGGATCGGACATCGAGCCGGTTCCGATCATGCCCTTCTTTCTCTTCGACTTAAGAGTCATCTCCATAAGCTCGGGAGCATTCTGCTTTACCTCTATATCCTCAAAAGGATGCGTAAACTGGTAGCACTTGCTCCTGCTGTCACAATATATGCAACCGTGAGAGCAGCCCCGGTATATGTTCATACCGAAATGGCCGCCGCTCCCGGTCAGAATTCCTTTTGCATCAACAAAATGCATCACACTATGCGGGAAAACCGCTTAACTGCTGTATAACTCCAGATCGTCAGCAGGATGTAAATAACCGATACGATCAGAACCAGCAGTCTTATGTCCATGACATGGCTTAATCCGATCAGAGCACCGATAAGGATCATGGTACCGAACAGATTGGGCAGCGTATATGTATTAACCGCGGGGCCGTTCTTTACGACTTCGACTTCATTCTCCCAGTCAAGTCTCATATGTTTGGCGCCGCATCTCATACCGTATACGGTCGAGAAGACTATCAGCACCGTAATGATATATATGCTGAGCAGATAATCCAGCGGACCGCCCTTCATCGCCCTGCATCCGCTGACAACCGCAAACATGGCCGTGGGAAGACACAGATAGATGTTAAAGAGCATCTTTCCCTTGATAACGGTCATCATATCTACCGGCATGGTCTTGATGATCCAGTAATTCTTGCCCTCCAGTGAAAGGCTGGGAGCTGTCGCAGGTACCATGCCGATAAAGAAATACACGAAGAAAGGCCAGATCAGGCGATAAGGAGTGACATCCACCTCATGTCCCTGGGTAAACAGTTTTACTACGGTATTAACATCTACAAACAACAGAACCAGTCCAACCAGGATCGACATCACGGCGCCTAAACAGATATTGGTAGCGCATGTCGTAGATCCGGTGATCTTCTTAAATTCCTTATACGCGATGCTCTGCATTACGTTTCTCTTCTTAAAGCTTTTTTCAACAGCCTTGTTCTTCTTCTTTTCATTGAAGCTGGCCAGATTGGAATTGATGCGTCTGTAGCTTTTGCCTATCAGAACGATCGCGCCCACATATATGACAAGGGATACGACGATCAGCAGGATGACCGAAAGAATATCCTGTGAATTGACCGCTTTTCCAAACCACGCCACCGTAGGGACAACTCTGGAAAAGGAGCCCAGCATCGCGGATGACTGGTTAAGCACACTTTCAACCTGGTTGGTACCCATGATGTAATTGATGACGTACTGAATAAAGAACAGCGGAATTACGAAGATGTATATCAGTACTGTCTGGATAACGTTACGGTGCTTGGATCTGGATCCGATACGTGCAACCAGTACTCCAAGCAGAGAGGATACGACTGTCGGAAGCAGTGATATGAACGGTGTGAGAAGGATCCACAGCACATATACGATCACCGGAGGCTTGGTCACTATCGCATATCCGACCAGGGCTGATATCGATACCAGCGCATCCCAGCGAAGGTCCCTCAGATACATGAACAGGAACCTGTCGGAAACGATAGTGTTGACCGAAAACGGCATTGCCATGATCATGTCATATTCCTTGAATCCGTACAGGAATCCGTTCGACTTAAGTATGGTAAACACCAGTGACATGATGGTGATTATGGTAGCGACCATGAGCGGAACAGTTTCCGCAAGTCCGTTTGCCGCCATCGCAGCGGCGATCCCGCCTGCAAGTGCGGCGCCGTAGATCATAAGTACGATCATGCCGAATATGCCGGCTTTGATCTGTCTTCTTTTTTTCTTATCTGTCGAATACTTCAGGGTATTGATCCGGCTGGTGGATTTAAACATCGCCCGAAGCAGGATCATGCTCTTACTGTTCATCTTTAACCGCCTCCAGGAATACTTCCTCAAGAGACTCATGGTCTCCGATCAGTTCATCGATCTTACCGTTTGCTATGATCTTGCCCTTCTTGATGATGGCGATCTTGTTACAGAGCTTCTCGGCAACGTCGAGCACGTGAGTTGAGAAGAATACGGCACAGCCCTCCTCACACATCTCATGCATGATCTCTTTCAGGATAAAAGCAGCCTGGGGATCGAGTCCCACAAAAGGCTCATCGAGAACGAGCAACTTGGGGTTATGGATAAGCGCGGAAATGATCGCAACCTTCTGCTTCATGCCATGTGAATATGAAGATATGGGATCCACCAGCGCATCGGTTATCTCAAAACGCTTAGCATAGTCATTTATTCTCGCTTCACGGTCAGCCTCGCTCACGTCAAAAGCATCCGCAACGAAATTCAGATACTGAAGACCTGTGAGGTTCTCGTAAAGATCCGGATTATCGGGAATGTATGCAGTGATCTTTTTGCATTCTATGGGTTCGGTCTTGACATCATGTCCGTCGATCTTAATGGTCCCCTCTTCGAAATCAAGCACGCCTACGACAGCGCGGATAGTCGTACTCTTGCCCGCACCGTTGTGTCCGATGAAACCGAAGATGTCTCCGCTCTCCACGGTAAGACTTACATCGTCGCACGCCTTCTTGTCAGTTCCGTAAATCTTGGTGTAGTTACTGATCTCTAAAACATTCATGACTCTTTCCTTTCGTATTCCGTTTTATACGGCGATATATGCGCCTGCCTGCGCTTTCCACATCTGCGCATATCTGCCGCCAAGTGAAAGCAGTTCTTCGTGGCTTCCCTGCTCTACTATCTGTCCGTCCTCCAGCATGATGATCCTGTCCGCCTTGCGCGTCGTCGATAATCTGTGTGAGATGAATATCACAGTCTTATCTCCGGTTGCGGTGAGCATCGCGTGGTTCAGCTGATACTCCGCGATAGGATCCAATGCGCTAGAAGGTTCATCGAGTATCATCAGGCCGGCATCCTTATAGAATACCCTGGCTATCGCAAGTTTCTGGCTCTCGCCGCCCGACAGGTTCACGCCCTCTTTGGAAAATTCCGTGGTGAGCTCTGTCTTAAGCCCGTTCTTAAACCTGTCTATCCTGCCGATCAGCCCGCTGTCCGTAAGCGACCTGCGTACTCTTTCTTCGTCCGAATTTTCAACTGTATCTAATATAACATTTTCTTCAACGGTACCGGCAAAAATTTGGAAATCCTGGAAAACTGTACCGATGGTATCCCTGTACTTTTCTACATCATACTGTTTGATGTTCCTGCCGTCGGCGATTATCTCGCCTGAATTCACGTCGTACAAGCGCATAAGTAGTTTGACGAGAGTGGTCTTGCCGGCTCCGTTATATCCGACCAGCGCGATCTTTTCACCGGGCTGTATATGAAGGTCGATCGATCTGATCTGCATATCGCCGTCCTTGCCGTAGCCAAAAGATACATCCTTAAGTTCGATCTCCTTCGCTTCTTTCGTGGGCTCTAAGTTTTCTTCCGAAACGATCTGCGCCTCATAACCCAGGAACTTCCTGATCTTGTTGATATAGAGACTCGTCTCGAACGCATAAGGATATGACTCCGAGAACACTCTCATGCTTCGTTTAAGCCTGCCGAAAGATCCGTACAGGATGGCCACGGTGCTGAACGACAGATTGTGAAGCACCGCCGACTGATACACGAGGTAGATTATGAAGATCACATCGCTGAACAGTGAATTGCACACAAACCCGCGGATGAAACCGAGTATCCATTTCTTGAATGCATACTTCTTCTCTATCTTATAGACTTCGTCATTCGCATCCTCGAACTGCTTGATCAGGACGTCCGATACGTCGGGATTCAGCCTGATCTCTTTCGCATAATCATTCAGATAATAGATCCTCTTGGTATAATCCCTTTTTCTGGAAAAGGGAAGGCTCTCTATCCTGACCTTGTAGTTCAGTTTGTTGTATATCTGCTCAAAGACCACCGACAGCACGAACGATATCATTACGAACACGACCGATACCGGATCCTTGAACAGGAAAAAGATCCCCGTGAATATGAATGCCGAAAGCCCAGAGCACACGTTTTTCACAAACTCCAGAACACGCTCTATCTGTTTGTCGACCTCGGATATCGCGAGCACCTGCTCGTTATAGAAATCCGGATCGTCGTAGCACTTAAGATCGACCGATCTGGCTTTCTCATAGAGCATCATCTTGATCTTCTGTCTGACCTTCGGGCGCTCTTTTTCAGCCATGAAGTCACCGGCAAATACCGTGAAGACCATGCCGAGCGTGATGGCGCCGGCCAGTATCAGGATGAAGCGTGCCACCTTGGCAAAGGGATAGCCGAACTCTGCGGCTTCGAGTACGTATCCGATCCCGACAGTATGCTCGAAGAAGATCGAGATCTGATTTCTCATGGCGTCGAGCACCTGGAAAATGACATATCCGGGCGACGCTTTAAGCATCAGTTTCAGGAAGAAGAAGTTATTTCCGAATACCTGCTTTACGGACTGTTTGGGTTTTTCTTTGTCTTTATCTATAGATCCGCTCACAGTATCACCTCCTCTTCGTTCTCCAGCGCAAGATAGTTCATTGCCTGGGTCTTATACATCTTCGCATAGCTTCCGCCTGCTGCCAGAAGGGACGCATGCGTACCCTCCTCGATAAGCCTGCCCTTTTCGAGCATGAAGACCTTATCGCAATCCTTGACCGACGACAATCTGTGGGATATGAAGAGCATCGTATGATCCCTGGCTTCCTTAAGGATGCTCTTGAACAGCTCATACTCGGCGATCGGGTCGAGCGCGCTGGACGGCTCATCGAATATCTTCATGTTCGCTTCTTTTGCAAAAGTACGCGCAACGGCTATCTTCTGCGTCTCACCGCCGGACAGGACAGCTCCGTGCTCATCGAACTCTTTGGTCATCATCGTGTCTGTGCCATTTTTCAGGGTCATGACCTTATCGTATACTCCGGCCATCTTAAGAGCGTCAGTAACGACCTTATCGTCATCACCGAAATGCCTGCCCATGAGGACGTTGTCCTTTACGGACATTCCGAACATCATGAAATCCTGGAACGTCGTTGCAAAGACATCCCTGTAGGCCCTCAGATTATATTCTTTGATATTTCTTCCGTTATAGAGGATCTCGCCCGACGTAGGATCATAGAGCCTGAGCATCAGCTTGATGATAGTGGTCTTGCCGGCGCCGTTATGGCCGACGAGCGCAGCGGTCTCTCCCCTGTTTATCACAAAAGAAAGGTCGTGGATCGTCTCCTTTTCACCATAGGCAAAGCAGACGTTCCTAAACTCCAGGCTCTTAAACTCCGGATCCGGGATATCTCCGTCCCAGTCTTCGGGTATGGTTTCCTCATACTCAAGAAAACTTCTTAGGTTATTGATGAACATGGCATTCTTCATGATCGCCATGCGATTATCAAAGACGCCGATGAGCAGCCATGCCATGGCCACCATCATACTGGTCATGATCGTCAGGTCGGCAAGCGTTATCGTGCCGCTCACTCTGTTCCTGTATATCGCATAGAGCAGCACGCCCTCGAAGATCACGGTAAATGTAAACGTGATCCTCCAGAAGTTCATGGTCGCTACTTTCAAAGCGTACTTTAAGGCTATTTTGACATTTTTATCCGTAGCTTCCCGATACTGCTTGCGCATCAGCTCAAAGACGTTGGAGAGTCGGATCTCTTTGGCCCCGTCGGGAAGATACATCATCCTGCTGACGTAGTTTAATACCTTTTCGTTGGGAGCCTGGTCCTTGTAGCGCTTGAACACCAGCTGGTTATTCAGGTTTCCAAACAGGAAATTGCCGATCATGGGTGAGATGATGAACAGTATTGCGTAATGATCGATCTGATACATCAGCCAGAACATGATGCCTGCGCCGACCGCACCGATGACCGCACCGAATATGCCCCTCACGATGGCGGTCAGTTTCTCCTCTGCTCCGTCCATCGCCATGGTGTATCTGTTGTAGAAATCGGGATCCTCGTAGCAGCGAAGCTCGACGTTTCGGGCCTTGGCGTACATCTTTTTATATATTCCGCCGAATACCCTGTTGGTCTGGAGCGGGTACACCACGTTTTCCACATAGTTGGAGTATATGGCCAGCGCTCCGAAGACAGCGCCGCAGATCAGGACAAACCTGGCTATATAGCCGAAGTTCTGCCCCGTATCCAGCGCATTTACAACAACCTTCATGAACACGCCGTCAAAGAACACCCACTCCCCGTGGCCTATGAGCCACAGAAAGAATGAATGCACGATTATGGCGGGTCCGATCTCGGCCGTCAGTTTAAGCGCATAGCACGCATTCTTTGCCATCACTCCAAGTGACAGTTTTTCTTTCTTGTTTTCAGTTTCAGGCATTCTATTTCTCTGTAGGATTAACGTGAACCATCACGTGTTTTACTTCTTCGTAATTCGCTTCGAGAAGATCGTGGACTCTCTCGGCTATTTCATGACCTTCGCCCACGGTCTTGTATCTGTTGACCTTAATCTCAAGGTCGATATATATACGGTTTCCGAACATACGGCTCTGCACGGAGTCGACGCCCTCGACACCTTCCTGCTTCAGGACCAGGTCTCTTATCTCTTTTTCAAAAGCGGGACCGGGAGACGTATCGATCATCTTCTTCAGGGCGTCTTTCAGGATCTCGTAGGCTACCTTTAAGATGAACAGGCAGATGATAACTTCGGCAAGCGCATCCATTACGGGATATCCGAGTCTCGCACCGGCTATACCGATCAGAGATGCGACTGATGAGAGCGCATCCGTGCGGTGATGCCAGGCGTCTGCCATGAAGGCATCCGAATTAAGTATCAGCGCGTATCTCCGGGTGTACCAGTACATGGCCTCCTTGGTCACGATGGATACTATGGCGGCGACCAGGGCGATCCGCCCGGGTACTTCCAGGGCGGAAAAGTTACCGGAGATGATCTTTTCCAGACCCACCTTACCTATTCCGATACCGGTTATCAGTAAGACCATGCCCAGGATCAGAGATGCAACGCACTCGACCCTCTCATGCCCATACGGATGCTCGTTATCGGCCGGCCTCTTCGACATAGCCGTTCCCAGATATGCGATAAACGTCGCAAACACATCCGAGAGCGAATGAACCGCATCGGATATCATGGCTCCGGACTTGCCGAATATACCCGCAAAAAGCTTAAATGCGGTAAGCAGGACATTCCCCGCTATGCCGACAACCGTAATCTGCGATATGATCTTTTTTTCTACCGAATTTTTATCTTTTCCGTTTTTTTCAGTTTCGGTCTTCATTTTTCGTCTTCCCGTAAAAAAATGCAAATAAGGCCACCGCCCTGATGAGTGCGGTGGCCTTATGCGATCGTATTCTACATTAAGATCAATTCATCAATAATGGCAGTACATGAAATACTTATATCCAAGAGGGTTGGAGAAGAATCCCTGTACGCTGGAATCGATCATATAGATATCTGTGTAGAAATACAGAGGGCAAATGCAACCTGTACTCATCAGCAGATCCTCTGCCTTATGCATGAGCTCATAACGAGTCTTGGTGTCAGTGCAGGACTTAACATCAGAGATTACTACGTCATAAGTCTCAGCCCATGTTCCGTCTGTTACGTTGGTATCATAACCAAGGTCAGTAAGGTCAATGCTGTAAGCCTTAACGGAAGCGTTGTCACCCTTACCGAACTGAACATCGTTGTTACCTGAAGCGGTTACCCACATATCAAGGAAGCAGATGGGATCGTTGTAGTCAGCAAGCCATCCGTTACGTGCGATAGAATAGTCACCGTTCTTACGTGTCTCAAGGAATGTGTTCCACTCCTGGTTCTCAAGGTTCATTGTGATACCTACCTGAGCAAGTGCGCTCTGGAGATACTCACCGATAGCTTTGTGTCCTTCGGAAGTGTTGTAGAGATAAGTCATGGTAGGGAAGTCAGAGAACTGACCGGTAGACTCATCATATGTGTAATACTTCTTAAGAACCTCTACAGCCTCATCAAAGTTGGACTGAAGAGATGCGGTATCTACTGCGTAGTATCCGCCTTTACCATCGTTAGCATTGTTGTAGAACTGTGATCCGTCTGCATCGGTAAGACCCATAGCTACGAATGAAGCTGCGGGAACCTGACCTGCCTGGCCGATCTCCTCTACGATGTAGTTACGGTCGAAGAGAAGTGATACGGCGTTTCTGATCTCAGCTCTTGCCTTCTCAGCGTCAGCGCCTGAAAGGCCGCTGCCTGCAGGAAGGATATCTTCATTAACGTTCCAGCATACATAGTATGTACCAAGCTGACCTGCTACTACGAACTCATCCGGATACTTGTCCTTAAGAGCTGCGATCTCGTTGGTGGGAACGTCATCGATCAGCTGCCATGAGCCGTTCTCAAAGTTGGTAAGCTGGTTATTTGCATCATCCGAGAGATAGAAATTGATCTCATCCATTGTGATGGTATCAGCATCAACATAGTTTGCATTCTTGGTAAGAGTGATAACCGAGTTGTGATCCCACTTGGTCAGGTTGTAAGGACCATTGTTTACATATGTGGAAGGATCGGTTGCCCAGCTCTCGTTAGCTACAACATCCTCACGTACGGGGAAGTATGTAGGGAATGCAAGAAGCTCGTTCCAGTAAGGAACTGCATTCTTAAGTGTAACCTCGATGGTCTTGTCATCAACAGCCTTGATGTTCATGGAGTCAGCAGATCCCTCTGCAACCTCATCATAACCGTCAACTACTTCGAACATATAACCATAGTCAGCTGCGAGATCATCGGAAGCTGCACGGTTCCATGCGAATACGAAGTCGTTTGCAGTCACATCCTGTCCGTCGGACCACTTAAGGCCGTCACGCAGAGTGTAAGTATAAGTTACTGTTCCGTCCTCGTTCTCAACGCCCTCGGGAAGCTCTGTTGCAGCATCGGCTACAAGGCTTAATACTCCGTCATTGTCCTCCCACTTTGCAAGTCCTGAGAACAAATGAACAAGAAGTGATGCACCATCTACCGCACTGTTAAGCGCAGGATCAATGGTTGCGGGCTCTGAAGCAAGGCACACGCTGATGGAAGAAGCTCCGGCAGCGGCAGTGTCTGCAGCAGCGCTGTCATCTGTAGAAGCAGCAGTAGTATCTGCGGCATCAGTTGAAGTGCTGTCAGTTGTTGCTGCGGTGTCTGTAGATGTGCTTGTATTGGAAGTCTGAGCTGAATCGCCGCAGGCTACCAGTGAAAGACACATAGCACCGGTAAGTAAAAGTGCAACTAGTTTTTTCATAATAATCCTCCTTTAAAAATTTTATGAAACTAGATCTATTTCAAAGCGCCTTATCAATTTATGCGGCGCAGTGAAATCATTTAACTCATCGGTCAGCTTCTCAGTTGACCTCTTTGACCCTGTGACATGCAACGAATCTTCCGGTCTCAACCTCTTCGAATGAAGGCACCTCCTCTTTGCATCTGTCCGTCGCATAAGGGCATCTGGTGTGGAACGGACACCCGGTCGGAGCATTTAACGGGCTGGGTATCTCTCCGGTAAGTTCTATACGTTTATTGGCCTTGGCTATCTTCGGATCCGGTATCGGAACCGCGGAGATAAGAGCTTTGGTATAGGGATGAAGCGGTCTGTCGTATATCTGATCGGCGTCGGCAAGCTCCACCATATGTCCCAGATACATAACCGCGATCCTGTCGGATATGTGACGTACTACCAGCAGGTCGTGGGCGATAAACAGATAGGTCAGGTTCATCTGCTCCTGCAGCTCGTCAAACATGTTGATGACCTGAGCCTGAATGGACACATCCAGAGCAGACACGGGTTCATCGCAGACTATGAAGTCGGGATCTACGGCGAGCGCTCTCGCAATACCAACACGCTGTCTCTGTCCGCCGGAAAACTCATGTGCATATCTTGCAGCATGCTCTGAGTTAAGACCTACGTGATCCATCAGGGACAGGATCTTATCCCTGCGTTCGTTCTTGGATGAATACATATTATGTATGTCCAGAGGCTCTCCGATTATATCTGCCACGGTCATTCTGGGATCCAGCGATGAATAGGGATCCTGGAATACCATCGTCGCATGCTTTCTGAATTCATGGATGTCCTGCTTGGTCTCGATCTTCTTACCGCGATATATGACTTCGCCGGCTGTAGGCTTATACAGATGCAGGATGGAACGGCCTGCTGTGGTCTTTCCGCATCCCGACTCGCCCACGAGTCCCAGGGTCTCTCCTTCTCTTATTGAAAAAGAGATATCGTCCACTGCCTTAAGAGCCTTGGACTGGAAGAATCCCATGTTTATGTCAAAGTATTGCTTAAGATGGTTAACCTGAATGAGCGGTTCTGTAGTATTACTCATCTGCACCGCCTTCCTTTTCGAGCATATTCTTAACGTTCATCCAACAAGCTGCCTGGTGGTCATCATTGATCTGAATCCTCTCGCAGGTCTCTGTCAGACATATCTTCATTGCATTATCACAGCGGGGCGCAAAAGGACATCCCTTAGGGAGATTCAGCAGGTCGATCGGCGTACCGGTGATCGGCTGGAGCTTCTCTCCGTTGTTGTCTGTAGTAGGGATGGACCTCATGAGACCCTTGGTATATTCATGACAGGGATTGTAGAAGATCTCATTCTCCGTACCCTGCTCACATATGCCGCCGGCATACATTACTATGACTTCGTCGCACAGCTGGGCTACAACGCCCAGGTCGTGAGTGATCATGATGATCGCCATACCGATCTTCTTCTGGATATCTTTCATCAGTTCCAGAATTCCGGCCTGGATCGTAACATCGAGAGCCGTAGTGGGCTCATCTGCTATCAGAATATCCGGTTCGCAGGCAAGAGCCATCGCGATCATAACACGCTGTCTCATACCGCCCGAAAACTCATACGGATACTGTTTCATACGCTTCTCGGGCTCGTTTACATTAACGAGCTTGAGCATCTCAACCGCGCGGTCATAAGCTTCCTGCTTATTACGTCCGGTATGCAGAAGGATTGCTTCCATCAGCTGCTTTCCGATGCTGTACGTAGGATTTAAGGACGTCATGGGATCCTGGAAGATAATGGATATCCTGTTTCCGCGGATGTCCTTCATGACCTTTTCACCGGCTCCCACGAGTTCGATCCCGTCGAACTTAATGGATCCCGATACTATCTTGCCCGTTGAGGCAAGGATCTGCATGATCGAATATGCGGTCACGGATTTGCCCGAGCCCGACTCACCTACTATGCCAAGCACCTTACCGTGATCGAGGTTAAAGGACACGCCGTTTACAGCACGCACTTCACCGGCATCGGTAAAAAATGATGTATGAAGATCTCTTACTTCAAGTAATGCCATTCCGGTGTCCTCCTTAATTGTTCAGTTTGGGATCGAAGGCGTCCCTGAGCCCATCGCCGAACAGGTTGAGTGAAAGCACGATAAGTGAGATCACTATTGCGGGAATAACCAGTCTGTACGGATAGGATGAAAGTCCGTTAAGCGCATCGGATGCAAGCGAACCGAGCGAAGGCATCGGTGCGTTGACACCCAGACCGAGGAAAGAAAGGTAACTCTCGGTAAATATCGCACTGGGGATCTGCAGCGCCGTAGATATAACGATGACGGATATACAGTTGGGGATCAGATGCTTTCTGATGACCCAGCTGCTTTTTGCACCTGCGGTGCGTGCCGCGAGTACATATTCCTGCTCTCTTAAGGAGAGGATCTGTCCTCTGACCAGACGGGACATGCCCACCCAGTACAGAAGCGCAAATATTATGAACAGTGATATGATGTTGGATCCGATCGAAGCAAGCGGGGTTCCTTCTATGGCGGGACCAAGACGCTGCCTTAGAACTGCTGCGAGCAGGATGACCATCAGCATATCGGGAAGCGAATATATGATATCCACTATTCGCATTATTATAATATCAACGGCACCGCCGGCATATCCTGATATGGAACCGACTACGATACCTATCACGAGCACGATGATACTCGCAAAGAAACCTACTGCCAGAGAAATCCTCGTTCCGTATACAACGCGGATGAAGTAATCGCGTCCCTGAGAATCCGTTCCGAAGAGATGAGGGAATACCGACTCGCCCTCTTCTATACGAACCTGCTCGGTGGAAGAATACTCAAAAGGCTTAAGGTTATTAAAAGAAGCATCCATGGGCTTTCCGGGCTGCATTCCGAGCATCTCTTCATATTTATACGGCCAGAACATGGGGATGAAGATCGCCATGAGCGTGATGAAGACTATTATAAAGAAGCTCACCATGGCTACACGGTTCTTCTTAAGTCTTTCCACGCCGTCATGGAAGAAGGTCGTGGAAGGTCTCATCGTGACCATATATTCTTTTTCAGCATCGGTTGCAGGAATGAAGCTGTTAAGATCGACCTGCATGCTTAATCTTTTCAAGTTCTCGTTCATGTAAAGGTTCCTTTATTTATTCCAGATTGATACGTGGATCCACGATCTTGTACATTATGTCGCTGACCAGGTTCATGATGACGATCAGCGAAGCGAGCACAATGGTCGTACCCATTATCAATGTGTAGTCTCTGTTGATGATACTCTGCACAAAAGCGCGTCCGATTCCCGGAACGGCAAAGATCTGCTCAACTACGAGCGAACCCGTAACGATATATGCGAGCATCGGTCCGAAATATGTGATGACGGGGATGAGCGCATTCTTAAGGGCGTGACCGAATATGATACGGCCGCTCGATACGCCTTTTGCCTTGGCTGTACGGATATAGTCCTGGCCAAGGACATCAAGCATTGATGAACGCGTAAGCCTCGTGATGTACGACATGGGATATAACATGAGCGTAATTATAGGAAGAACGAGACCTCCCTTGGATGCGCCGTTAGCCGGGAACATATGGATCTTGATCGCAAACCCGACGAGCAACAGCGAGCCCATGATGAATGACGGCATCGATACGAACGCCGTGGTGATGATCATGATGATACGGTCGACGATGGTATTTCTGCGAAGCGCTGCAAGCGCGCCCAGAACCACGCCGAAGGCCAGAGCCAGAAGTGCGGCAACGATACCGAGTTTTACGGAGACTTTAAGTCCGTCGCTCATGATATCGATGACCATACGACCTCTCTGCTTGAGCGAAGGGCCGAATCTGAACTGGATAACGTCCGTCAGGTACGTCGTGTACTGAACCATGAGAGGTTTGTCCAGTCCGTATTTAGCCTCCATTGCAGCCTGAGCCGCCGGAGATACCGCTTTTTCCGAAAGGAACGGACCGCCGGGAACGGCGTGCATTATAAAGAAAGTCAGCGTGATGACAACCCAGACGGTAAATACGCCGAGCACCAGACGCTTCAGTATATATCGTAATGTTTTCGGATTCACTCAGATACCTCGCCTAATTTTAATATCCGTAACTTTAATATTATTGTATTATTCACAGTATTTGTCAACTGTTGTATACTATTAAGCACCATGCAATTCACTTCCTTAGCATTTTTAATCTTCTATATAATATTGCTCGCGCTGATCCGGATCGTCCCTCTGCGGGTGCGAAAGTATGTGCTTCTGATCGCCAACATCATCTTTTATCTCTCATCAGGACTGGTAGGAGGTATATTTTTACTGGGCGTAGCCGTGGCGACTTACGCGGCCGGAATCTTCTTTGAAAACAGACGGCCCGGCCCCGTCCCCGTATGTCTGCTGGGGATCGTTCCGATCGTTCTCATGTTTGCTTATCATATGACCGGAGCCTTCTATCCTCTGGGCTTTTCGTTCTATACACTTATGGCCATAGGTTACATAGCAGATGTTATGACAGAAAAGTGCAAACCTATCAGACGTTTTACCGATCTGTTTATCTGCCTTTCTTTTTTCCCCGTGATCGTATCGGGTCCCATCGAGAAGCTGCAGGACATCTCGGCTCAGCTTGATGATCCGCATGAGAGCGACTTCACATATTCGTTCCTGCTGATCCTCTGGGGACTCCTGGAAAAGATCTCCATATCAAACATCGCCGGCCTTCTGGTCGGAGAGGTATTCGATCATTACGACTCACATTCCTGGCCTGCCATAATAATTGCGACCGTTATTTATGCGTTCCAGTTGTATGCGGACTTTGACGGATACAGCAATATCGCATTCGGATGCGCAGGACTTCTCGGGATCAACATCAAGAGAAACTTCAGGCAGCCCTACCTCAGTGAGGGCGTACGCGATTTCTGGCGAAGATGGCATATATCCCTGTCGGAATGGCTGAGGGATTATGTCTACATACCGCTCGGCGGAAGCAGAAAAGGAAACGCCCGTAAGCAGCTGAACATCCTGATCACTTTTGCGGTAAGCGGGCTCTGGCACGGAGCAGGACTGGGCTTCCTGGTATGGGGACTGCTTCACGGCATTTATCAGATCTGTGAAAATCTCTCAAAGCATCATATAAAAAATAAGGTCGTCCGGATCATCCTGACTTTCATTGCCGTGGATTTTGCATGGTTCTTCTTCAGGGCCGGATCATTAAGCGCGGCCGTCGGAATGCTTGGAAGGTTCGGCGCAGGGATGAGCATATCACCGGCATCTATATTGCAGGAATTCTCGGCGTCCGGAGTCAACTCCATACATCTCATGTATCTGATGGCTGCTTTTGTGGTTCTTATAATCACAGATGTTATGCAAAATAAAGGCGTAAAGATATATGAAAAGTATAGCAGTCTGCCTGTTGCCGTTCGGTGGATCGCCTGCTATATCGTGATCTTTTGGATCATAATTGCTTCACTTTCTGTCATGAGCATGGATATTTCAGGATTTATATATGGAAGCTTCTAGAACAGACAACATGAATAATAAAAAGATCATATTCCGGCGGATAGCCTTTGTGCTTATACTCGCCGTGCTTCTTTGCGCTTTTGACTATGCTTCATATAAGGGGCCGCTTCGCAGTTATATCAACAAAGTAGCAAACTTAAACGGAAGCAGATACGGATATGATGAAGTCGCGCCCGTCATTTCCTTCATGTCCGAGCAGGATGGGAGCACCAAACTGATCCTAGGCGATTCCGTCGCCAATCAGTTATTTGACGGCGTACTCTATGACAATCCCGATTTCAGGATCTGTCCCGTAAACAGAGCGATCACCTTTGCCGGCCAGTATATCCTCATAAAAGAATATCTGAAAAACCACCCCGATGCTACCGATGTATATATAGCCTTTTACTCCGGCACGCTTGCATCCGATATAGATCCGCAGCTGTCGTACCAGTACATCGCAATGCCTTTCATCATACACGGATACGGCGAGGATCTGGATCCCCTTGTTATGGGAAAGCTTAAGAAAACCTATGGTTCTTTCTTTTTAAAACCCGCAGTTCTTGACTATATAAACGAGTCCGGCTTAAACCGTGCGCTGTATCTTAATGCTGTGACTAAGATCAATGAAAAGTTCACAGAAACAAAGGAGACATCCGTTATATCGGATGTCTCCATAGATTATCTCAAACAGATTTATGCTCTTTGTTCAGAAAACGGTGTAAATGTTCATCTTGTCTCCACTCCTCTGTGCGACATTCCGTCCAGACGAAGTGAATGTGATGAGATCCGTAAGATTTTCGCCAAAACCGGTCTTGATGAACTTTACCCGGATTACTGTGACAGCTTTATCTTCTGCGACAGTTCCATGTTCATGGATGAAGTTCATTTCGCTCCCGAATACAAGAACCGCGAAACCTTAAATCCTTACATCCGTCAGATGATAAGCGGATTACTTGGCAGCGACTGATATTGCGTGATAGTACTCGTCGGCGCCTCTCTGGATTGCCATCGTTACGCTCTTGCCCTTAAGCAGAAGAGGACAGTTGGTATAATCGGTAGCTGTATCAAGTCTGATCTGCATCGTGCCACCGCTTGTCTGAAGATAGATCGTGCTTTCCGAAGAACCTTCTCCTACAGTTCCCGATACGGTTACAGAGTTTCCATCAAGAGTAGTAGGTGCGGCCTGCTTAGCAGAACTGTTTACTATTAAACCGGTGTGAAGATAATTATCGGTTCCCTTGTAGTATTCAACGCTTACTACTGTTTCGGGCATAAGTACATGCCCCTGAGACAGATCTACGTTGGAATCGATCTTAACCTGCATCTGTCCGCCTGTGGTGTTGAGAACAAGCGTGGAAGCTGTTGTTGCACTGTCAACCTTACCTACCGCTACAGATGTAGGGGTACTTGCAGACTGGCCTGAACCCTGGAATCCGTTTACGCTTGTGATCACGGTATAAGCAGATGATGATGTATCAGAGATGCTCTGTGCATGCAGAGATCCGTCAGTTCCTTTTGCAGCAATTACCTGAAGCTGTCTTCCGAGGATAAACATACGAACGCCGCTGCAATCCGTGGTAGGATCGATCTTGATCTGAAGTGTTCCGTCGCTGAGCTTCAATACCAGGTTTCCTTCGTTGGTTCCCTTGGCAATGGTTCCTGTTACGGAGTAGAGCTGTGAAGTATCAACAGCTGCAGATCCCGGAGTAGAATTACCCTTGATGTTGGCTGCATGCCAGTATTCATCACTATCGGTAGTGTAGCAGGTACATTCAAGCTTATAACCCGGAAGAAGGAACTTACAATTCTCCAGGTTGGTATTGGCGTCGATCTTGATCTCCATCGTTCCGCCCTTGGTTATCAGATAGAGTACATCGATTGTGGTCTTTTCGGAAACGGTTCCGATAAATGTTCCTGTTGCAGCCTCTGACTCAACCGGAACGATCATAGCACATATTGTGATCAGTACTGTGGTCAACAATACGCCTAATGCGCGGGAAAACACTTTTTTCATTACATACCTCCTGAGTGTATAACACAAGATATTACAAGTAGACATAACAAGTATACATCATGTTGTGTTTTATGTAAACATTTAATAACAAATGTTTACAACTTTTTTTCAGAAAGCAGTAAATTCGCGCAAATCAATATATTGTGGTTGCTCTATTTTTCAGCCTTCGATGTACTTCAGGTTCTCGAAATCAATTTCACCAACCCTCTTTGCAGGTTTTGCCATCGGAAGGCTGTGACCCGGGAGTATGAATACCGCTACCTCATTAAGCGCCAGATCGATGTGATGATTTCCCTTATTCAATATCTCGACATCGTAGTCATCCACGCTTCTGAAGCGCACAAACTTCATCTTTTCAGGCAGATATACGAAACGGCCTTTGGCGTTCTGCTCATATACCGGAGCTATCATGATACTGTCGCCCACCAGGAGCTGGTCTTCGATATCCCTGCAGTTTGGATCCGATCTGTAATCAAATGCCATCGGCCTTATATACATGTCGTTCTCTTTCGCAGCTTTTACGAAAGCATCATATATATAAGGGATCAGGGCATATCTGAGTTCTATCAGATGCCTGAAATCATCCGTTCTCTTGAAGCGGTAGAGTTCCTGTTCTCTGGTACCGAGCGCAGAATGATTCCTGAACAGAGGCGTGAATATACTGAACTCGATCCAGCGCATCATCAGGTCTTCCGTAGTGTCGGCTCCGAATCCTCCCGTATCGGCACCGCTGTATAAAAATCCGGTCATGTTAAGAGAAGGCATCTGTTTGATGTTAAGCAGCAGATGGCTCCACCAGGACATGTTGTCGCCGGTCCACACGCCGCCGTATCTGTGCGCGCCGATAAACGAGGCTCTGGAGAATAACAGGATTTCCTGTCCGGGGTTATTGCGCTTAAACGCTTCTCCTGCGGCTCTCGTCATATTGAAGGAATAGAGATTGTGCACCTTGTCATGGCGGATCTTCTTACCGTCCATGTCATGATAAAAGCGTCTGTAATCCTCCGGGTTGTTGTCGATGGAATCCATCAATTCCTTGAACTTAAAGAATCCCCAGATGTCCATTTCCTCGTTCCTGAGTTTGTCGAGCCCCTCATATACGCCGCTTAAGGTCTCGTCGGTATAGAAGATCGCGGGTTCGTTCATGTCGTTCCAGAATCCGTCTATCCCTAAATCGGTCATTCTCTTATACTTATCTCCGAACCACCTGCGCGCATCGGAATTAAGGAAGTCCGGGAAATGGATCTTTCCGGGCCAGACTGCCGCCACAAGCTCCGTTCCGTCTTCTTTTTTGCAGAAATATCCGCCCTTCAGGCCTTCCTCGTATACATCATAACCGGGTTCTATCTTTACCCCGGGGTCCGTATTGGGAACCACATGTATGCCTCGTTCCTTCATCTCGGATACAAAATCTTTTGTATTCGGGAATTTCTCCGGGTCGACCGTAAACACCTTGAAATCCGTCATATAGTCGATATCCATATAGACCATGTCTATCGGGATGTCCAGTTCATCGTACTTATCGGCCACTTCCCGGATATCTCCGGCAGTCTTATAGCCCCATCTGCTCTGGCCGTAGCCAAAAGCCCACTTGGGAGGGATGTAGCTTGGGCCGATGATCCTGCGGAACTCGCGCACGATCTCTATCGGAGTATCTCCCTCTATCTCATAGACATACAGGTCCATGTCATCGAAGGATACCGTCATCATATCGATATCCGTATATCCTATGTCAAAATATACTGCTCCGGGATGGTCAAAATAGTATCCGCAGCAGGATGTTCCGTCATCGAGAAGGATAAAGTTCTGGGACGCATAAAGGGAGTTCTTGCCTTCCTCATGGTGGGGATCATCGGCATTGAAACTCTTATACAGCCAGCCTCTCTTGTTGATCCCTCTTACGGTCTCCCCCAGACCGTATACTATCGTCTCTTCGCTCATCTTACGCGACATGGTTTTTGCACCCGGATCGACTTTTAATCCGGCGGGATCGCCTGCCGAAACGGGAATCTCCACCATGACCGCATCCGTTTCTATCGGGTCTCCGTACCTGAATCTTTTTGTTTCTGCTGCCATTTGCATACCTCCTTGTTACAAAAATCCCCCCGCTTTTGTGCGAGGGGATCTCATTATTCAATAAAAACGCAAGTTATTCAGTTTCTTCCTTATTGTCCTTCTTCTTGGGGATCATCGTGAAGCATACGATGCAAGCCACGATGTAAAGACCAAGAGTCACATAAAGGACTGTCTGATAACCCTGGGTGTTAACGGAAACTACGGTACCGTCCGAAAGGGTGGTATCCTTGAACTCGCCTACATGCTTAACGATGAATGTGGCGAGCTGGTTTCCGGTAAGACCTGCCATGGCCCATGCGGAAAGGCACATTCCGTGAACTGCGGATATACTCTTCATTCCGAAGTGATCGGACAGGAGTGTCGGAACATTCGAGAAGCCGCCGCCGTATCCGGCATTTACCATGATGAGAAGTGCTACGCAGAGGAATACGATCTTGTTATCGATTCCGTGAGTTACAACTACAGCTCCGGTGAACAGAATGGACAGTATGAAGATGATCTTGTAGATCGTATTTCTGTCCTTGAACATATCAGCCCATGCCGAGAAACCGAGTCTGCCGGCCGCATTGGCGATAGCGGTTACGGAACCGAGTGTTGCGGCTACGGTAAGGCTTAAGCCGATCGAGTTGAAGATCGCCTTTTCCTGAGATATGAGAGCAAGACCGCAGGTAATGTTGATGTAGAACATGATCCAGATACCGATGAAGGTCTTGTTCGAGAACGAAGTCTTGAAGTTCCTGCCGAGTGTGGCAAAGAACTCTTTAATGCCGCCGTTTTCTCCGTGTGCCTCAACCCAGTCGGAAGGCTTCTTGAGAAGCAGATGGCCTATGAACATCATCACGCAGTAGATCGCACCCATGATGAAGAACATGTATGCGGGATTGTTATTGAACTTCGTAAGGAAGAATTGCATAACAGGTGTTGCGATTGCTTTTGCAAGACCGAAACCTGCAACTGCGAGGCCTGTTGCCAGTCCCTTACGATCCTTGAACCACAGCATCAGTGTCTTTACGGGGCTTAAGTATCCGGTACCGAGCCCGATACCCATGATACATCCGTAGAACAAAAATACCAGCGGGAGTGATTTTAAAAGGATAGCAAAACCTGTTCCCACCATTCCGAGCGTAAAGCAGACAGTGGCGATGAGCGACGATCTGTGAATGTCTTTCTCAACTACGTCTCCCAGGAAAGCCGCTGACATGCCGAGGAAGAATATCGCAAGTGAGAATGCCCACTGTACGGCACTTGAATGCGCCTGGAAGTTCTCGGCTCCGTAGATGTACTCCCCGATCTCTTTTGAAAAAGTACCCCAGCAGTATACCGTACCGATACTGCAATGAAGAAGTAATGCCGGGATCGCTGCGCATATCCATTTGTTCTCGCGCCTGCTGCCGGCTTTGGTCGTGTTCTCTGACATGTTTATACCTACCTTCTGTTAGTGAATAAATGTGGATGTATTTCCATGCGCAATTATACGCAAATACTCCCGTATCTGTCAAACAGCGTATCTCCGTCCGTCATCAGATACATGTCATCACCCATAATGAGATCGATGAAATCCCGGGGGCTGTTTATCGGCTTCGCCGTGAGTATCCCTCCGCCGAAAATGGTGACCGTATGAACATCGGATCCTGCGGTCATAGGCTTATTATGTGCCTTAGCCAGTTCTATCGCCTGAGCGTTCCATACATCGCTCTTGTGAGCCTTGCTCAGGTGGCTCGTATGCGTCGCGTTGATGCCCTCTATCGCATCTGCGTATTCCGGAAAAAGTCTGATCTCCGGTATATAGAATTCTTCTCTGTAGGGATGTGCCTGAACAACTATCCCGCCTCCGGAATGAATTATCTCAAGCTGCTCAGGTATGGTCGCATCGTGGAGTTCACCGTGATCCGCCATCCATTCCGGAGTGATCCCGTAGATCAGAAATTCCGTAGCCTCATACCCCGACTCATATCCGAACCAGACCTTAAGGCCGTTCTTTTCGCCCCACTCATGCGCTCTTTCATAGCCGAACGCAAACTGTCTTACCCATTCACGCCAGGGAAGCGACCTGTCTACAGCGGTGTTTCCGCCCCAGGCATGATCCGTGACAAAGATTCCGTCATATCCGGCTTCCTTGCAGGCATGGGCCATGTCCTCGCCGTGGTCACGGCCGCACGCGCTGCCTTCGCAGGTATGCAGATGTGTTTCATATTTATATCTGAACTGTTCTATATCCATCGCGGAAAAATCCTGCTCTGTTCTTTATTTCATCTGCGACTTGAGCACTTCCACGGCCTTATCGAGCTGAGTATCTACGCCCTCGTCATAGTAAGCGTTTGCGTCCAGATCCACTTCAACATCGGGTGCGATGCCAGATCCCTGAATGTTATCGCCGTTAGGAAGATAATATGCGCTGACGGTCAGTTTTACGGCCGATCCGTCGGAAAACTGCTTGATATCCTGAACAATGCCTTTACCGAATGTGTTTTTGCCTACGAGAGTTCCCACGCCGTGATCCCTGATTGATCCGCTGAGTATCTCGGCCGCACTGGCTGAGTATTTATCGATCAGGACTACAAGGGGCATATCTATCTCATTGGTGCCGTCACATCTGTATTCGATCCGGTTTCCGTCGCTTTCCTCTTCATAGAATACGAGTCCTTCGGGAAGAATCTGGCGGGCTACACCGACCACGCTGGTAACTAAACCGCCGGGGTTTCCCCTCAGATCGATGATCAGGCCCTTGGCGCCCTGCGCGCGGATATCCTGATATGCTTCGGCGAACTGTTCGATCGTAACATAATCAAAGTGCACGATATAGATATAACCTATATCATCCTCGAGCATCTCATGTGCAACGGTCTGGCTCTTAACCTCACCTCTTACTACATCGATCTCGAGATAATCTCTCTCTCCTTCACGATATATGGTCAGATGAACGACCGTACCTTCGGGACCCCTGATATGAGCGACCGCTTCATCGAGATCCCATCCGGCGACCGACTCACCATCTACCTTGACGATGACATCACCTGAACGCAGCTGTGCTCTTTCGGCAGGTGTATCCTCCATGATACCGCTAAGATAAGGGTATCCTTCTTCGGTTAATGAGACATACGCGCCTATTCCGTAATATACGCCCGTATTGTCTTCAAGTTCTTCGGCCAGTTCATCCGCTGTCATATATGCGGAATACTTATCGCCTATGGAATCCACGATGCCACGGTAGAGGCCCTCTCTCTTTTCCTCGATAGTATATTCGTCCTCCATATAGTCATAAGAATATGTATCTATGACATCGGAAATAAGATTAACCTTGTTGATGGTATACTCATCCATGACTTTGGACGGATCGACAATTTTATGCAGCTTGACATAGCCTGCTATCCCGACAGCGGTAGCTGCGGCAAGCCCCAGACACAGACCGAGAATAAGCCCGGCAGCGAATGAAGGTTTCTTTTTCACCGGTGCCGGTGCGGGCATCTGTTCGGGATATGGATTTTGATATTGAACCTGGTTTTGGTTCCGGTTTACTTCAGATAGTTCCATGGACTTACGTAATTTCCGTTCTGTCTTACTGAGAAATGGAGGTGGTTACCGGTGGACCGCCCCGTTGATCCTACTGCTGCTATAGTCTGGCCTTTGGAAACCTCCTGGCCTTTGGACACATAAAGCGCGGAAGCATGCATGTATATCGTATAGATGCCGCTGCCGTGATTGATCATGATATAGTTGCCCATCGATGAGGAGTAGTCGGCGGCGACCACGTCTCCGTCGTATGCGGCGAGGATCGAAGATCCGTACGGAGCCGCCAGATCTATGCCGTTATGGAATTTCTCGACTCCGAGGGTAGGATGGATACGATTGCCGTAATCATCCGAGATACGGGTATATGCCGGGCAGGGCCATTGAAACATTCCGCCGTTATACTGGCGGCGGTTGGCTTCCTCAAGCGCCGCGATCTCATCGGCGATAGCTTTCTCCAGCGCCTTGATCTCGGAGTTCATGTCGTTGATATAAGCTTCGTATTCCTTGATCTCGGCCTCTTTGTCCTTGATCTCGGCATTTACGGAGTTTACCTGCTCCTCTTTTTCGATCATCAGTTCATTTACGTTCGCCTGCTCCGCTTCGACGGCTTCCTTGGCGGCATCAAGGACTTCCTTCTCAGCCTCGAGCTCATCCTTGCAGGCGCTCACATATTCGGTAGTCTCGATATATTCGTCCAGCTTGCGCCTGTCATATGCCGAAAGCATCTCGATATAGTCGGCCTTGCTGATCATATCTGAGAAATTGCCCGCTCCGAAAAGCATGTCCAGATACATGGTATCCCCTGATTCATACATGAATCTGATACGCTTTTTCATGGATTCATACTGGTCTTCCTGAACGCGCTCGGCTTCCTCCAAATCGAGCCTTGACTGCTCGATATCCGCTTCCTTCTCGGTGATCAGACGGTTATATTCGTCTATCTTCATCGTCATGTCGGTAAGCTGCGCATCCAGCTGGGTGATGTATGCATCCAGGTCGCTCTTCTTGTTCTCGAGCTCATCCTTGATGCGCTGCACATCGGTGAGGCTGCCCTTAAGTTCGGCAACCTGCTCTTTAGCACCCGCAAGTTCATTCTGCTTGTTCTGAATGCTCGCGTTGGTATATGTAGCGGCATGCAGATCGCCGGTCATGCCGCAGAGCATGACCGTGATTAGTGCAAGTCCGATAACCCGACTTATCTTATTTTTTTTTCGGGAAAAAAGATCATCAGAAAAACCGATATTCATATATCATACCCTGAGATGCTTACGCACGGTTATGATACTTCCCAGGAAACCGATACCCAAACCTATCGCAAGGCTTACGGGAACCAGCACATGGAAGATCTCCTGTATGGAAAGGAATGTCAGCAGCTGTGACAGTACCGAAAATCTCTCCCGGATGAAACCGATAACGACATCGTACAGGAAATAGATGAGCGCAAGCGGAATGATCGTTCCGATCACGCCTATGAGCATACCCTCAACGACGAAAGGAGATCTTACGAAGAAATCCGTCGCTCCTATATATTTCATGATCTCGATCTCTTCTTTTCTGACGGAGATACCGATCGTGATGGTGTTACTTATCAGGAATATGGATACCGCAAGCAGTATCACGATGATGCCGACAGAGATATATGCAACCAGCTTGTTGATACCGGTTAATGTGGTCGCCGTCATCTCGGACTGGTTGACTCTCCGGATACCGTTAAGTCCGGTGAGCATATCCACGAGTTCCTGCTGCCTGGAGACATCTTTAAGATAGATCTCGTAGTGTGCGGAGTCTGCAAGAGGATTCTCGGTAAAACCATCTGCGTACTCTCCGAGGTACTCTTCCTTGAAGCTCTCCCATGCATCCTCGGCGCTGACGAATTCCACATTGCTCACGATATCGGTCTGATTGCGTATCAGATCTCCGATACTCTGTATGGACGCATCGTCCAGTCCTTCATCGAAGAAGACCGTTACGCTCACGCCGTTCTCCGCATTCTTGATGATGTTCTCGAAGTTCGCCAGGATGGAATACATGATGCCGAACAGGAAAAGGCACGCACCTATGGTTGCAAGTGATGCCAGTGTAAACAGTTTGTTACGGAATATGTTCTTAAAGCCCTGGTGAAGAGTATAGAAAAAGGAATTAATCTTCATCTATATATCCCCCTTTCTCCTCGTCGCTCACTATTACACCCTTCTCGAGTGTTACGACTCTCTTCTGCATGGAATTGACTATATCTGCGTTATGTGTAACTACGAGCACCGTGGTTCCCTGCTCGTTGATGTTCTCGAGCAGTTTCATGATCTCCCATGTGATCTTGGGATCCAGATTACCGGTAGGCTCGTCGCAAAGAAGGATCGAAGGCTTGTTAACGAGCGCTCTCGCGATGGCCACACGCTGCTGCTCACCGCCGGAGAGATGCTTGGTCTTGGCCTTATACTTGCCGGCCAGTCCCACGCGTGCCAAAACGGCGGGTACGTTCCTCCTGATCTCCTTATTCGATTTCTGGATTATGCGCTGCGCAAATGCCACGTTCTCGTATACGTTACGGTCATTGAGCAGGCGGAAGTTCTGGAATACGATACCGATATTGCGGCGGAACTTCGGTATCTTATGATGACGGATGCGATTAAGATCGTATCCCATGACATTGATGGTTCCCTCAGTGGGGGTCAGCTCTCGAAGGAGCAGTTTGATCATAGTCGATTTACCTGATCCGCTCTCACCGACTATAAATACGAATTCACCCGGCTTAACCTTAAGACTTACATCGTGAAGCGCGTGCTGTGCGCTGTTTGCTCCGGTAGAGCTGTCGCGATAGATCTTGGTCACATTATTGAGTTCAATAATGTAGGGTGAAGGTTTGGCGCCTTTTTTCTTCTTCTCAGCCACTTATAAATCTCCTCGTGATCGGTGATGTCTTACTGACATCAGAACTCAAATTTCTCCATATAATTCATATATTTAACCACCATGAGCGCGATCTTGAAAGTAATTGCGTCCTCGAAAACCCTGATATCCAGCTTCGTAGACTTCTGAAGCTTATCCAGCCTGTACACGAGAGTGTTACGGTGGATGAACAGCTGTCTGGAAGTCTCCGATACATTCAGGCTGTTCTCGAAGAACTTATTTATGGTGGTGATCGTCTCCTCGTCAAGATCCTCGGGACTGTGTCCGTCGAAGATCTCCTTGATGAACATCTTGCAGAGAGGTATGGGCAGCTGATAGATCAGACGGCCGATGCCCAGTTCCGAATACGCGATGATGTCCCTGTCATCAAAGAATATCTTGCCGACATCCATAGCCATCTTGGCTTCCTTGTATGAACGGCTGACTTCCTTGATCTCATTTATGATGGTACCGTATGCCACGCGGACATTCTTCTGTCCTTCTTTCTTAAGGTAGGCAACGATACCTCTGGTGACCTTGTCAAGTTCCTTGTCTATGTCGCCTTCGGACATATCCTTGACTATGATCACATTATTCTCATCGACGGCAGTCACGAAATCGAGATTGTTGGTGCCCATATACAGGCGCGCCAGTTCAAGGGTATTGCTGTCCTTGTCAGCCATGGTCTCGACTATGATGGCTACGCGCTTCGCATCAGTCTGTATGTGGAGCTTCTTCGCACGGCTGTAGATGTCTACCAGCAGAAGGTTGTCGAGCAGGAGGTTCTTGATGAAGTTGTCCTTATCAAATCTCTCCTTGTATGCGACCAGCAGGCTCTGTATCTGGAAAGCGGCCATCCGTCCGGCGAGATAGACATCCTCACCCGATCCTGCGGCTATCAGGATATATTCGAGCTGCTGCTCGTCAAATATCTTGAAATACTGATATCCCTGTATCTCCTGGGAATCAGCGGCGCTTGCGGCAAACTCGGTAGCCGCCGTCTTGCAGTTCTCCAGCGAGTCGAGTGTGCTCGCAGCGGTATTGCCTTCCGCATCCATCACACACAGATCGACTCTTGCGATACCCTTTAAGCCATCTATCGTGTTCTGAAGTATCTGACTTGATATCATGCTATACCTCCTTATACCTTCCGAAAAGTATCCCCGGTATTAATGGAAAAATGATAATATGACATTTTGCATAATAAATATGCCCCCAATATGTTCACATTATAGCAAAACTACAATGCAGTTTCAACAAAAAGGGGGCATTGATAATATATATCTTTTACTAAATATGCGCTAAATGCGCCTTATTGCGGTATCTGTCTTAATGACTTTTCCTTCTTTCATCAGCCGGCCGAGCGCTCTTTTGAACTCGTTCTTGCTCATGCCGGTGTGGAGTTTGATGACCTCGGGAGTAGCCTTATCGGTAAAAGGAAGAGCACCGTCATAGGAATCCACAAGCTTAAGCAGCGCCTCGGCGTCTTCGTCCATCTGCTCATAGGCTTTGCGCCTGACGGAAAGGTCCAGCTTGCCGTCTTCCCTGACCTGGACCACGCGGGCCGATATGTCCGCCCCGAGCTTTATATCCCCGTAGCATTCCCTGCGCGGGATTAGCCCCTGATACGTGTCATCGACGGCTACGAATATCCCGAACCGGTCGCTGTCCTGATAAGCTATTCCGCGAACGGTATCACCAAGGATGTAGGGACTTCCGGTCTTAAGATACGGATAGACGTTCATCGTCGCACAGAGCCTCTCGCTCTTATCGAGGTAAAGCGCTACGAGGACGCTGTCGCCTGCATGAACCTTATAAGTCTGCTCCGCAAAAGGCAGGAGAAGGTCCTTTTCGAGGCCCCATGAGAGAAATGCGCCGATCTTGCCGACCTCTGCCACTTCGAGCCTGGCGGTCTGACCGAGCTGAATGAGCGGAGTCCTTGTCGTTGCGATCAGCCTGTCTTTGGAGTCCTTATAGAGAAAAACAGTGATCTCGTCGCCGATCTTCATATCCGGGGCGACCTGCTTTGAGGGCAGAAGGACGCGGTCTGTGCCGGGTGCATCGGCTTCGTAGGCCAGATACGCACCGAATTCGACCTTCTTGATCAATTTAAGTGTATGAGTTGTTCCGGGAGTCAATTGTCTGTTCATGGTTTGTGCATTCCTGGGGATCATAAGGTAAATTCAACCAAAACATAAGGATTCATGTCCTGATCCGAGAGAACCACCGTGATGATCCCATCCGTATAGTTCTCGTTCACATAGGGCATGATGATGTCGCCGCGTCTGGCGCTGGCTCTGTATTCCACACGTATCTGACGGGCTCTTCTGCCGGCTTCGGCCAGATCCTCGGCCATGGAGATGTATTGAGCGTTATTTACATGGTCGTTGGAATCCAGGTTATGGTACTTCACCTCTATGGGCGTAAGTGCCGCCAGTTCTTCGGGGATCTTGATCTTGCGCGGAGCATAGTCCATATCGATCTTTTCTTCCGGATCATAAGCTCCCGCTATATCGGCAGGTATCCTGGCTAAGGTCATGTTCGCGATATCAACAAAAGACCAGATCGAATTGGCGACAGCCATACGCTCTCCGTCTTCGGTCTCAAGGACGAAGTTACGCATGCCCATGACGCCCTTGAACTCATAAGGTGCCGTACCCACGCGCACTTTTTCGCCGAGACGGGGGTATCTGCTTACCACTATCTGCCATGACGAAGCCACCCATCCGAATCCGCGCTCTTTGAGCGGATCCATTCCCACGCCCAGCTTATCGGACTGGAATGTGCACACATCCTGGAAATAATCGGTCAGATCCGTGATCTTGATCTTACTGTCGGGGCCGACTTCGCTGAAGGCGACCGTTTTATTTATATAGAACATTTCGTATGTATTCCTCTGCAAAATTGATCGT
>JAFZQY010000093.1 GCA_017620155.1 Lachnospiraceae bacterium | reverse complement strand
GACCAGATCATAACAAACTTCCGATCATCTTCTATTATATTCTTCTGAACAGCCTGTTTTTCCCTGCTCGGGATATCCCCTTGCATCAGTATCTTTTTAAATCTCGCCAACATAGCATTTTCCTCACCGTGTCACTTTAAACTAACATACATAGCGAGGACTGGCAATAGCCAGGGAAAAATCCATAACAAAAGCTGCAGAATCGCTGTATATTTCCCAACCTGCCGCCAGCAGTATACTGAAAAAACTGGTAGATCAGGGTCAATTGGAGCCAATTTTTTGTGTTGAATGCGTTGAATTCTTCTGGCAATTCGACTGTGAAAGGAGGAGAGATGCTTCCTATATGTATATAAAAAAGTCGCCAAAACGATTGACAATGAAAAGACACTGGAAGAATGGGCTTCATAACAACATAAATAACTCTGTATATTCAGACGGGCGCATGATAAGATAACATTGTAGGTTATCTGGTGTCCACAGATGTCTTTGAAGGCACCCGGTATGCACCAAATCAACAATCGAACAAAAGTTTCCCGACTTTAAAAAGTAAGTAATCAGTGAAGTGTGATCTTATGTCAAAAGCAGAAGCAATCCACGAACTATATGAGATCTGCAAGAACATCGACTTTGAAGAAGTTGATGAAATAACCGCACAGGCGAAAGACCAGGATGAATTGGAATTCTACCGTGTCGCCACTGACTGTATTCTTCAGCAACGGCAAAAGAAGATTGTGGCTGATAAGGTATTCTGATGAAGAGATTCATTATTTTTGCCGGTGTTAACGGGGCCGGAAAAACCACATTGTTTCAGGCTGCCGACGCATATACAGATATCCCTCGAGTAAACATCGATGAGATGGTCAGAGAAAAGGGGTCATGGAAGGACAAGCAGCTTGTAACAAATGTGGGTAAAAATGCCGTTGAAAAAATAAATGACTTTTTGTCAAATGGAATCTCTTTTAATCAGGAGACTACCCTCTGCGGTCGAAGTATCAGGAATAACATCAAAAAAGCTAAAGAATCCGGTTATGAGATTGAGCTCTTTTATGTAGGATTGGCTTCCCCGGAACTGGCTATAGAACGAGTTGAAAAGAGGGTCAGGGACGGCGGCCATGGTATCCCGGAAAAAGATGTCCGCAGGAGATTCGATGAATCTCTGAAGAATCTTCAGGAAGTCATTCCGCTATGCAATTTAGTCAGGGTATATGACAACACGGTACAGTTCCGCAAAATAGCAACATATATAAACGGAAAATGTGTGGATATTGCCACTGACGTTCCGGGATGGTGTAAGTTTTTAGTCTCTCCGGAGGCGGAATAGGATATGGGATTAATAATGCCACCCAAATGAAGGGTGGCGCTTTTTTGTTTACTTGTGCAAAACGCAACTTCCATATGATATCCTTTATTGTAGTAGTTGGGAAAGAGACAGTGTTTTATTAAATATTGAAATTTTCTATACGACGAATCGCATTTTAGGAGAAAGAGTAAATGGATCTGAACAAAACAATAGCAAGCGGACAAGTGGCTCAAGGCACTTATGATGATACATGGAGTGTTCTACTTCAGCTGCACGTTTATGCCAATGACGGGAAGTACTTTTTCCCCATCGGGATACTTTCTTTTCTTCATTTCGGTCAAGTCCTTTTTTGTGTGTAAATTGCCTTTAGGTTTTATGTTTTCATGCTGCCAGGAGTTTTAACTGTTCTTCAGCTATTTCTTTGAGTTGAAGTTCATAGTTCCCAATTGATTTCAGCTGCTTTATGGGGAACCCCATGCCATTCACTGATCCAAACTTTTCGTGAATGTCCATGAGCACGCTGCCCATGATACGGATCACTGAATCATCATTCGGGAATACCGTTATTACATCCGAACGGCGCTTTAACTCCCGGTTCAAGCGCTCTATGTGATTAGATGTACGGACGAACCTGCGTAACGGATTTGGCAATACCATTGCTGTCATAGCACTCTCAAATCCGGCGTCAAGACACTCCATTGCCTCCGGAGCGATATCCTCATAATCGCTTATTATCCGGTCCCTGATCTTCCGGGCTAAGGTTATGTCTTTTGCGTTGTACATCTCGTTCAGCTCTGTATGGAGCCCCTTCTGATATTTGGAAGGTGTTTTATCAAGAATGTTTCTTGAAAAATGAGTCTGGCATCTTTGCCATGGCACTTCAGGAAATATCTTCTTGATGGCATATAGGATACCCGGATGGGCATCGGAGGTGATGACTTTCACTCCGTGCAGTCCTCGCTTTCTGAGCGACTCGATAAACATGAACCAGGTATTGTTGGTCTCGTTGTCAAACAGATCAAAACCGATCACTTCACGCTTGCCATCCGCATTTGTGGCACATGCAACCATAAGAGCTTTTGAGACCGTTCTATGGTCATTTCGAACCTTGAAATACGTCGCATCAATAAGGATGAACGGGTATGGATCCGTCAACGGCCGGTTACGGAACTGGTTTACAGCGCCATCAAGTTCCTTGCAGACCTCTGATACCATGGATTTCGAATAAGAAGTCCCGCATAAAGTTTCAACTACTTTGGAAACTTTTCTCGTTGAAACGCCGGCGATCACCATCTCGGCCATGGTAGACACGAGAGCAGCTTCGCTCCGTTTATAGTTATCAAAGATCAGGGATCTGAACGGAACATCTCGGTGACGCGGAACTGTCAGTTCGATCTGTCCCAGACGAGTAGTCAATTGACGTTCCCTTGTACCATTACGACTATCCGTTCTCTCTTCAGAACGCTCGTATTTCTCTGCCTTGAGCTGTTCTGTTGACTCAGCCTGCAGGATGGTGTTCAGACTATCCTGTAAGAGCTGTTTAAATGCATCATCACGACTGGATGAAAGCAGTTGTAGTATTTCGTCCTGGTTTAAAGTAATATTGAGTTGAGCCATTGTGTTCTACCTCCGGTATTGTTTTTTTGTGGTGATTAAATTATACCTAAAGGCGAGCACTTGGCTCTTTATATTTGAACTATGAATTTACACCATTATATGGACGTTACTTTCATTTCAGAAAAAGGTGAAATAAGATGTGATGAATAAAAAGATTATTACTGTAATAACAATAGCTATCCTGTGCTTTACTCTGGTTTCCTGTCAAAGCACTGACAATGTGAGTGGTAAAGGCGGCGAATCGACCGAATCTTATTCAGCTAACCAGGATACATTTGACTGGGAAGATGATCCGACAATAGGCAAAGTACAGCCGGGAAGCTACAAAAGAGTCGGAATTGCAAAAAAAGACGAGACATATGAAGAACTGCTGGAACTGCGGGAAAGTGCAAACAAGGGTTATCTTGTAGTGGGTGATGACGGAACTGCAGTCTTTGAACTGGATGGAGAAAAGACTGAGTATCTTTATGATGAATTCAGTTTCTATCTGAGTGAAGATACTGAAAAAACAAATGGAATCCCCTATGTTTATATAGACGGAAGACTTATTACCAATGATGGGACCACGATAACACAGTATTTATTTCTTTCGGAAGATGGCTTCTGACGGAAGCCTTAACCGTTGATGGAGGAAAAACTATGGAATACAAAATCGTTCAGACAGAAGCCAAGAAGTTTATCGCACTGGTAAGAAGTTTTAAGACAGAAATCATTAATGATGAAGCAAATCATGAAGTTGCGGATTTTTGGGCAGAGTGTAATGCAAATCAGATGCTTTCTCCGATATGGATGCTGAGAGAGGATGGAAAGCGTGATCTATACGGACTGTGCTCACCAACGACCGAAGACTCGGATACTTTTGAATATGGTATCGGTATCATTGTTGATAAAGATACGGCCGAGTATGATGAGGAAGAACTTGAAAAAGCCGGTTTTCGCATCTGGAACGTTAATCCGGGTACTTACGTAGTTTTTGAGTGCAAGGGAGAAGACGGAGACTGCATAGCCAAGACATGGACCCAGTTCTATAAAGAGTTCTTGCCGCAGTCCGGATACGAAGCATCTGAAGAGACCGATTATGAACTGTATTTTGACAGTGGACATGATGATCTGTTTTGCGAACTCTGGATTCCCGTCAAAAAGGGATGAGGGCTGGAACATATTCAAGTATGAAAGAAATAACATATGACGAAATAAGAAAACGCGCCGAAGAGAGTATACAGAAAAAGTTCCACAAGCAGCTTTTTACACCTTTTGCAAAAGCCTGCAAGACATATAAGCTTATTGAGGATGGGGACAGGATCGCCGTATGTATATCCGGCGGTAAGGATTCCATGCTCATGGCCAAACTTTTTCAGGAGATAAAACGCCACAGGCAGAAGGAATTCGTGATCGAATATAAGAAGAATGGCGTAAGGATATAGTGCATATATAAATTATGCCAGGGAGGGAAGGGCGATGGCTGAAGAATTTTTGACATTGATGGCCGATTTTGATGATGAATCACAGCAGATCTTATCCGGGTGGTATGAGAAACTGAAAGGAGCAGGCTTTACCGGGATTCAGACCCCGAATCTTCCGTTTCACATCAGCATGGGCTGTTTTTCGCTGGACAAAGAGGATGCTGTTGTTGATGAAATGAAAAAGCTGGCCGCCGGGTTTTCTACGGTTCCGGTACATATCAGTCATATAGGTCTTTTCGCAGGAGGAAAAGTGCTTTTCGCTGCTCCGGATATGAATCCGCCGGATCTTCTGGATTTGCGACGGGCGATTCAGACTGAGACACAGGAGAATCATCCCTGGACGCCTCACTGTACGATCCTGATAGATGAACCGGAGGTAGTTCAGAAAGCATTACCGATTCTTGTCGAAAACTTTCGGCCTTTCCGGGGCAGGATAACCAAACTTCATCTATGCGCCTTTTGGCCGACAAGAGAGATCGCTACTATATATTTATCTTAATTTGCTAAACTTTACGGGAGGGACTTTTGATGAAAGAGAGGAGTTTTAATATATGAAAACAGATAACAAGGGAACGACCCTCTGCATTATTTCGCTGATTTGCATGTTTGTGCTGCCGATCATCTTTTTCGTGGTGTTCGGAGGTAACGGAGATATCTCCGGAGCAACGGCGAGGGCTCACGGTATCCAGATACGCCTTGATATCATTTCGTTTATTGCTGCATGGGTTCTGGCCATCATATCAAGGGCAACTTACAAAAACAAATTCAGCCTGGTTCTGATCATTTTATACGGATCCCTGCTTGCTCTCTCAATTATCGGAGTTGTGGTTCTGTTACTGATCATGCTCGGTTTATGAAAGGAGATCATATCTATGAATGATTTCCGGGCTGAACAAATATATCGCCGAGAAGCAGAATTAAAGGACAGGGAAAATGACTAAGAAAGCAAAAGTATCCGTTAACCCCGATTTTAAGATCGGAAGCATATCAAGACGACTCTACGGAGCGTTCATGGAACCCATCGGATCGATCGTATACGGCAACATGTATAATCCGAAGCATCCGACTGCCGACGAGCAGGGCTTCCGCAAAGACTGGATCGAGGCTTTGAAGAAAACAGATGTACCCGCAGTGCGTCTCCCCGGAGGCAATTTCGTATCAGGCTGGGACTGGAAGGATTCCATAGGTCCCAAGGAGAATCGTAAGGAGCATCTGGACTTAGCGTGGCATCAGTACTATCCCAATGATGTCGGACACGACGAGTATCTTCAGTGGGCCGAGAAGACGGGCCTTGAGCCGATGTACACCATCAATCTCGGCACGGGCGACATAAACGATGCGATCTACAATGTCGAATATACCAATCACGAAGGCGGAACCTACTGGTCCGACCTGCGCAAAAAATACGGCCACGAAAAACCCTACGGCGTCAAGGTATGGTATCTGGGTAACGAGATGGACGGCCCCTGGCAGGTAGCTTCCTGGGACAAGGATCCCAGGGGATACGGAATCCTGGCAAACGAAACCTCCAAGGCCATGAAGTGGGTCGACGGAAGCATCGAGACTGCAGTCTGTGTATCGAGCTCTCCTGATCTTACGCACTACCCTGATTGGGATCTTCAGGTTCTGAAAGAGTGCTATAATTCGGTCGACTATATCTCCATGCACCATTATCAGTCGGCTGAGATCGGCAACTATGCGCAGTTCATGGCTGCATCGCGTTATTATGAAGACTATATCCGTACGGAGATCGGTCTGTGCGACTATGTACAGGCGCTGCTTCGCTCACCGAAGGTCATGAAGCTTTCGCTTGATGAGTACGGTGTATTCCCGATAGAGAAGAAAGACATTCATTTCGGAAGAGAGCCTTACATCGAACCCGGCTCGCATTATGTTTTTGATCCCGAGCGGAGGTACGTCCGCCACGATCCGGACAACATGCCTTCGCGTTCGTTCCCGCCCATGGATCCGATGCTGATGGCACTGGGCAATGCCGCTGTCATCATGGAGATGCTGCGTCACGCGGACCGCGTCAAGATAGGATGCATGACTTCGGGCCTCGGCGTGGCAGCAGGCTGTGATCACGATCATGTCTTCACGGTTTCGGCATCCTATCCGTATGCGGATCTCATGAAATACGGCCACGGCATCTCTCTGCAGACTGCAGTCGAGTGTGAGAAATACGATCTTGAAAGCTTCGCTCTTGATGATACGCACAAGTACCACGAGCAGGATCAGGTGGACTTCATAGATTCCGCAGCCGCATATGATCCTGAGTCAGGCGAGCTTACGGTATTCGTGATCAATCGCGACTGGGAAGAAGCATCTGACTTTACCCTGGATATCACAGGGCTTTCGGGCATGTGTTTTGAAGGTCATACGGAGATGTTTACCGAAGACAGGACTCCGAGAAAAGAGGATGATCCGAGCCTTGCTCCCGTACCCGCCAAGGACACTGTCTGCAATGACATGACTGTAAAAGCGGAGCTTAAGCCGCTTTCCTGGAATGTCTTCAGGTTCGTGAAGGGATAAAGATCAGATCCGTGAATGCATGATTTTTCATGAGCGGTTCGGAATGACCGCTCTGTGTATCCATTTTCCGCTCTGAAGACGGAAAAGGAGCCAGAAAGATTTGATTATGTAATCGATCCTCAGAGCTATGAGCACCCAGAAGGGGGTCCATCCCCATACCAGACCTGCGAAGTATCCGAGCGGAATTGAAGCTACCCACTGGAATAATACATCCGCGATCATCAGGAATCTGGTATCACCGCCTCCGCGCAGCACTCCCTTACTGAGTGTGCTCTGGATCGTCTGGAAACATACCACGACTGCGCTGGCCGCCATCATCGAGTGTGTGATGGCGATAGTCTCTGCAGTGATATCATAGAATCGGACGGACCAGTTGCCTGCCGTAAGTACCAGAACGGCAGCAACGATGCCGACACCTAAGCTCATGAGCACGAAGGACCATCCTTCGCGCTTGGCTTTGTCAAAATCTCCTTCGCCCACAGCCTGTCCGACCATGACGCCGGATGCGCTGGCCATACCGGAATTGGCGACGGTACACATGCGGTCGACCACTGCCACGATGGCATAGGCGCTCACTATCTCGCGTCCCATATGCCCCAGGATCATGGATATGGCGGAGGCCGCTAGAGCCAGTATGGTATCGCTGATGATGGCGGGGAGTCCCAGACGGACGAATTCTTTTATGAGCAGCCGGCCGGGCAATTTAAGAACTCCGGCAGGACGATATACGAGTATACGATCTATCCGCAGCATATATACGACACATACTGTCAGTTCGACCACTCTCGCACAGAGAGTTCCTATAGCTGCTCCTTTTACTCCCATAGCGGGAAAACCCAGTTTACCGAAGATAAATACATAGTTACATCCGATGTTTACGAAGAATGAGATGAGGGATATATACAGGCCCAGTCTGGCGTTTCCCACGCTTCGTATCACGTTGGAGAGCACGAGGCTTATGCCGTGCGGCAGGTAGATGAGAGCGGTGATCCTGAGGTATGCTACACCCTCACGGATGACATCCGCATCCGAAGTATACGCCGTCATTATCTGCTCGGGAAAAAGAAAAGAAACCAGCCCGAACAGCGTTCCCGAGATCAGGATGAGCTGAATGAGCAGATCGAATACCTTGTGCACTGCCTCTCTGTCCTCGGCTCCCCAGTACTGTGCGGAGAGCACCAGACCTGCGGCGCTTAAGCCCATGCAGAGGAAAGTAAATATAGTATAGAACTGGTTGGCAAGTGATGAAGCGGATATGGACACCTCTCCGAGCCTGCCCACCATGATGGTATCCATCATGTTTACGCCGGTATTGATCAGATACTGCAGCATGACCGGGACTATGATGACCATGGCCCGCATATAGAAGCTCTTGTCGGTGACGAGAATTTTGTTCAGATCAAACTTTTTCATACTTCAACCATTATAACAGAATAGGTGCCAGGCACCATTACGAAATTGTTACGACAATCCGTAACATTTCCGTAATGGTGCCTGGCACCTATTGCTGCAATAATTAATCAGTTTAGCGTTGTTTTTCAGACCGTATGAACCGATAATAGATTTAAAGCAAATCCAAAAGGAGACTACACCATGAATCTGATCATATATGGAATGATAATATGCGGAATAGTGATCATGGTCACGAACATCTACCGTTTTCATCGATTTGTCAAAGGATCGAAGGACGTCTTCTCAACAGGCTCGCAAAAAGAGACTCTCTGGGAATACGCAGCGCTTTCGCTCCTCGTGTTCTTCCTCGTCGGCTATATCCTGGTTGCGATCCTGGGTAAGCCCGATTTTGTGATCGCGGGGATCCTGTTTGGCGGAAGCGTCTTCGTCGCGATAGTGCTGAGCCTGATCTTCTATCTGATAGCCACGATCAAGGACAATGCGATCAATATAGCCGAAACACTGATAAGCGTGGTCGACGCGAGAGACCCGAACCTTCGCGGCCACAGCCGATATGTGCAGAATGTTACGATGGCGCTCTATGACCACCTTCCTCAGGAAAAAAAGGAAGGAATCAACAGGGTGAGCCTTGAATTCGGAGCCCTCATGCATGATGTCGGAAAACTCGGCATCCCGGAAGAAATCCTTAACAAGCCGGGTGCGCTTGATGAAGATGAATGGAATATAATGAGAAATCATCCGAGGCTCAGCGTTAAGATCATGCAGCCTCTTAAATCTCTCAGGGAGATCTTGCCCTGGGTGGAGTATCATCATGAACGCATCGACGGAAAAGGCTATTACGGATTAAAAGAAGAAGAAATTCCTTATGCTTCGAAGATAATCGCCATCGCCGATACCTTCTCTGCGATAACGATGAAGCGCTCGTACAAGCCGCCCAGATCCTACGAAGAGGCTATAGCGATCATGAAGGATGCAGCCGGAACCCAGCTTGATAAAGAACTTGTGGATGTGTTTATCAGCATCCCGAAATATGATCTGCTCTCATGCGTTCCCGAAGGCGTGGAAGTCTAAAACCTATTTTTCTTCCGATTCAAAACCTATTTTTCTTCCGATTCAAAATTGATACTTGAAAACAATTTTTAATTTGCTTTTTGGAAAAATACGAATTTCACCTGCTGGTTTCCTTTGCCGACTGCTTCTGTCTTAACCGTGAATCCGTAGAGTTTTTTGACAAATACGCCTGCCAGCCAGGCTTTTCCCTGATTCACGTCCTTGGCGTTCATATCGTAGCTGCGGATCCCTTCGTAATCATATCCGGTCCTGAATCCCAGGAGATCGTCCGCTGCGTCGTAATACGCGTCTCTTATGAGATACTTGTATCCGTACAGGTTATCTGTATTGAATCCTACGGAATCCAGATACTCTGTGACCGTCATTCCGTTAGCCTTGGCATGGGTTACGATCCTGTCGATATCAGTTGCCGTAAGTCCGCTTGAATTAACAGTTGCGTTGATGCGGTTTAAGTCTGCACGGTCACCGCTCATGTAGTCGCTTCCGATCGTTACTTTAAGGGTATCCTGAAGCTTTACGCCTGCTCCGTTGTTGCTGTAGTCTACATATGTGGTTCTGTTCTTATCATAGTACTGTGCTGCCTTATCAAGTACTCCGTACTGCTCTTCCTTATTGATGGAAGACTTGTCACCGAGGAAGATTCCTGCTATTGCTCTGACTTTGGATGAGATCGTATCAGAGTCTGTATGGATCCTGGTATAGATCTCTCTGGTCTGGGGATCCATGGCATCTATCTGCTCCTGAGTAAGATGTGCGATAGCTTCATGCGCCTTGAGGCATTCGATCACTACTCCGCAGTTTCTGATGAATCCGTTAACTGCTTTCTCGATCTTGCTCTGAGACTTGTTCATTGCCTCACCGGAGAAGAGGCTGGAGTTCTTGTTGATCTCATAGATAACATTGTAGATATCTCTGGAATCGACGTTGGACTGTCCTTTGAATACCAATGCTGCCGCTTCAAGACTCTTCATGATGTTGCCCTGATTGGATCCTGAATACCAGTCGCCTGAACTTCCGATGAGTTCGGCTATCCTGACCTGCTTCTCTATGTCCGAATAGTTTTTGTTAGTGAGGATGGAATTGATCCCCTCGGCTCTCATCTTGGCATATATGGCAAGTTCATCAAGTGTGGCGCCGTATGCTTTAAGTGTAGTGTAATTATCGGTATCTCTTTCGGTCTTGGCAAATCCTTTTATCAGTTCGTCTTCAAGATGCTCATTGCCTTTCTCGATAACTTCCTTGATATCAGTCTTGGGTTCATTGAATCCGAGTGCTCCTCCGATGAAGCCTTTGATCACGTCACCGTAGAACTCGTTTCCGGGCGCGTTCCTGAGGAGCCCGCCAATCATGTTCTGGAATATCGGATACATGATGCTTTTGGCGGTTTCCAGATCTTCGTCCTTTACCTTGCCGTTCTCGTCCTTGTATCGGGAAGGGATAAATCTGGCATATACATCGACGTTGCCTTCGGAGAGCTTGGAGTAGTAGTCGAGGAGTTCGTTCATGCTCATGCTCTCAGTCGTTTCGGCGATCGCGTTTCTTATATCTTCTTCTTCAGCGAGTCTTGCTGCTTCTTCTGCTGCCAGCTTCTCCTGGAATTGTCTGCATGCTTCCTCATATTCGGCTGACCATTCGTCGTAGCGCTCCTTTTCGATCTCATATGTGTTGTATGAGGACTCGGAAACGACTTCACCGTTCAGTACGTTCTGATTTGTTACGACTCTGCCGCCGTTATCAAGATACTCGATTATGGTTCTTCTTGACTTGCTTTCGGTAAGCTGGGTTTCAAGTACTTCTGTCTTTACGACGTGTGATTTATATTCGGGTTCTGCTTCGTCGCTCTCGGTCTCTGCTACATAGCTCTCGAGAACTGCCTCGGCTGTTTCCTCTGTCTCTGAAACAACCGGCTCACCGATCGGAGCAGATACGAAAGCGTCGTCCTCTGCAGGAGCTTCTACGTATTCATTTTCGGTTTCGGAAACCAGCGGTGTACCTACCGAGATCGATACGAAAGAGTCTTCCTCTTCAGGAGCTTCTACATATTCATTTTCGGTTTCTGAAACTACCGGTGTACCGACCGGAACCGATACGAAAGCGTCGTCCTCTTCAGGAGCTTCTACGTATTCATTTTCGGTTTCTGAAACTACCGGCTCACCGATCGGAGCTGATACGAAAGCATCTTCCTCAGGAACCGATACGGAATAGTCGTTTGCCTCGGCCTCTGCTACGATCGTCTCAGGCACTGCTGCTACCTCGGGCTCGGAAATTTCTGCCACTACTGTTTCGTTATCTGTATATCCGAGATCACATGCCTGCGCTGTCATCGGAACTAATCCGGACATTGCCATTATTGCTGCTATTCCACCTGCCAATGCTCTGACTTTAATCTGTCTCATCTTCATATCCGTTACCCCCTTTTTGATCTGATTTTTCAACTCCCCACCGGGAAATAGTCTTGTTCTTGAGTTGAGAATAACGAGGATCTATGGGCGATTCAATAATCAAAAAAGCCCCATAATGTTGCGTTTGCAACACTCTGGGGCCAATCTGTTGCCTAAGCAACATTTCCGCCATAAATTGTCCCGGAAAAAAGGGGGAGTTTCCACAGCCGGATCAGGAAAAGTACTACAAGAGCTTCTCTGTGTTGGCGTCAAGCTCGGAAATGAGTTTTACGATGAATTCTTTGGGCTGTTTGTATCCTTCCGATACCCATTTGACCATTACGGATATGCATCCCATTGAACGGTAATGAGTCCGGAATGAAAGCGTGTCATCTTTAAGGTCGGTATCCAGCTTTTCCGCTGCCATCTGCTTGAACAGCCCTTCCAGCGATTTGAATATCTTTGACCGAAGTTCGATCGGAGTATTAAAAGAGAATATCATGGTAAATACGTCGCGCTTTTCATATATATGATCCACAAGCTGGCTGAAAAACTCATCCGTATCCAGTTCTTCCAGCTTGAGGATGAGCATGCTCCAATCGACAAGGATCTCCTGTTCAACCTTGTCATACAGATCATAAACATCCAGGTAATGCTTATAGAATGTCGCGCGGTTGATATCAGCTCTGTCGGCTATTTCCTGAACGGTGACCTTATTTAATTCCTTTTCGGTCAGCAGCGCAATGAAGGCGTCGATTATCGCTTTTCTTGTTCTGGCTGTCCTGCGATCGCTGTTCTTTTCTTCCATAGATGATAACCTCTGATACGCATATTATATCATGAGTGAATAATTAACAGTGATGATATACCTTGAAAACAATTTTAAATTACATTAGCCTTTTCTTAGGACGTCCAATTCTTACCTAAGAGGAGGCTATTTTGATGAGTTCAACAGCGAATTCTTCCACAAAGAATAAAGACTGGCTTCACACATTCATCTCAGAAAGCTCCGGCAACGAATCCAACATCTGCCAGATCTACGCGATCAGAGACGGCGAAAACGTATACGACGACTGCTTCCGCGGCTTTACGACCGAAGACGCGATGAACGTCAATTCGGTGACCAAGGGCGTGATGTCCCTGCTGGCCGGCGCCGCCATAGACAGAGGCGCCATCAGCAGCGCAGACAAGAAGGTGATGGACTTCTTCCCGGACTACACGGTCAAGCGCGGCGAGAAGACCATATATGACGTGACCGTCAAGCATCTCCTCACGATGACGGCCCCTTATAAGTACAGGTCCGAACCCTGGACAAAAGTGTGCACCTCAAACGACTGGACCCTCGCGGTCCTCGATTTCCTCGGCGGCCGCAAGGGCATAACCGGCGAATTCAAGTATGCGACCCTCGGGATACAGATCCTGGCCGGCATCATAGAGTGCGCCACCGGGATGAAATGCGTTGATTTCGCCAATGAAGCCCTGTTCAGGCCTCTTAGCCTGCCTGACAGGATCCCTCACGGGGATAGTTCCAAGGAGGACCAGTTCGACTTCTTCATGAACAAGAATCCCCGGAAAAATGAATGGTACACGGATCCTCAGGGGACAGTCACTGCCGGGTGGGGCCTGTGCATGTCTGCAAAAGACATGGCCCGGGTCGGCGCGATGGTACTAGGTCACGGAATGTATGCCGGAAAAAGGATCATCTCCGCAGAATACATAAAAGAAATGCTCACGCCGCGTCAGAAGCTCGGCGAGCGGATGGGATACATGAACTACGGGTATCTGTGGTACAAGCCCTACGATAACAGAGAGACTTACGCCGCGATCGGAGACTGCGGCAATATCATCTACATCAACCGGGAAAACAACATATCCGTAGGCATAACCGGAACCTTTAAGCCCCGGATCTTCGACAGAGTTGAATTCATAGAGACAAAAGTGATCCCCGCCATACTCTCATAGACAGCACAGAAAAAACGCGCGGCTTTTGCCGCGCGTCAGACTGTAGACAAACCCATCTTTGGATTTACCTGATCCAAGAATGGGTTTTATTATTCCATTTTTATACTGCTTGCAATGCGAGAATCCGAAAAGGCCAAAACATAGTATGAGGATGAGGCCCTAACAGCCCCATCCTTT
>JAFZQY010000092.1 GCA_017620155.1 Lachnospiraceae bacterium | reverse complement strand
ATGCTGCGGTTCAAGTTATCGATAGCTGCCTGAGTATCGTTAATCTGCGTTTCAAGAGTGCTTAATGTGTTCTTTGCTTCAGAGTAAAGGCCGGCGCTTCTTCCGCCGGACTGGATTATATTGTCATATGCTCCGAAGGATTCCTGCATTGAATACTCCGCAAGAGCGATCTTCTGCTCGATATCGTCATTATCATAGCTGATGATCGTGTCGCCCTTCTTAACATAGTCACCGACTTTATAATTTACCGATGCGATCTTGCCGTTTATGTTTGAGTAGATCGATGCGGTGTTGTCCGATACAACGTTTCCGTTTACTTCTACAATCTTGACTATCGTATCTGTGGATGCTGCATATGAATTTACCTTAAGTGCTGCGTTAGCATGAAGAGTCATGCCGCCTACTCCGACTACTGCAGCGATCGCTACAGCTGTGATCGTCATCGCCTTTTTGTTCTTTAAGATTCCCATCTTTTCTTATCTCCTCTTATTTGAAAACCATGGGCCTACAAATCAAACAGGACCCTTGCTGATAATAATTTATCGCAATGGTCCTGCTTAAGTCTTAATCTGTCTCTTGTATAATCTTTAACTATTTCTTAAATGATTAATAATTCCGAAATCTAATTCTTAACCCGTTCAGAATCCCATCGTTTCTTCTTCGACCGTTCCCCAGTAATCGGTCTTATGGACATCGTCAGTGCCTTCCATCTCAAGCACCTGCCTGAACTGTGTCTCATAGAGTTCTTTATATATCCCGCCTAATGCAAGCAGAGATTCGTGCGATCCCTGTTCTGCGATGACTCCGCCCTTTACGACAAGAATAGAGTCTGCTTTCAATATAGTAGAAAGCCTGTGTGCGATGACTATGCTCGTCCGGCCTTCCATGAGAAGCTCCAAAGCATCCTGGATCGCATTCTCCGATATGGAATCAAGAGCGCTTGTAGCCTCGTCAAGAATGAGTATTTTGGGATCCTTAAGGATGACGCGTGCTAAGGATAAGCGCTGTTTCTCTCCTCCCGAGAGCTTAAGTCCACGGTTTCCGACTATAGTATCATATCCGTCGGGCTGGTTTACAATGAAGTCGTGGATATTGGCGTTTTTACATGCCTGTATAAGTTCTTCATCCGTTGCGTCTTCTTTTGCATATAGAAGGTTGTCCTTGATCGTACCGTTGAAAAGATAGGTTTCCTGAGTCACGACGCCGATATTGGAACGCAGATATTCAAGATCAAAGTCTCTGACATCGCATCCTCCGATGCTGACAGATCCTCTACGCACGTCATAAAGCCTCGGGATAAGATTGACCACGGTTGATTTACCCGAGCCGGAAGGCCCGACTATGGCATACATACGGCCTCCGGGAACCGTGAAATTCACATCCCTTAATATGGGAACTTCCGGATCATACGAAAAAGCGACATGGTCATATACTATGTCTTTGCAGGTGACATCAGGTTTCTTCCCGTTCTCGGGCGAGACTATATCGCTCTTCATGTCAAAGTATTCGAATATCCTCGTAAACAGTGCAAGGCTTCTCGTAAAGTCAACCTGAATGTTAAGAAGGTCCTGAACGGGTCTGTAAAGTCTGTTTATCAGCGCTACCATAGCTGTGATCGTACCGACCGTAAGTCCGGTATCCATTTTGGAGATGATCAGGTACCCGCCCGCAAAATAGATAAGTAAGGGGCCCAACTGAGTAAACATGCCCATGACGACCCTGAACCAGCTGCCGCTTCTCTGCTCTTTGAGATTCAGGTCAGTGAGTTCGGAATTGACCTTTACGAAGCGGTCATACTCTTTTTCCTCTCTGGTAAAAAGCTTGACCAGAACGGATCCGCTGACGCTCAATGTCTCATTGATGAGCTGGTTCATCTCATCGTTCTTGGCCTGAGAATCAGATCTTATCTTCCATTGATTCTTGCCGACTCTCTTAGTCGGAAGGATGAGCAGCGGGATGATCACTATGCCGACGATGGCCAGCTGCCAGCTCATCGTAAAAAGCGCTACAAGCGTCGTTATGACCGTTGCGGCATTGGATACGACATGTGACAAGGTGTTTGATATGACCGTACTCACGCCGCTTATATCGGTATTCATGCGTGTGATGATATCGCCCTGCTTCTCTGTTGTATAGAACGAATGCGGCATGTACTGCAGATGATGGTACATCTGATTTTTCATGTCAAAAATGATCCGCTGCGAGATCCAGGCGTTGATGTATGACTCCAGTACGCCTACTATCTGCGAAGCTGCCAGAGTGGCAAAAGCCATGAGAAGAAGCCTGATAAGCAGCGTCATGTCCTGTTCGATAAGGGCCTGATCGACAATCTTACCGGTGATGATAGAAGGCAGAAGGCCTATGACCGCGCTTAAAAGAATCGCTACGAATACGAATATGAACTGGATCCAGTACGGCTTCAGATAAGAAAGAATCCTTTTTATCAGCGCACCGTCTACTTTAGGGAGGTTTTCTTTTTCCTCCTCGGTAAGGAACCCTCGTGGTCCCAATCCTCTTCCCATCGGTCCGGGCATGGCGTTACTCCTTTATAATATATTTTGATAATTTACAAATTCTGATAAGATAATCTCTGTCGAGGAAGATTATGCTTAACGAGATACCCGCAAAAGCTCATATGAGCGATAAATCAATCATACACGAATATGTATCCCCCGAGATCAAAAAGATCGGTCCCTGGGCTTATTCAGGGTGTTCAAACATGACAGATATACATATTGGTGCAGACTGTGAAGTAGAAAATACTGCATTTAAAGGGTGTGATGAGCTTTCATATATAAATCTGTATTCTGTCGACGATTCATCTTATGTAAACCACATCAATGTTTCACCTTATCTGCTGGCGCTCAGCATCAAGGCCTGGCCGAAAGAAACGTCATCTCTGGTCCGTTCAGCTTCGGATAACGCGACTTTTATGTGTCAGTTCGACGGCCGGATGATCAATTACCTGAAAGAACCGAATGAAACGGGATTTGTTCCGTTCCTTGCCGGAGGTGAGGAAGACTATGATGATAATGACGCAGCTTTGCTCAGGTTCTCCGAATCGGTTCTTCGCCTGAAGCTCCTGATGATATACGAAAGGATCCTGATCAGCCGTTCCGATCCCGAAAACCTGTCTGTTCAGGAAACCGTTTATGCCTCTTATCTTCGCTTTATCAGAGAAAACAATCCGGATCCCGCATTTACAGTGCTCACCGAAGCTAAGGAGCACAGACTTGAATTTGCGGATCTGTATTTTGAACTCGGATTAAATAAAGAGGCATCAAACGAAGAACTGCTTAAGCTCGCTTCATCTGATACCTCTCTTCGTGCGCTTATACTGGTTAATACTAAGGACCGGGGCCGGAATCTTAATACTCTTAATCTGTAAATCTAATCTACCACGCTTACCGGCTCGTATCTTACTCTTATCTTAGGCATGGCCGTCATCGTCGCATAATAGTTTTCGTCCCAGTCATCGCTTCCGTCATCGACATTTAAGCCGTCCGCGGGAGTTGCAAATATCTTAAGCAAAAGCTCAGTCCCGTCAGCTATCGGCTCCTCAAAAGCAGGCATCATATCGATAAATGTAACATCGGGAGCCTTGTAGAACCATCTGCCGTTTATCTCGATCATCAGTGACAGCTTGTCTTTTTCATCAAAATTGATCTCGCAGAACTCCGGACTGTGATCGAATTTAAGTTTTATCGCCATTCCGTCGGCATCTTCGGCGCCGCCCCATCTGAATCTGAAGGGAAGGCTTACTTCCTCACCCGTATCCATAGCAGGCATGAAATAGGGATTATTCAGTATCTCCTTATAGTCTTTTATGATGGGCTGAGGAATTCCTACAGCGGAATTATTCGGATCTTCTATCTCAAGACCTAATCTTCCGCGGTCCCTGAACTGATAGAAGGTTAAGCCGTCGAGCCAGTCCGGATCTTCTTTTTCGACGCGGTTCATAAAACGCCTGATGACTTCACCCTGGTGAAGAGCCCCTGTCACATCTCCGTCAGCACCGAATTCGCTCATCACAAAAGGCTTGTTCTGGCCCGTGATCTTTCTTAATCGGCTGGTTGTGTATGTCAGATGCTTAAAGCATGTATCCGTCGTAGTAAAAGTATGCCTTCCGCCGTCATCTTTTTCGGCAATGTCATAAGGCCAGCCGAAATGCAGGGCAAGATATCTGTCTCCGCTCCACACATCAGCAGCTTTATATGCATCGACAAAGTCATCTTCGCAAGATACCTTACCATCAGGTTCTTCCGCAAAGCCAGCACAGAATATGACTTTTACATTGGGGGCTTCTTCATGGATGATCCCGGCAAATCTTACGAAGAAATCGCCGATCTCTTTAAATGAGAATCTCTTGTTATGAGTGAACCAGTTGCCCATGCACTCATGATTGATACGCAGGCGCATGCGTCCGAACGGGCGAAGGTCTTTAGCTATCTTACGAAGATAATCATCTTCAAGTGAACAGTCAGCCGTCAGCGTAAGCGTCACGTCCTGGCCATGCCTGCGGACATCCTTCATGCTCTCAAACGGCTCTCCGTCAGCTCCGTAGGGGAAATAATCGTCGTAAGGATAATCCCAGGCAAAATTGACCTCCATGTCCTTGCATGCTTCGGATATGCGAGCAGGCCACTGCTCATCCTTGGGATAATAGGTATACATCAGATTGACATTTCTGTGCGGACGGCCGAGAGTATGCAGGATATAGTCCTGTCCTACATATTCGCCCCTCTCACTTCCATCCGATAAGTCGAGTGCAACCTTTGCCTTACCCATGTGGATCTTATAATACTTTTCTTCCATCCCTGCTCCTTTTTCTACTCTTAACGAGAGGTTATGATCTGAGCGATCTGCTGGTTATCAGAGCCTTCGGGTATGGTCTTGGTGCCTATCTGAATCCGGCGATCGTAACCGTTTTGTACAAGATATCTGTCATACGTTGCGGCTGAATCGACAATACCTGCCTGTTCAAGCAAATTAGCTACGTAGTAAGAATCCACTCCGCTGGGGATAGTGATCTGTCCGCCTGCTAAAGCATTGTCCGCCTGCTGTACTTCAGGTTTGGGCTGAGGTTTAGGCTCAGTTTCAGTCACGGTCTGAGTGTCCGCATTCGCAGCATTATCAGTTGTCTCTACCGGTGCAGCGGTTGCAGTTTCAGCTATTGCAGTGTCTGCAGGAAGAGTTCCTGCATTCATGCAGCCATTGAGATAGAGAAATCCACAATAATCTTCATTATTCAGAAGTGAAACTATGTCAGTTCCTGCAGGAATGGTGAAGCTCATTTGATCTCCCTTATGTCCCTCTGAAAGGAAGTTCACTTCGAGACTTACGTCGGGACGATAGGCAAGAGCAATCAGGACATCTTTATGAAACGAGATCCATCGCTGCGTATCAATGGTTACGGTCGAATTAGCCGGCGCCGTTAATATCTTCTGCTGGGCATTGGAGTTAAATACCGCATAAGCTGATGTGGGAACACGGAATATGACCTCTCCGCAATCCGGGCAGACGTATTCCAGCTCACCGTTGTCGTCTTCAGTCGCATGTTTTCCTTCCTGCCAGAAATAATTATGTTCATGAACCGGGCCGGGAACCCAGGGTTCTTCGGGTGCCGGAGCCGGTGCGGCAACAACTACAGGTTGTGGAGCTGCTGCGGGAGCAGGCTCTACGACCACGGGTTCCGGAGGAAGACCTGTGCCTCTGGGTTGGGTCTTGCATTTATATATTGCATTTCCTTCCAAACCTCTAATATAGCTAACATTACAATTGTATGCCAATACACCGTTCTTTAACCACAGATATCCGCCGGGACAGCTATCAAAATTGGCATCTCTCTGGATAACGGTAACTTCTATATGGTCTGCATTTGGTCTGTTATTGCCTGTATAGGTCTGTGGATCACGAATTCCGGATGTAACTTTAAGTATTCCTGTATTATCAGGTAATGATGTAACGACACCTGTAGGAAGCGGTCCGCTACCCGAAGAAAAATACACAACATCATTTTCTTTGAGTTCGCTCAGATTTGTAATGGGCTGAAAATCGTAATATTCCAATTCTTCATCCGCCAATGATTCAAACGGATCAGTCAGAGCAGTAATGGCCAGAATAACAGAAAAGAACGCGATGACACATACCTGAAATACTTTTTTCATAATAATCTCCGATCGTCAATACAAGATGTAAAACAAGATGTATAACCTTTAATTAGTATAACAAAACCAACTAAATCTTGATAGTATCTCTGATACAATATAGAATGCTTTATGGAGAAATTTTTATCAAAAACCACAACAACTAGTAAAAAAAGGAGAAACAAATGGTCACACTTGCTGTTATACCCGGTATCGTCCTTCTTATCTATATCTGGAAAAAGGACAGTGTTGAAAGGGAACCTATGCAGCTTCTGCTGAAGCTCTTTATGTGGGGAGCCGCTACGGTAGTAAGCGCATTTATTCTTGAAAATATAGGATTCTTCCTGCTGGGATTAGTCTTTTCCGAAACATCGATAGTACGTATCGCGATTGAAAACTTCCTGATAGTTGCTCTCGTTGAAGAGGGCGGAAAATATCTGGTCTTTAAATGGAAAGCCTGGAACAACAGGGAATTCGATCATACATTTGATGCCATCGTCTATTGTGTGGCCATTTCTCTGGGTTTTGCCACTCTGGAAAACATCGGATATCTCATCGGAGAAACGGTCGGACTGGCAGTACTTCGAGGTCTGTTTGCAGTGCCCGGTCATATGATTGATGCCATATTCATGGGATATTATCTCGGTATAGCCAAATACTATTCGGTTTACGGCAATCAGAAGGAAATGAAATCCAATATGACCAAAGGACTGTGGGTTCCGGTTCTTTTGCACGGATTCTATGATTTCTGCTTAAGTACGGGATCCGATCTTTTCCTGATCATATTCTTCGTATTCGAGATCGGACTTACGATCTATACGATCAACCGGATAAATTACTTATCCAAACGCGATACTCCCCTGTACGGTTTCTCGAATTACTGGTACAACACTCCTCCGGTTCAGCCTCCGGTTAATAATGTGCCTAATACACCAGTAAATAATTATCCGAACACACCGGTAAACAATTACCCGAACACTCCGGTAAACAATTACCCTAATACTCCCGTCAATAATTTTCCTCCGCAGGATAATAACGGGAATCATCTTTAATTATTCGGAAATCACTGTAAGAGACTTAAGATACCCTGCTTAGACTGGTTAGCCTGCGCAAGCATGGTCTGACCGGCCTGAGACAGGATATTGGAATTCGAATAAGTAACCATTTCCTTAGCCATATCGGTATCTCTGATCAGGCTTTCGGCTGCGGTCGTATTCTCGACTATGTTATCCAGATTCCTGATAGTATGTTCAAGACGGTTCTGAGTTGCTCCGTAATATGAACGGATCACGGATACTCTTCTGTCCGCTTCTTTAATGATATCTATCGTGTTTCCTCTTGAAGCCGCATCATTAAGCGTAACGGTATTCATTGTTCCTGAAGATGCGGGAGGATTCGTATATGCTCCGGTCACATCCATCTTCATGCCGCCAAGAAGAGCATTCGCTCTGATATTGTATTGATTGATATGGATGTACTGTCCGCTTTCGGCTCCGGCCTGGATCACGAAGCCATTTCCGTCTCCGTCTGTTCCGGTATTATCCGGCCATGCGATATCGGAACCGAATCCGTTGGAATACCAGGAATTATCCTTGTTAACGTTATATGAACTATAGTTTCCATTAAGATTTGAGGGGGCAAAAGCATCTTTTTCCGCTGTACCGATACCATACAGAACAGATCCTGAACCACTTGTGCCCTTAGCTGCTAACAGATTCTGCGTAAAAGAAATTGAATCACCGCTTCCGCCTCTGAATTTAGTGACAAAATCGGATGCCGATGTAAACTTCCCGTTTGTTGCAGCATTTATCGCATTGTCAAAAGAATCTCCTTTGGCAACGGCCGTAAGGATCTTATCAAGACCGGCTGTGATGTTCTGTCCGGTTACATTAGAGGCGATCGCAGGATCCTGGCCCGAAGCTGACATTCCCAGATACATGGTAGCCAGATATCCTGCACCATAAGGCTGAGTAAGGACTTTATCCATATATTTCTGAATATCTGAAGGTGAAGAAGAAGGATTAAGGGAGCTCATCCAGCCGTTATCACCGCTTGATGTCTGAGCAGTACCTTCTATGAACCAAAGGGGAAATGTGTCAGAACCAAGCATGCTTCCGGTCACGGTATCATACATCACCAGATGAGTCATCTCATGAGCGATAACTGCCGCAAAATCAGCTTTCTTGTCATCCGAATAGGAATTGAAATCAGAGATGTTGTAATCTGATGTGTCGACTTTGAGACGATAACTCATGACGGCAGAGGCTCCGGTGCTGGACATTTTAAGGGAAGCATTAGCAAGTACGTTGCCTTTTCCGTCAATGTTACCCAGTTCAAGTCCGACCTGGATACTGTCTGTAGATGCTGCGGCAAAAAGATTATGGTAAGCTGCGGCAAGTTTGCTGACCGCATCTGCTGCAGCCTGCTGAACAAATGATGCCATGGCGGAATTGGCAACAGCAGCAGAATTCACATTTCCTGTAGCCTGTGTATCACCGGGGGTTCCTATAGGCTGATTGTTGACATCTACTACACCGACTTCGACATAGATACCGTTTTCGGTCAGGAAAGAAAACTTTCCGTCAGGTGTCATGGAGCCGTTTTCAATGCCTACCATACTGTTGGCTTTTGCGGATGGTGTTATTCCCATATCCGAGAAGATGTTCTGATTGTTGAAAACGGTCGTCTGATGGATCCTGTCGATCTCATTTGAAAGCTCATCAAGTTCCATCTGGATATAGTCACGATCTTCGGAAGTATTGGTATCGTTTGCGGCCTGAACTGCCAGTTCTTCACATCTTTTGAGGATATCATGAACTTCGTTGAGAGCGCCGTCTGCTATCTGACATAGAGATACGCCGTCCTGGCAGTTAGCAGAAGCCTGAGTGAGGCCTCTGATTTGACGTCTCATCTTCTCGGAGATGGCAAGGCCGGCTGCATCATCGGCAGCTCTGTTAACACGGTAACCCGAAGAAAGCTTCTCTGTTGTCTTTGCAAGAGAAGTATTCGTAAGGCCGAGCATTCTATTTGAATTTAGAGCTGTCAGATTGTGCTGAACTACCATTTAGTGCTTATCTCCGGTTAATCCCAAAAACCGTTTCTTATGTATCTCATTTGCTGTCCGCATTTGGGACAATTGATCTTTACTGTGCCAAGTTCGAGTCCTTCAGGATCGAATATGTCGTGTTCTCCGCCGCAATCACATTGAGCAACTATTATGCGGTCTGTTTCATCACTGATATGAAAAGTCGGTAAAGAACGTAAGTTGTGATTTATCCTGCAGGAGGCGATCATTCGGGAAAAGGACCAGTTAACATTACCGCCATGCTTATTCAGTTCGTTTTTAATGATCTCCCGGTTATTATCGGTAAAATATGTGAGTACTCTGTCTAATCTGTTATCATTAAGTCCCTGTCCTACTGAGAGGCTTATAGCGTTTTTACAGGATGTACATCTGAGTGTTATATTCTGTCCCATCTGTTAACCTCACTGAAGGAGACTCAAAACGCCCTGGTTGGACTGGTTGGCCTGAGACATCATGCTCTGTCCTGCCTGAGCGAGGATATTCTTAAGAGAAAGCTCAACCATCTGCTTTGCCATATCTGTATCTCTTATCTGTGACTCTGCTGCCGTCGTGTTTTCAACGATGTTGTCGAGATTCCTGATCGTATGCTCAAGCCTGTTCTGCTCTGCACCTGCTCTGGATCTCTGTTCGGAAATCTCATGAAAAGCGTTTTTGATCTTATCTATTGCTGATGATGCAGCGCTCTGTGTAGAAACATCTGTGGGATCAAGGCCGAGAACCTTGGCATTCATTGTATCCATCGTAAGGTAGATGTACTGTCCGCTCTCTGCGCCTGCCTGGATCTTAAGCTGGGGCTTGAATTCGGAATCGCTGATAACGCTGGCTATTTCTGTGCAGTCAGCTTTTCCATGACTACCCGTTCTTGATGCAAATTTTTTTGCTGCTTGATCTTCAGTAGGGTAACCAACTACAGCCACAAGAGAAATAGATGAATCAGATGTTCTGACCATTCGATTAGAATGGCTGACCATCATATCATTAACACTTGTAGCTGAGCAATTTGTACCGGTTGGCATATTATGATAGACATAATCAAACAGTTTATCTAATACACCTTTTGCAGTTGTTTCACCCTGTATATTTATTACATATTCGTGTTTTACATATCCATTTAGATTTGATGCACTACTTGGGGTGTTATCGCCCTTAAATGTGAACTTAAAAGCTTCATCGCAACTTTGGCTGCAGGTAAAACTGAAAGACTTATCATATAAATCTTTTACAGTATCAGCATTCACACCACTGAAATTCAAATTGGCCGAAGGATAATACTTTCCGTTTTCGGGATAAACATCCGTAAGATATCCGGATCCGATGGCTGAACTTGAAGGAGTTGTAGTGATCCCCATCTGATTGGCGTAATCGAAAACCTGAATGTGATTGAATGTGGTATCGGAACCGATCCTGTTGATCTCGGAAACGAGGTGATTCATCTCTTCCTGAACATAGAGACGATCTTCATTAGTCAGGGTATCGTTAGCGGCTTTAACCGACAGTTCATTCATCCTGTTTAAGATGTCGTGAACTTCGTTAAGAGCGCCGTCTTTTACCTGATTAAGACTGATTCCGTCCTGGCAGTTAAGAGATGCCTGAGTAAGGCCTCTGACCTGACGCCTCATTTTCTCGGAAATAGCAAGACTGGCAGCGTCATCCGCTGCTCTGTTCACTTTGTAGCCTGAAGAGAGTTTTTCGACTGATTTAGCCCGACTGTTGTTGATAAGATTGAACTGTCTCTGAGCATTATATGCAGTTAAGTTGTGCGCAACACTTAACATAAAAATATGAACCCATCCGTGAAAACGAGACGAATCCATTCATCTTCCTAACTGCATCCATGCACAATTTATTTCGGCATAAAATGTGGATTCTTAACCCTTTTTAACAACATATTGTATTTAATTAAGAAAAAACCTTCATGTATCATCTACACGAAGGCTTTCCGAAATATATAAAAAACAATTTAACAGGCTGCGTTAATCGGCTTTCAGCCAATATATTTGTATCAATTAGCTTAGCCGATATCCTCATTGCCGATCAAGCCCTGGAGCCGCTCATATTCAAGCGTTATGGCCTTAAACAGGCCCTGATCTCCTGCCAGATTATCGGGATGATAGATCTTGACGAGATCCTTGTATCTCTTCTTAAGCATCAGCGGATTGGTGATCCCTGCAAAGAGCGCACGCGCAACTGGCATTGCATATCCGGGAATATCATCTTCGAAAAATGCCGTCGGCTGGGCATCAAAACGTCTCTTCTCGGCTTCGAGCTCTCTTTTGGCCTTATCAAGATCGGCAAATCCGGCTTTGAGTATCGCCATCTTCTGATCGAAGAACTGCTCGTCCTGTTTAAGTCTCTGGCGCTCTCTGGTAACCTGCCCGGTGAGGATATTCATCTCATCCTTAAACTGGGCCTTTTCCTGAGAGAACTTGTCGCTCATGGATTCGACATCCTTGGCTTTCTTATCAAGTTCTTTTTCATACGCTTCGAGACGTTCTTTTTCTTCTTCGAGATGTCTCTCGACTTCCTTTAAGCGTACATTTTCTTCAAAAAGCCAGTTCTTGTAGTCGTGATCTTCATACGGATCATCGGCAACATCATCGGCAGTATCGTCCTCGGCTTCGTCCTCAGCCTCTGCTTCAGGTATCTCATCTTCCGTATCCGAGATGATATCTTCTTCGGTATCTGCGATGATATCTTCTTCAATCGAAACTGCTTCTTCAGCAAACAGTTCATCATCAACACGCTCTACATCGATACTGTCATAGGAGTTGTTGATGATATCCTGCATATCCTGCTCGATCTCGGCATCAAATTCGTCAATGATCGAACGGATAGCGTCACCGGCATTTTTTGTCATATGGTCAGGCATAAACGGTCCTCTTAATCTTCTGCTTCAACGGGGAAAGCGATGTCAAGGGCAGCATCATCCGTGATCATATCCTTGGGTTTAGTGAATTTGTCAACCAGATCGGGGATCATGTCAAGTATCTTGGTTACAGCATCCTGATTCTTGACATTAACAAGCTTGGTGGAACCGTTCTGGATAACGAGAACAGCGCTGGGGCTCATTTTTCCTGCAAATCCGCCGCCTGCTCCGTTCTTTCTGTCTGCGGAATTGGCTCCCGCACCTACACCGAAAGAAACATCCACAAGAGGAAGGATGATAGTATCTCCGACTCTGGTGGCTTCTCCGACTACGGTCTTGGTAGCCAGTACAGTATTCATTCCCTTCATGAGAGAATCTATTACACCGTTAAAATTATTGGTATCTGCCATTAGGTCTTCCTCCTGTCTGTTCTTCTGCCTTTTTTCTTAACAGGCTCTTTCTTAAAGAGTTTGATCAGTGTCTTGAGGTCCCGGTTGATCAGGTAATACAATACGATCTTAACAACCTCTATGATATATATACGTCCTTTAAAGTATCCTCCGCCTCTTATGATGCTTTCATCAAAATTGCCGTATACATGGAGGAATCTGCCGGTAACGGGCTGTAATATAGCGGCTATCGCGAGGATCTCTCCGGTAGTATACGGATCGTCAAATCCGACTTCCAATTTGATATCACCCTTACGGGGAAGTATAGATCGGAAAAGCTTCAGGATCTTCTTTTTGCACTTTTCAAAAGTTCTTTCGAATAATTCGCTGGTCAGTATCTTATGATAATAGTCTATGTCTTTTTTGATACTTTGCAGTTTTTCCTCGGCGGATTTCGTTTTATCAAATAAATCGTCCGCAATCTTTTTTATTTTATCACAGATATTCCTGATTGTACACTTTATCTTGTGAATAAAGCCCTTAAATCTACTAAATATTGATTTGCGCTCATCTTCAGCGGCATCTTCGTCCTGTTCGCTCAGTGATTCTGCTCCATCTTCTATCTCCTGATCGGTATGTTCAAAAAAATCAGAGGAATCATCCAGTTCCGGCCCTTCATCGGCTGAGAAAGCTTCTATCCCGGCGGATTGCTCACCGGATGCTTCGATCCCGGCGGATTGCTCACCGGATGCTTCTGCTTTCTTCCGTGCCGCCTCCTCTTTCTTCTTCTGTTTCTCGGCTTTCTTCCGGATGGTCTCCTCATCCTGAGGTATCCTGGCTACGGGGATACCGAATATCCGGATGGTCGCATACGCTTCTGCAGGATAAGCCAGTGATACATGCACTATATGGAGGAGCCAGCTCACATACCCTTTTGCATTGACCGGATCATCTCCTTCTTCTCCCGTCCTCACAAACTGAGCTTTATATCTGATAGGAACAAAAAGAACGAGAATGATATTAAGCAGAACCAGCCCGATCACACACAGGAGTACGATCCCGATTATCTTTAGAATTTTAAGAATTATAGCTAATGCTGCCATAGTACTCGCTGTTAACGTATTTCTTTAAATAGGGAAAACCATATTTATCAACGGCATCTTTGGTGATATTGGTGATTATATCGACCGCATCGTCATAACCGGATGCAAAAGCAAGGATCGGCTTTTCATCGCTCTGCCTTAAGCTTTTCTGTTTGAAGAGATCGGCTCTCATGATCTCAAGCTGGTCGGGATCATTTGCTTCGCGTATTATGTAAACCCCGGGGACGAGTTTATTCACCCTGAATTTAGCCACGGTGATCGTCTTATGTTTTATCTTCTCGGAAACATATGCATTAGGCGCGATTTTCATTATTTTTCACCGATTTTTCAATAATCTTACTTCTTAAATTTATCATACCTTGACGGATTTGTGTAAAACTTTATATACTAAATCTATCTATGAAATCTGAGTGAGGACAAAGGTTTGAAAACTGTTGCTCGCATAACTTTAAAAGTCGGCGATATGCTCGGCGAAGATATAATCTCCAATCACGGAGAAAAACTCTATTCCGCCGGTACAAAACTGGATCCCAAGGCACTTGACAGATTAGCAAGACACAACATAATGGCAGTTACCATTATGGAGGATATAGATTTCGCCGAAACTCATACTGAGCGTGTAAAATTAAGCGATGACTTCAAACAGTTCAAGAAAGTTTATTACGAAGTTCTTCCCCAATTCAGAGGCATCATAGATAATTTAGTCAACAATAAGGTCGCTCCTCCCATGGATCAGCTCATGGGAATCTATGTTAAGCTTGCTTCCAATGCCAAAAACGGCGAGATACTGCTCGATTATCTGAGAAATATTCCTCCCGATGTTGATAACATGCTCTATGAGCACCAGTTAAACTGCGGTCTCATAGCATCTGTATTCGGTACATGGCAGGGAATGAGCAAAGCTGATATCTTCACTTTGATACAGTGCGCTTTTCTCTATGATATCGGTAAGCTGTGTCTGCCCAGAGACCTTCTGTATAAGCCTTCCAAACTGACTGATGAAGAGTTTGAGACCATGAAGACTCATACCACCTTGGGGCACGACCTCTTAAGCAGTGTAGGCCTCTCCGGTCCCATCGCGCTCTCCGCTCTTCAGCATCATGAAAAAGGCGACGGTTCAGGCTATCCCAACAAGTTAAACATCGGTCAGATCGATGATTTTGCCCAGTATTGCTCGATCATAGATGCTTACGAAGCCATGTCCGTTCCCAAGACATACAGATATCCGCTCAATACATTTGAGATAATCTCGAATTTTGAGAAAGACGGCATCAAATTCAATAAATTCAAATTGAATTCGATACTATATAACATCGCGAAATCACAGATGGGCCTTCATGCAAAACTTACCGACGGCACTGAAGGAGAAGTTATACTTATCAATCAGATGCATATATCACGTCCGATGATCAAAGATGTGAACGGAAATCTGATCGATATGAATACTTTGCCCGATACTGTAACGATCTATGCGCTTTTCTGACGATCAGTCTTATTCTTCGGAATCACCCGTAACTACTATAGGATTATCCGTAAAATACTGATCAAACATTCTCTTTGCTATAGGTACGGCATACTCTCCGCCGCTGCCTGCGCCCTCGATTATGATAGTAACCGCTATCTTCGGATCTTCGGCCGGTGCAAATCCCGTAAACCACGCATGTGAATCATCTTTTGTAGTGCTCGAAAACTCAGCCGAGCCTGTCTTTCCGGCTGCCGTATATCTGTCATCCTGTAATCTTGTACCGGTTCCTCTTTTTACCACTTCGATCATGAGTTCCGTAAGCAGGGTACTCTCTTCCTCCGTCATTAATCGTCCTACTTCCTCGGGCTTGAAATTCGCAACTACGGTACCTGATGTGGATTCCACGCGGTCGATAAGATGCGGCTTCATGAGTATTCCGCCGTTGGCGATCGCACAGGTTATCATGTTCATATGCAGAGGCGATATCGAATCCTGACCCTGACCGATGCTCGCCTGCATAATATTGTGAGTGTCCGTATTTTCGTTCACAGCAGTATGAGAAACCGCTGAAGGAAGATCATAAGGCAGTTCTTTCTCAAACATGAGGCTCTCAAGAGTCTTCTGGAATGATTTCCTGTCGAACGATACACCCATGTTTGCAAAAGACGAGTTACAGCTTTTTGCAAAAGATGTGGCAAAATCCACGGCTCCGTGCACGGTACCGTGATAACAGCGGATGGTATCGCCGTCGTAGGTAAAGGATCCTCCGCAGTTAAAATGATATCCGGAATAAGAATGATCGTTTTCACGCAGGTATTCTAAGGTAGTGATGATCTTAAATGTCGATCCGGGAGGATACTGGCCCTGCGTCACGCGGTTTAAGAGGTTAGTACTCTCCTTGTCATTCCTGAATTCTTCCCAGAGAGCGTCGATCTGATTGGGATCAAAATCGGGTTTTGAAACCATCGCAAGTATGCGTCCCGTATCAACCTCCGTGATGATCACGGCACCCTTATATACTCCCAGAGAATCAAAAGCCACCTGCTGAAGCGAAGTATCAAGTGTCGTATATACACTGTCTGCAGTAACCAGTTCATCTTCTGCGGTCGCGTGTGCGATATTGTTAAGTCCCGAATGATAGTTTAAGAGATAATAGTTAGCCGCGCTCTCAACACCCATCTTTCCGCACGTGGAATAGCCTACCGCATGGGCAAACATATTACCGTATGGATATACACGATGCTGTGATTCGGCAGACTCACCTTCCGAATAAGCGAGGACTTCTCCGTCTCCCGAATAGATCTTGCCGCGCAGATACTCTTTCGATAACCTGATCGCATACGAATTATAGCTGTTGTCGAACATCTCGATCTCATGCGTTGCGGCATATTTAACCATATATATGCTCATGCATACAAATAAAAGGCATACCGAAACACCCGAAACTACGATCGCGAGTTTCGACTGCTTCATATGCTTCTCTGCTTTGAGAGACTGCTCATTATTCGTATTATTCGTACGGACTTTCCGAGTCTTTTTCATTGATCTTCTCGTAATAATCTCTCTCATCGCCTGCTATCAGGCTGACTCCCGCCAATACTTCAAAAAGCAGTATGCTGGCAAGAGCCGAGCTTCCTCCGTAGCTGACAAAAGGAAGCGTGACACCGGTAAGCGGAATGAATTTCACGCCTCCACCAACTGTCAGAAATACCTGGAATATATATGCCGATGCCAGTCCTACTGCAAGCAGACGGTAAAACATCGACCTGAGTCTTGCTGCCATGATGAGCGCTCTGATGAAACTGATCAGGCATATGCCAAGAAGCGCTATGCCCGTCACAAAGCCCATCTCCTCCACTATCGCAGAGAATACGAAGTCATCTTCTACAAATGGAATTTTGAGGGGATTTCCTTTCATGAGGCCGACTCCCCAGGTGGATCCGGAACTTAAAGCAAACAGCGACTGCGTGATCTGGTATCCGGTATTGTCTATCGTGCTCCAGGGATCACGCCAGGCCATGATCCTGACCTGAACATGAGTAAAAAGCTTATAAGCCATCACAGCTCCTACCGCTCCTACTGCGCCGCTTATGGCCACATACGCGAAGTTTCCGGTAGCTACATAAGCCATGATGACATATACAACACCGAATATGAGCGCACTTCCGAGATCCCTGCTAAGAACCAGTATCAGGATATGAACGAGCGCGATCGCAGCTGTGACCGCAACTTCCCCAAAGCCCCTGGCTCTTACGAATCCGGCAGCCACGAAGAAAACAAACACGATCTTGACGATCTCAGAGGGCTGGAATGTGATCCCTCCCAGAGAATAAGAGATATTGGCACCGTAAGTCACGGTTCCCGCGATAAGGACAGTACCCAGAATGGCTATGCCTATTGAAGCATATATCCATTTGAAAGTATGGAGATGTTTGAAGCGTCTGATGATAAAAGGCACACCCATGCTCAGCATCATGGATATAGTGATGATAAAGAATTCCTTGAGAGCCTTGTTATAGTTGAGCCTCGTAAGTATAACGAAACCTATGCTCATGAGCATGCACATATTGTTGGTGAAGAGTCTGTCAGTATACGGATACAGGATCTGAGCTACCACCACGATACCTATCATGAGCAGCTGGGAAGCCACGTAGAAGCCCATGAGTTTCATGTCACCCGTATGAAAGCACATGCTTAAGAAAGCCGTAAAATGAAAAAGGAACATGCATACGTTCTGTCCCGAATAAAAAACGGCATTATTATAGTAATCATCATCCCTGAACAGGGTGATGATCCCGAAAAGAACATATATTACGAGATATATCCCGAGAAGATACCGGGATAATCCGGTTATATATATCTCAAGATAAGCATTCATCTATAACGCACCACGTTTCATATGTCCGGTCGTAGTCTTCATGTCCTTGAGCGATCCGTTCTCAAAGAAGGCTCTTATGATTCGGGCAGTTTCTTCACCTGATTCAACAGTAAAGCTAAGTCTGTATCTGTCTGCATCGATCGATGCTATATCATCCATCATATCACAGAGGCTCAAAGGAAGGCTGTTGTATATGATGTTGGTGCAGATCGTACAGTCCGTAACTACTGGAAATCGGGCATTTTTTCTGTCTTTGAGGATAAGACTTCTGTTTACGGTCTTCTTATGATCACATATGCCGTATGTCTTCTTGATGCATCCGTCCGAGATCATCATCGGAATATATCCGTAGACTACCATAGAGGTTTCCGGAGTATCGGATTTAGACAGTTCGGCCGAAAGTGCACGAAGATCCTTGAGATTCAGTTCATAAGGATATGTGATCCCGCATATTTGGGTTCTTCCCATATTCGTGATCTGTTTCACGGAAGCGGGATTATATGAATAAACTGAAGTATCCGTGATGATCTGCAAATCATTAAGACGCTCAGAGGCAAACGCAAGCTCATCCAGAGTGTGGACCAGTACTCCCGATATAAACGGGGATTTATCGATATATTCAGCAATCCTATCATATATATCGGATCTCTCCCTGAGTATAACCGGTAACGACAGCCATAAAGAATCGCTCTCCGATATCTGACAAACTTCTGTTTCATCAAGCTTCATCAGAACATCATAATCAACGAAAATCCTGCTCTTTGCATCCAAACGAACATCAAGTGCGCAGCGCAGCTGGTCCACAGTCAGAACCGATATGTCAAATACAGTCTTTTCCCGCACCTTTTTTCCGGTGACCTCATCCCCATCAAAGATAAGTTCTCCGGCTGATAAATGAGTATTGTATCCGTTATTCTTTATCAGCTCGTCTTCAAGCATGTTTAACGCTTCTCTTCTTAGAGAATTCATCGCAGAAACCGGCATGAAGACATTTTCATCGATCTGAACTTCTATGTTCGAAACGGCAAAAGGACTGTCCCCTGTCTTTTTCATCCGTTCTTCAACTGAAGAGGCTGACAAAGGTGCTTTAATGGCCTCGGTTACGACATCCCCGATGGCTGTCACGCATGTATCACCGTTTATGACGGTTAGAGACGCTTCCTCACCCATATGCATGTTCACATACATATCTACGGGATTCTTTATGGGTTCATGGACGAATCTGCTGTTTATCTGCTGCTCATAAGCCGGATCGTTTCCGTTATATCCGGGCTGATCCAAAGTAATAAGGCTTCGGCCCTTCGTGCCTTCATAGTATCCTTTTGAAATATCCGTTCTGATATAGAGTGAATTCAGGTGTTTCATATCCTCATCCGAAATGGAGTAGTCCTGTTTTCCGTGCTCAAGATACAGATCCAGATACTTGCGATATATTGAAGTCACACCTGCGACATATTCGGGAGATTTCATCCTGCCTTCGATCTTAAAAGAATCTATGCCGGCCTCACATAACTCAGGGAGTATCTCAAGAGTGCACATATCCTTCATGCTTAAGGGATATGCCTCACCGCTCTTACGCCTGTCATCAAGTTTTTTATCATTATGGATCGCGTCAAAAGGAAGTCTGCATGTTCCGGCGCATCTTCCGCGGTTTCCGCTCCTGGCGCCTATCATCGAACTCATCAGACAAAGACCTGAATACGAATAGCACATGGCTCCGTGAATGAAGCATTCGATCTCCATCCCGGTCACTTCTTTTATATGTCTGATCTCATTAAGAGTCAGTTCCCTGGCGGGAACCACGCGTGAAAACCCCTGATCTTTCATGAGCTTAGCTCCGTATGAGCTCATGACGGACATCTGGGTAGAGGCATGCAGCTTAAGCTCGGGAAAGCAGCCTTTCAGCATGGGAATAAGACCGAGATCCTGAACAATGATACCGTCAAGACCGGACTCATACAAAGGCCGGATACACTTGTATGCATCTTCATATTCATTTGTACCTATCAGGGTATTTAAGGCCAGATATACTTTTACATCGGCCAGATGGGCTGAGCGGATACCGAAGATGAATTCTTCGGAAGACATATTATCCGCATATGCCCTCGCGGAAAACCTGTCAGTTCCGGCATATACAGCATCTGCACCCGCATTGATAGCCGCGAGCATACTGCTCAGATTGCCCGCCGGAGATAACAATTCATGTTTCATTATCAGGTATGAGGAGCGTTCTGAGCTTTCTGAAGATTGCGCTCGGTATTCTCCATCTTGATTTGGGTAGCGATAAGCTCGTGCTTAAGATCATAGAGTTCCTTATCGCGGTTTGCTATATCTTCTTCGAGAAGCTCGATCTGCTTGCGTGCCTTAAAGTAATCGTCGGCTATGTTAAGCTGCACAAGAACAGCCTGGGAATCAAGCGGGAGCCGCTTGAAATTCTCATCATCGGCATATTCCGAAATCTTATTGTTAAGGTATGAAGCTACCTTCTGAAGATACTCTTCACTCTCGTATCCGCTGAGCGTAAAAACCTTGCCGCCGATGATAACTTCAGTATCTGTTTTAACAGCCATTCTAACCTCCGAAAAATGGAAACCAACTATCAAAAAGTATAGGCTAATCAGTCAGGTATTTCAAGACCTAAATGGTTGTAGGCACGCTCCGTACACACTCTTCCGCGAGGCGTTCTGTTGATGAATCCCTGCATGATGAGATACGGTTCTATGACATCCTCCAGAGTGCCGGGATCCTCTCCTAAGGCAGCCGATAATGTATCGAGTCCGACCGGACCGCCGCTGAACTTATGGATGATCGTATTAAGCATGTTTCTGTCGACTCGGTCGAGTCCGAGTGCGTCCACATCGAGCAGATCAAGGCTCTTACGGGCTACTTCTCCCGTGATCACTCCGTCATATCTTACCTGAGCGAAATCACGAACGCGCTTTAACATTCTATTGGCAAGTCTCGGGGTTCCGCGGCTTCTTCTTGCGATCTCGGCTTCACCTTCATCCTCTATCTCGACATCAAGGATATGTGCGGAATTATGAACTATAGTCGTGAGTTCTTCAACACTGTAATATTCAAGCCTCTGGATCATGCCGAAACGGTCTCTTAAAGGTGCTGTCAAGAGTCCTGCTCTGGTGGTGGCACCGACCAGTGTAAACTTAGGCAGCGATATGCGCCTGCTCACGACGGTCTCGCCTTTGGAATAGATCACGTCTACGGCATAGTCTTCCATGGCCGAATACATCGTCTCTTCGACCTGTCTGTTTAAGCGGTGTATCTCGTCAATGAAGAGGACATCGCCTTTCTGAAGCTTGGACAGGATCGCTACGATATCGGCCGGAGTCTCTATCGCCGGGCCTGATGTGATCACGCATTTGGCTCCCATCTCATTGGCTATGATCCCGGCAAGCGTAGTCTTGCCGAGTCCGGGAGGCCCGTAGAAAAGACAGTGATCAAGAGCTTCGCCTCTCATTTTGGCAGCTTCTATGAAAACCTTGAGGTTTTCTTTGGTCTTGGTCTGACCCACATAATGTTCAAAAGTCTTGGGACGCAGTATATTCTCGATACTGACATCCTCTCTCGTCCTGTCGGTGACGATGGCTGAATTCTTGGTGTTATTTGCAGGCTTTTTTTCGTTTGAATCAGTGTCTGTCTGAATGGTCCTGGACATAGATGTCACTCCTGTATATATCAGAATCAGATAACCTTAAGTGCGGCGCTTATGATATCATCGATGCTCATGTCTTCGGCATTTTCAATACTGAGAACGGCTTTCTTCGCATCGCTTCTGGCAAGCCCTAATGCGCAAAGTGCTTCAACCGCCTCGGCCAGATCCTCGTTCATGGAAGAATCTGCCGCGTCCGCGGCTGATGAAGTGCCTACGCCGGATGCTGCGGCCAGAACGGTATTTGCATCAAATTTATTCTTAAGATCGACGATGATCCTCTCTGCGGATTTCTTGCCGAGCCCGGGTGCCCGGGAAAGTGTCTTGACATCGCCGGTTACTATTGCAACTCTGATCTCATCCGCACTGATATAGGACAAAAGGCTGAGTGCCGCTTTAGGTCCTATGCCGCTCACCGTGATCAGCATAGAGAAGATGTTAAGATCATCTCTCGAGATAAAACCGATGAGCTCTATCGCATTCTCACGGACCGAAGTATAGGTAAACAGCTTAACTTCCTGTCCGTCCGGCGGAAGCTTCTCTGCCGTCGAAGCCGGTATCTGAATGTTATAGCCGATATTGTTTACATCCAGCACGCAGCTGTCCGCATTCGCCTCAGCCACTTTGCCAATCATATATGCATACATAAAAAATCCCCTGTGTTTTGCTCTGCCTCAAACGGATATGTTATCAATTACTAGCAGAGAAAATCTCGATGTAATAAAGGTAAAATGATCCCTGCAACAAACCCAAGTATTGCTCCCGTCACGGCTCCGGATAAGATGAGTACCGGGATATAGTACAGGATCCGCGATGTGCCGAGCACAAATACCGCAACGATAAGCTGACCGATATTATGCGATACTCCGCCTGATAAGCTCACGCCCATCGGGCTGAACCGGCCCGTTTTATACACGGCAAGCATCACGGCGAAGCTGAGAGCTGCTCCTGCGAGTGAATATATGATCATCGACATATTGCCGAATATGAATCCGCTTAAGATGACTCTAAGAATATCAACTGTCAGGGCTTCTTTCCATCCTGAGATATACAGAAGGATGACAACGCAGAGATTGGCAAGTCCGAGTTTTACACCCGGAATCCCGAAGTTAAAAGGGATCAGGGATTCCACATAACTTAAGATCAGAGCCAGTGCCAGGCACAGTCCGGAATATGCGATAGTTTGTACTCTTCCCTTTACCATGTCACTGCATCCGTTTCATTATTCAGCTTTGCGAGATCATATTTATTATCCGATACGGTGACCGTGATCTTATGTGGAAGACAGATGATCGAACTCCCGACCCTCGATACCGGCATTGTATGGACACATATCAGATCCGGGCAGTTGGCATATATCATGTCTGCATGTCCGTCAGTGATCTTGATCACATTGATATCAGCTCCGCCGGTCTCTGCCTCTTTGATCGGATCTTCGTCATAATCCTCATTAAACATGACCTTAAGTCCGTCATCATACATGACGATCAGGTATCCTTCACGATCTAAAGGATGCGAATATGCAATATCGGAATCATACATTACGGATAATACCGATCCGTCCTTAACAGTCACTCGCACGATAACGAAGATCAGCCCCGCTATCAATAAACACGCCGCAAGCAAAATAAGATCATTTAAATACCTGCGGCGTTTCATAACTCTATGGTCAAGTATATCATTATCGAACATATGTTTCAAGTATGATGATACTCCTCGGACGGACCTGAATCTTATTGCCGTCTATTGCATTTTGCTCATCCGTAGTGATGGATATCTCCCATTTCTGACCTTTTCTCAGTTTGGGGACGGCGATCGTCTTGGATTCCCAGTGCATGTTGTAGATCAGATATATGAGGCGGTCGTCCTTGTCGTCATTATATTTGTCATAATACAGGATTCCGAAGCTGTGCGATGTGGGGCCTATGTCGGCTTTCCACAGTTCCTCTCCGTGCATCGATATATCAGGATATCCGTATGAAAGGAAATCGCGTCCCGTATACGGATGATCTGAACCTATCGACGGATGTGAATGCCTGATATCGAGGAGTTTTCTTACGAAATCAAGTATCTCACCTGCGAAATTGCTGCTCGGCCATTTGATATATCCGGTCGCATTGTCCTGATTATACGGATTGTTGTTACCGAACTGGGTATTACCGAATTCATCTCCGCCGTAGATAAGCGGAGTCCCCTGAGAAAGAAGCGTCAGGGCAAAAGCATTCTTAAGCTGTCGTTTACGAAGCTCAAGTACGGCTTTTTTACGTGTAGTGCCTTCTATCCCGCAGTTCCAACTGTAGTTATAATCGGCTCCGTCCAAACCGTTCTCGCCGTTTTCCAGATTGTGCTTCTCGTTATATGACACAACATCCATCGCACGCATTGTATCCTGTCTTGCGATGAATACGATGGGGTGTGATACCGGATCGGAATCACGCAGCTGGAATGCAGCTGCCTGTGCGGAATTGGGATCACCTTTAAGGAACTTACGGATATCGGTCATGAACCCGAGATCCATATGTCCGTGCTCGGGATTATAGCCTTCATCGGTCCTGGTAAGAGCATCATCACACAGGATCTTGCAGCCGTAAAGCAAAGGATCGGACATGATATCGTCTATGGGCAGTCCTCCGCCTATAAGCTGGAAACCGTCTATATTGTATATAGTCCGCCAGAATCTTAAGAGATCCGTGATATCGCGTGCGGAGAATCTCTGCGGGAATTTGAACTGGAGTATCACTTCGATTCCGGCCTTATGAATGGCTTCAACCATCTCGTGCATCTCTTTTACCGGGTTTCCGGTCGCCGAATATGCATGTTTGGGCACGAAATAATATCCGTCGGTATAACCCCAGAAATTGACCATTCCGGATGGTTCATCTCCCTTTTTGATCATATCGGGGAGTTTGATGATCTCATTAAACTCGTAAACAGGCATCAAAATGATGGCCGTTACGCCCAGGGATTTGATATACGGAAGCTTCTGGATAACGCCGCGGAATGTACCCTTATCCTTAACTTTGGATGAGGGATGTGCGGTATAGCCCCTGACATGAAGCATGTAGAATACGCTGTCATGGAAAGGGATGGGATAATGATCTCCGTTACCTATGCAGGTATCGGTACTCACTCTTGAAAAGCACGAAGTGACTTCGCCGAAGGCTCCGAACCCTGCGGAATCTTCCATTCTGGGATCGGGGAAAACTTCATCTCCGCTGTAGAACAGGTATTTAAGTCCTCTTCCGTCACTGTCCTTTAAGAAGCGCGATATACTGTCGCGTCCCTCGAAACGGACTTCCATGGCGCGGATGCGGCCTTCTTTTGCCCATGAAGGAAAAGCGATCTTGATCGGTGCACTTGCGCTTTCGGGGTATATGAGTACGCCACAGTCCGCATCAAGTGCGAATTCTCCGACAAACCTGACTCCTTCAGGTGTATATGCGGCTCCCAAGGGATACGGAACCGTTTTATGTAAGGTATACATGTTTCCTGTCATCTTTGTTCAGGCGGTGAATAATAGGTTTGATCCTGCGCATAATACGGAGGAACAGGTGCCTGTCCCTGCTGACCGTATGCGACATAACCGGTATTCATCTGATCAATGAGTTTGTTCCTTTTATTGATCACGATCATCCGGACAATGGTCAATATGATCGCAACAACTACTGCGATAACAACAAGAAAGGTTCCGACCAGAGCGAACATAACCGTTATGAACGGTGCCGGATGTCCGACCACATCATCAGGTCTCTCGGCATACATGGATGCTTCTAAAGTTGCCCCGATGGTTGTGATGAGTCCCGATATGATCAACTGACCGGGTATCAGCAATAACCACAGCAGCGCTAATGCCGGTGATTTTCTTTTCATGGGTTTATTCGGGTCATATTTCATATTTCTTGAAAAGCCTTCTGTGATAGTTTAGGATTAACTCATACACATATCACGGAGGTACATTATGTCTGAAAAAAATATCCCTGTTGATAACGAAGGTTCCGAAGCCGAAGCAATGAGCGTCACTCTCGATCTGGATGACGGTAACAGCGTTGAATGCGCCGTAGTCACGATCCTTGAAGTTGGCGGCCGTGATTATATCGCTCTTCAGCCCATGGAAGTTACTGACGAGTATCCCGAAGGTACTGTCTGGCTCTATCGTTACAGTGAAAATCCGGATGATCCGAATGAAGAACCCGAGCTTGATTATATCTCAGATGATGCCGAATACGAACGCGTTGAGGAAGCTTTTGATGAATACCTTGACAGCGTCGAATTTGACGAGATGCTCTGACAATTCGAAAGGCCCGGGTCTTATTCTTCTTATCCTTTGATCACTATGTTCACGATCCTTCCGGGAACATAGATCTCTTTAACTATCTCTTTTCCGGCGATCCTATCTCCCAGCTCTTCTTTTGCCTGTGAGATGATATCGTCCTTATTTCCGTCTGCGGGTACAGAGATTGTGGATCTAACCTTGCCGTTAACCTGTACGGCGATCTCGATCATACTCTCAACCGTCTTGGCCTCATCATATTCAGGCCACTTCTGCTCATATACATATCCGCCGTAGTTAAGCGTATCCCAGATCTCCTCAGTTATATGCGGAGCTACGGGATTAAGCAGGATCAGCAGAGTCTTGAGTTCATCTTTGGTCACTGAACCCTTCTTGGTAAAGTCATTTATCAGACTCATCATCGCTGCTATCGCAGTATTGAACTTCAGTGTTTCGAAGTCGTTAGATACCTTCTTGATAGTCTTGTGCATGGTGGCTTCGAGATCTGAAGAATATCCTTCTTCATCAGTCACGATATCCTGAAGTTTCCACACACGCTCAAGGAATCTGCGGCAGCCTCTTACGCCCTCATCCTGCCATGATGCGGCCAGATCGAACGCGCCGATGAACATCTCATAGGTACGAAGCGTATCAGCTCCGAATTCATCGATGATCTCATCCGGATTAACGACATTTCCGCGCGATTTGGACATCTTCTCGCCGTTTGAGCCGAGGATCATGCCGTGAGAAGTACGCTTCTGATAAGGCTCCTTGGTAGGAACTACACCCTGATCATACAGGAAACGATGCCAGAATCTGCTGTACAACAGATGCAGTGTGGTATGCTCCATACCTCCGTTATACCAGTCTACGGGAAGCCAGTATTTAAGGGCTTCGGGGCTAGCAAGAGCCTCTTTATTGGTAGGATCTGTATATCTCAGGAAATACCATGAAGAACCTGCCCACTGAGGCATGGTATCGGTCTCTCTCTTAGCAGGGCCTCCACACTTGGGACATGTGGTATTAACCCAGTCCGTCATGGCAGATAACGGTGATTCACCGGTATCGGTAGGCATATATGAATCAACCTCGGGAAGCTCCAGAGGAAGCTCTGACTCGGGGATAGCCACATAACCGCATTTATCGCAGTGAACGATCGGAATAGGTTCGCCCCAGTAACGCTGTCTTGAGAATACCCAGTCACGAAGCTTGTAATTAACCTTTGCATGACCGATTCCCTTTTCCTCAAGGAATTCGATCATCTTCTTCTGGGCATCGGCAACGTTTAATCCGTTCATGAAACCGGAATTGACCATCGTTCCGGTAGCAACATCGGTATATACCTGCTTCTGAACATCCTCGCCGCCTGCAACGACTTCGATTATCGGAAGATCGAATGCCTTCGCGAAATCCCAGTCTCTCTCATCATGGGCAGGAACCGCCATGATCGCACCGGTACCGTAGCTCATGAGTACATAATCCGATACGAATATAGGGATCTCTTTTTCATTAACGGGATTGACTGCGCGGAGTCCGTCAAGAACGACGCCGGTCTTTTCTTTATTGAGCTCGCTTCTCTCGAAATCGGACTTCCTGGAAGCCTGTACGCGGTAATCCTCAACTGCGGCCCAGTTTGCGATCTCATCCTTGTATTTATCAAGGATGGGATGTTCGGGGCTTACTACCATATATGTGGCACCGAAAAGCGTATCGCATCTGGTCGTATAAACCCTGAGCTTATCTTCTTTTCCGGCTATGGCAAAATCAACCTCGGCACCTGTAGAACGGCCGATCCAGTTTCTCTGAGATACAGCTATGCGCTCGATATAATCAACTTCATCAAGTCCGTCTATAAGCTTCTGGGCATACTCGGTGATCTTCAGCATCCACTGGCTCTTAACCTTACGGACAACTTCTGAACCGCATCTTTCGCATACGCCGTTTACGACTTCCTCGTTTGCGAGACCTACTTTACAGCCGGTACACCAGTTGATCGGCATCTCTGCCTTATAAGCAAGACCTTCCTTGAAGAGCTGGAGGAAGATCCACTGGGTCCAGTGATAGTAATCGGGATCCGTAGTATTGATCTCTCTGTTCCAGTCAAAGGAATAGCCTATCGACTGAAGCTGGTTCTTGAATCTTGATACGTTATTCTTCGTTACGATTTTGGGATGGATCTTGTTTGCGATCGCATAGTTCTCGGTAGGAAGACCGAATGCGTCCCAGCCCATCGGGAAAAGAACGTTATAGCCCTGCATGCGGCGCTTACGGGATACGATATCCATCGCGGTATAAGGTCTCGGATGGCCAACATGAAGCCCCTGTCCCGAAGGATAGGGGAACTCAACCAGTGCGTAGTATTTGGGTTTGCTGTAATCATCAGATGTGGCAAAAGACTGGTTTTCCTCCCATATCTTTTGCCATTTCTTTTCTACGGTCTTATGATTGTACACTTCAGACATTTTTTCATTCTCCTCATTTCCAGTCGTTTAATATTTCTATGCAGGAATCTACGTCCATGGCTGCAACGGCAACCTGCAGCTGTTCGTATTTTTCCTGCCAAAAATCATTGTATTTGAACTCGCCCATCTCTTCGATGATCTTCTCCATCTCATCCATGTCAAGATCATCTACGGCTACGCGCATGCGTCCGAACAGACTCTTTAACGAATCAAGCGTGGCTTCGGGTTTATCAGCGGCCCGCAGCTGCGCCGGAGCTGTATCAAACAGATATGCCAGTTTATCCTTATATGCGGTATATCTCTCGAGCAGTTCATCGGTATATTCGGTGACGGTATCGATCTCTTCTGCTTTCGAAGCCATCTCCAGCTTATATGCAAGTTCGCCAAGCTCGGTGGCACCTATCTGCCTTGATGAGCTCTTAAGTGCATGAACCTCTATAGCATACTGGGGCCAGTCATGTTCATCATAGTATTCTCTGATGACCTTGGCTTTCATATCTATCGCATCATAATACGATTTGATGATATTCATATAGAGTTTCTCGGAGCCGAGCATCTTAAGCGCCTGATCGGTATCAAGATCCGCTATGACGAGTTTATTGGACGGATTGATGTTATCTGCGGATTTGGATGATTCTATATTCTCGTTCTTAACGTCGGCAGATATCTTATCGATCTTGTCCTGAGGTATATACCTGCGGAAGATCTCTATCAGGGATCTGACCTCTATGGGTTTGGCCACAAAGTCGTTCATGCCCGCATCAAGGAACATCTCCTTGGCACCGCTGACAGCATTTGCAGTTAACGCAATGATAGGAACATCATTGTATTCGGGCATCGTCTGACGGATGATCTTTGTAGCATCGATACCATCCATCTCGGGCATCATGTGATCCATGAAGATGATGTCATACTTATTGGACTCCATCATGCGGAGAGCTTCTTTTCCGCTGATGGCACCGTCAACCTGTGCTTTCAGAGGCTCTAACAGGCCCTGAGCAACGGTAAGATTGACGATATTATCATCTACAACAAGAGCCTTGACGCTTTCTGCGGTGAAACTGTAGAGTGCGTCCTGATCAGTGGATTCAAAATGAGCACTGTCGACATTGTTATTGAACAGATTACCCAGATTAAGGACGGATACCGGCTTTCTGAGGAACATGAGTCCTTCATACTTTGACATGCTGCGAAGATCGGCAAATGTATCGGCCAGAACCACGGCAGTCACCTTAGGACCGCCTTGTTTCATGTTCTCAAACATGCCGGGATCAAAGTATTTCTGCTCAAGGAAGAAATAGAACCTCTTGTCAGGCCCGTTTTCTTCAAGCCATTTGGCCATATCACGTTCTTTGTTGTCGAAATCTCTGAACAGATGGGCATCGATACCGAGCTTGGCGGCATCATTGATGAAATCATCTATGACATTGGGATTGTCGATAGCGGTACCAAGTGCTATCTGATCCGCATCCTCAACTATGATCGAAGGCATCGAGTCTGCAACATCCTGCTGAACCGAGAATGAGAAGGTCGAACCCTCTCCATAAGTACTTTCTACCTTAAGCTCTGATCCCATGATCTGCAGAAGCATGCGGCAGATCGTAAGGCCAAGGCCCGTTCCTTCGATATTGCGGTTACGTCTGGAATCAACCTGCTGGAATGAGTTGAATATCTTCTCAAGATCCGCTTCCTTGATTCCTATGCCGGTATCGATGACATCAAAGTGAAGCAAAACCTTCTCATATCCCATCCACTCGTAGTCTACGCGTACCTTAACGTAACCTTCGTTGGTGAATTTGGTCGCATTGTTGCACAGATTGATAAGGATCTGTCTGATGCGGACATTATCACCGATAAGCGTACGGGGAATGTTGGGATTGACATCTATAAGGAGTTCGACATCCTTATCGACCAGACGGGTCATGATGATATTGGCGACATCATCTATCAGGCTTAACGGCTCATACTCTACGGGCACGAGCTCCATCTTGCCGGCTTCGATCTTGGAATAATCAAGTATATCGTTGATTATGGTAAGCAGTGCCTTGCCGGAATTCTTGATCTGACGGATATAATCGGCAGCATTCGGAGGAAGATTCTCTCTTAATGCCATCTCGGCGAATCCAATCACGGCATTCATGGGAGTTCTGATCTCATGGCTCATATTGGCCAGGAAATCGCCCTGCATCTTGGCTGCGCGCTCGAGTTCAGAGGTTGCGATCATCGACAGATACTTACCATAAGCCATGTCAGACATCACGCCTGCCATGGTGTGAAGGAATTCTGCGGCCTTGTCCACTTCCTGCCTGTCAAGTACGGGAACCTTCTGGATAGATTCCCAATATCTGTCAGGATTGATTCCGAGTTCAGCCGCAGTCTCCCGAACGGTCTCTTCGTCGGGCGGTTCGCATAAAACCTGTCCGCCCACGAAGCAACCGACCATATGTCCTTCTATAACTATAGGTGCCGCAAATTCCATGAGTCCGGAATGGCACGTATATACTGAAAACTTGCCTGTCTGCAGAGAGACTTCCGCTCCGTAACGGTCGCATTCCTCGCACATGCTGTTTCCGAGTTCGGAACAGCGTGTATATCGGGCACAGAACTCCGTAAAGTTTGCACCTTTAGTCACGGGTTTGCCGTCGGCTTCGGTAATGATGGCCGCCATGCCTACCGTTTTGGAAAAAGAATCCTGAATCCTCTGCAGAACATCGGGTTCTATCAGATCTACAAGCTTGATATTATATTGTTTTCTCTTTTTGGTATCGCTCATATTCTGAAATAAGCAAGGATCACTTAAGTGATCTTCAGTTTACTCCTCGCTGTTCTCGGCAACCTTGGCTGCTCTTGCGGCAACTTCCTTCTCCTGTACATCGGAAGGAGCCTGCTCATAACGGGTAAACTCATATTCATATACGCCGCTTCCGCCTGTCATGGAACGGAGAACCGTGCAATATCCGTTCAGGCTTGCGCTGGGGATCTCGGCTTCTACGCAGGTCTTGCCTTCACCGGCGGGATTCATGCCGAGCACTCTGCCTCGTCTCTTGTTAAGGTCGCCCATGACATCACCGGTATATGAATCCGGAACGGTAACCTTAAGTGTATAGATGGGCTCGAGAAGAACGGGGCCTGCCTCCATGAAGCCTTTCTTGAATGCCTGTAATGCGGCGGTCTTGAATGCCATTTCCGAAGAGTCTACGGGGTGATAGGATCCGTCGTAAAGGACAGCCTTAACGCCGACAACGGGATAAGCAGCAAGAGGTCCGCGTGTTACGCCTTCTGCGATACCTTTTTCAACTGCGGGGAAATAGTTCTTCGGTACTGCACCGCCGACAACTTCCTGTTCGAACTCATACTGAGCCTCTGTATCGCCTGCGGGTGAGAATCTCATCTTAACGTGGCCGTACTGACCGTGTCCGCCGGACTGCTTCTTATACTTGTACTCAACGTCCGAGGTCTTGCGGATAGTCTCACGATAAGCGATCTTGGGCTCCATGAGCTCTATCTGAACCTTGTATTCGTTTGCAAGTCTGGAGGAAATGACATCCAGCTGCATGTCGCCGATACCATAGATCAGAGTCTGTCTGTTCTCTGCATCGGATACAACCTTAAGAGTCTGATCCTCGTGGCTCATCTTCTGAAGTGACTGGGCAACCTTATCGATATCGTTCTTGTTGGGAACGAAGTATCTCTTAACTGTGTAAGGCTTGGATATCTCAGCCTTACCGTATCTGATAGTCGTAGCCTTGGTTGAAAGCGTATCGCCAGTTCTTGCTGCGGTAAGCTTAGCAATTGCGCCGATATCGCCTGCATGAAGCTCGCTGATTTCCTCGGGCTTGGCGCCTCTCATGATATAGAGCTTGTTAACCTTCTCCTCAACGTCCTTGTCATCGTTGAACAGTACGTCGTCGGATTTGATAACGCCCGAACATACCTTGATAAGCGAATACTTACCGATGAAAGGATCAACGATGGTCTTGAAGATATAAGCACTCTTGGCCTTCGAGAAATCGAAGTTGGCTTCGAATACTTCGTTGGTCTTAAGGTTAACACCTGCAAGCTTGTGCATGTCAGGGCTGGGCATGTACTTAACTATATCATCAAGCAGAGTGTAGATACCCTGGCAGAGGATCGATGAACCCATGGATACGGGAACGATAGAACAATCGCCTACGTTCTGCTTGATCGCTGCTCTAATCTCTGCCTCTGAGAAGGTCTCTCCGTTAAAGTAACGGTCCATCATCTCTTCACTTGTCTCAGCTACGGACTCCATCAGAGTCTCTCTGTATTCCTCAAGATAAGGCTTGTTGTAATCGGGAGTATCGCAGGGAACTACTTCCTTGCCTTCCCATCTGTAAGCCTGCTCTGCAATAACATTTACATAGCCGACAAACTTCTCATTCTCTCTGATGGGAAGATGGAAAGGAGCGATCTTCTTGCCGTATTTCTCGGTAAGAGCATCAACAACGTTCTTATATGAAGCATTATCAACGTCCATGTCCGTAACAAATACGAATCTGGGCAGTTTGTACTTTTCGCAGAGTTCCCATGCCTTCTCGGTACCGACTTCGATACCTGCCTTACCGGAAACAACGATGATAGCGGCATCCGCAGCAGAAACAGCCTCTTCCACTTCACCTACGAAATCAAAGAATCCGGGAGTATCAAGAATGTTGATCTTCGTATCCTGCCACTCGATCGGAACTACCGATGTGGTGATCGAGAAACCTCTCTTCTGTTCCTCTTTGCCATAGTCGCTGACAGTGTTGCCGTCCTCAACCTTACCCATGCGGGATGTAAGACCTGCAAGATATGCGAAAGCTTCGGTAAGTGTTGTCTTTCCGCAACCGCCATGCCCCAAAAGAACCACGTTACGAATCTTGTCAGTTGTGTAGATATTCATGAAACCCTCCGTTCACGGCGCCCTCGCGCCTGATTGTATTTTGTGGTCAAATAGTCCATAAATAATACAGAAAACTTTAACCCCATTGATATATTTTACTAAACTACGTGTCCATATACAAGTTATAAGACCAATATTGTATCCAAAAAGTAGCCTGAGCGGGGCAAATGATGATAAAATAAATAGACCCGCAAAGAACACATGAGAATATGAGGTAAAAATGAGTTCATTTACATTCGGTTTCATAGGTTTGGGACTGATCGGCGGCTCTATCGCCAAGGCACTGAGAAAAGAATACCCCGGCTGCCGCATATACGTAACCGCCCGCTCGCAGTCAACATCGCAGGCCGCAGTATCCGATCATGTCGCTGATAAGGCAGTATCCCTCGAAGATCCGGCCTGGTGTGAGTGCGATTATATATTCCTGTGTGCTCCTGTCGAGACCAATAACGCAAATCTTCGCTCGATAGCTCCTTTTATCGGGGAAAAGACGATAATCACCGATGTCGGAAGCGTAAAACAGCCTATCCTTGACTGCATCACCGACCTGGGGCTTAAGTCAAAATTCATCGGCGGACACCCCATGGCGGGGTCGGAACGTATCGGATATGCCAATTCCGCTCCTTCCATACTGGAAAATGCATATTATATCCTCACGCCTACCGAAGAAACACCGGATGATCGCGTGCGGGAACTCAAAAACATGGTTGAAGCGATCGGCGCCATCCCGCTCGTACTTAATGCAGGTCTTCATGATTATGTGACAGGGGCCATTTCTCATCTGCCCCATGTCATAAGTGCCGCTCTCGTAAATCTCGTGCGCAACGAAGATAACGAAGACGGTATCATGAAACTCGTTGCTGCAGGCGGATTCAAGGATATCACGCGCATATCGAGTTCATCTCCCGATATGTGGCAGCAGATCTGCCTGACCAATAAACAGAATATATCCACTCTGCTTCAGCACTATATAGATTCGCTCGAATCGATAAAGAGTGAGATAGACGGAAAATGTGCCGATGAGATCAGATCTTTCTTCGACAGTGCGAGAACTTACCGCGAGTCTTTCATCAACTCCAACTCCGGTCCTATCAAGACCGAGTATATCATCACCGTAGACATTGCCGACGAACCCGGCGCGATAGCATCGATCGCCGCTCTTTTGAGTGATCATGATATCAACATCAAGAACATCGGCATCAATCATAACCGCGAATTCGCTCAGGGCGCCCTGCGCATAGAATTCTACAAAAAAGAGCATACCGACAGCGCCATCCGCATAATGCAGGAAGCCGGATACAGTATCCATTCCAAAGAAGATATGGCGAAATGACAATGATCAATAATACTTATGAAGTACCCTGCATAGCAGGAAAGATAAAAGAAAAATACGCATCAGAGCCCGTGTATGTATCAGTACCGGGCTCAAAAAGCATAACCAACCGCGCGCTTCTCATCTCCGCTCTGGCCGATGGAGAATCAACTCTGAACGGGGCAATGCTTTCGGGCGATTCAAGGGTATTCATAGAATGTCTGAAAAATCTTGGCATTTCCGTTGATACCATTTCAGAAACTGTGAACGATTCGGGTGACGACGCCGGCATAGTATCTCCCGGAAATGTAACTCTTAAGATATCCGGATGCTCACGCGCCCTGCCGTCTTCCGCTTCTCTGAATGTCGGAAGCGCCGGAACCGCAGCAAGATTCTTAACGGCTGCTCTCGGCGTATCGCAGGGAAGGTATGAGCTTGATTCTTCGGAACAGATGAGAAAAAGACCCATGTCTTCTCTTCTTGATACCCTCTCATCACTCGGATGTGAGGTTTCTTACGGACAGGAGCCGGGGCATTTTCCTTTTACTCTTGATTCACACGGTTTCAAAAGACATGAATTCACAGTAAACATCGATGAGAGCTCCCAGTTCTTAAGCGCAATGCTGATAGCATCGGTGCTCTCCGACGAAAATATCGTGATCCATATTACCGGTTCGCACGGAATGTCCTATGTCGAGATGACCCGAAGGATCATGGCACAGTTCGGAAAAAGCGTGAAGATTCCGGCCGGAAACGGGCCGTCTGATTACCGGATTCCTGCTGGTGCCGGCTATAACTCCCGTAGCTATGATATCGAACCCGATATGTCGGCAGCCGCTTACTTCTATGCGATGTCAGCGCTTATAGGAATAAAGGTATGCGTCCGTGGGGTTCATTTTGACTCAATGCAGGGCGATATAGAGTTCATACATGTTCTTGAAAATATGGGATGTTCCGCTGACGATACTGCAGAGGGGATAATACTAACCCCTCCCGCGGATGGTATCCTCCACGGAATCGATATCGATATGTCCGCCTTCTCTGATCAGGCCATAACGTTATCAGCTATCGCTCCTTTTGCAGATTCTCCGACCACCATTCGAAATATCGGTCATATCAGACTCCAGGAATCCGACCGTCTGTCAGGTATAGCTGCAGAACTTAAGCGGATAGGCGTACGTGTAGAAGAAAACGAAGATTCCGTCACCATATATCCGATCGAGACCGGACAGGACGGCAATAAGCCTGAAACGGAAACTGAAAGCCCAATCCTAATCGAAACATACAACGATCATCGTATGGCCATGGGCTTTTCCCTTCTGGGATTAAAGATCCCCGGCATCGTCATAAACGACCCGGGGTGCTGTTCCAAGACATTTGAGAACTATTTCGAAGTTCTTGATTCCATCATAGAAATCATCAAAGGTTGACGGATCGTCAACCTTTGTTTCTTTCAGCTATCTCTTTTATCATGCGTTCATATTCTTTTTCATCGATCCTGTAGCCCTTCTTCATGATAAGTCTGGATGCGATCATCACGATGAGTGGTATGGCGACCATTCCGATCCTGAGCATCAGAGTCTGACCGGATTCAACTGTTGCAATGATGCTGTCAGCCTGAGCAAGGGCTGCTTCTCTTTCGATCGCGCCGCTCCCGATCTGAACCTCAAGTTCACTAATGTTCTGGCTGACCGCATATATACCGCTGATTATGAGTATGAGCGATGCGGCTCCCTGATTGAGCGCACCGGAGAACTTGGATGCAAAAGACCTGATCGCCGAGATTATACTGTCATGGCGTTCATTAAACCTGTATTCGTCATACTCTATCGTATTGTTGATCATTACGACCATCGCAAGATTAATCAGTCCCTGGCAGAAAAAGATGATAAATCCGGTAACGAGCAGCAATACGATGCTCTTCGGAAGCACATATCCGTATCCCAGAAATACAAAATAACCTGCGATAAGTATTATCATACAGACCGAATAAATCCTGTTTCTATTAAATTTCCCAGAAAGTATGGGATAAACAAACTGAGCAGCCAGAGTCCCAAGTCCGTACATTACGGTAAACAGGGTTACAAGATCGCCGCTCTCGGAATAACCGAACTCAAAGTAAAAGAAATTAACAGCAAGAAGGAGCAAAAGCTGTTGGCCTACACAGAAAAGAACATATGAGATACCCGAGCATACCAGCTGGTCATTACGTTTAAGTATCGTGAACATGGATCTTAAGCTGACTTCTTCAGCATTGTCTTTACGTTCTCTCTCGGTAACACCAAGGAATGTGAGAGTCTGGAAAAGGACAAAAGCCAAAGCACATATCATACCGATCACACGGAACGCCTTGACAGCGTTACCCGCTATCACCATGGGTACGACACCTGCAACGGAAAACTGTCCTACGCACACAAAAATACCCATGAGTGTCACAAGCGAATCACGTTCCTTGGGATCACTGGACAGGCTCGGAAGCATGCCCCAATATGCAATATCGTTGATAGTGTACGTCATCCCCCATAGCAGATACATGATGCAGAAGAAAATGACAAACGCCCATCCGGACGGACGGATCGTGAACATCATGATTATCACTATCGCATTAAGTATTGCTCCGACAATGATAAAAGGCCTGTATTTACCGGCTTTGAAATGACTGTTCTCGATGATGGAACTCATGATCAGATCGTTTACGGCGTCCCAGATCATACATATAACCATTGTTACCGAGATGACGGTGAACTGAATGACCTCCAGTTTCATCGTGTACTGTATGTAGGTAAGGATGAACATACTGACAAGAACATATGCAGCGTCACGTCCCGTTGCGCCGACGCAATAGGACCATTTAGTCTTCTTATCGATCATCTTATCTCCTTTTGTTTGCTTGTTTTACGATCATTTCTGCTATACCGTAAGGTATCCCGCCGCTCTGCAGGATTATGCAGTCTATGGGCCCGTCCTTTACTGTCTCAATAGTCATCATGACTTCGGGATCATCTTTGGGTTTGCCTTTATACATCGAATATGCGACCTTTAATGCGATCTTAAGCATGATCTTACCGAGCCACGATCTCTCTGACAATTCGCTCAGGCTGTTATAAACCGAATACATGCCGGGTTCGGTGCTGTCCAGATCGCATTCCGGATTTCCGATAAACAGGTCAAGTCCCGTTCCGGTCTTATCGTTCCCGTAATCTTTTCCGTCGATGTTTACGATCGATCTCAGGCGGATATCATCAATGCTGCTTCCTACGAGGATCTTATACTCCCCCGCAGCCTTATCGAAACTCATAAGCGACGTATCGAATATGGAAAAAGCCCGGTCATCTAATGAGATCTCAACGGTTCTTTCTTCACCCGGATTAAGAAATACTTTTTCAAATCCGCGCAGCTCATGTCCGGCTCTCACAAATCCGTCATCGGGATTTTCAACATAAACCTGTGCGATCTCCGAACCTGCAGTATTTCCGGTATTTTTGATTCGGAAACTTATCCTGACAGGGTCTTCTTTCGAAGAACCGTCGAACTTTTCAACCTTCAGATCCGAGTATTCAAACGTAGTATATGAAAGACCGTATCCAAACGGGAACAGAGTTTTGATCCCGAGGGTATCATAATGACGATATCCAACGAGAACTCCTTCTTCATATCTGACTTCGCCGGAGCCGTCAGCAAAGTTCTTATAAGCAGGAGTATCAGCCAGACTCATGGGCCAGGTCTCCGCCAGTTTTCCACAAGGGTTAGCTTCTCCGGATATGAGCATGACGGCGGCCTTGGCGACAGCCTCACCGCCCAGATACATGTGGAGCATGGCTTTTATCTTATCCATGAAAGGTACGGTAAACGGAGAACCGCCGAATGAAAGGAAAATGATATCCGAATCATCAAGAATCTCAACTAGATGAGACTGATTATCCGGAAGATCGAGTGTCTTTCTGTCATACCCCTCGCCTTCGGCCAAATCTGTAAGTCCTCCACAAAATACGGTAGGGCATCCGTTTTTAACAAGTTCCGCAGCCTCCTGTTCAAGCCGTGTATCAGGAAAAGGTGAATTGACACTGTATCCGGGGGCAAAGTTTACCTTAAAACCCGCATGTTCAAACTCTGAAATTATATCCGGTTGAGGATGGGTATTGATATGAGAACTTCCGCCGCCCTGGAATCGGACAGTTTTCGCCAGTTCTCCGATCACATTGATCTCGATACCGCTGTTTAACGGAAGCATGTTCTTATCGTTCTTAAGGAGTACGGCGCCCTGAAGAGCAGCCTCAAGAGCGATCATATGAGGATCGATACTGTCTGCATCCACATATTTGTTTTGGGAATGATCTTCTATAAGTTTCTCAAGTCGTGAAAACGCAGGAAGTATATCTTCTTCAGTGATACGGCCGGCCTCAAGGTCTTTTTTGAGCTTGTTCAGATGCACTTTCCCGCTTCCGGGCATCTCAAGATCAAGCCCTGCCTTAACGGCAGCAGTCAGATCTATGCAAGCGCCCCAGTCGGATATCGTCACGCCGTCATAGCCCCATTCATCCCGTAAGATCTCTGTCATGAGATGCCTGTTCTCAGTAGCCTTATATCCGTTCAGATAGTTATACGAGATCATTACGGTCGCGGGATTTGCTTTTTTTACACACTTTTCAAAAGCGCTCAGATAGATCTCCCGAAGTGTCCGCTCATCCACGCGGCTGTCAGACGTCATCCTTCTGGTTTCCTGACTATTAGCCGCAAAATGCTTGAGCGACGTCCCCACGCCGTTCTTCTGAACGCCATTTATAAATGCTGAACCAAGCTCTCCGGACAGATAAGGATCTTCACTGTAATACTCAAAATTCCTGCCGCAAAGCGGGGAACGCTTGATGTTCACGCCCGGTCCCAAAACTACGGCCACATCGGCTGTCAGAGCCTCTTGTCCTATTGAATCGGCTACTTTGGCGACCAGATCCCTGTCCCACGAAGAAGCCAGGCAGCTCGCTGTGGGATAACAGGTCGACACGTAGCTGTCATTATTGGTTTTGGCATCTTCGTCCTGCTTGCGAAGTCCGTGCGGTCCGTCAGAAAGATGCAGACTCGCATATCTTCCGCCTAAGTCATTCGTATGCCATGATCCCTTTCCGGACAAAAGGGGCAGTTTATTTATAAGATCATCTCGCTTCATATGATCCGCCTTACTTAATTCCCATCAATTTCCTTATCGCATTATCATCAGCTTCCGGATAAAGTTCCTTCACCCGGTCAAAGATCTTCGCAGCCGATACGGCAGGATCCTCGCTGTATTTATCCGTTACTTTCTCGTAACCCCATATCGCCTCGGGAGGAAGCAGAACCGATACCGGCATTCCATACTCTTCACCCCTCTTATTAACTCTCCTGTGAAAATCAACTATCACAAGATAAGTCTGCATCTGAAGAGCAGTTATCGTACCGGGAAAGTTTTTCAAAGGGGCTGTTCCGTCCGGACCGGGCTTTTTCCCGCCGAAACCGGCCTTTTTCTTAAGCTCGGTACTTAATATCTGCGTATCGGGGAATATCATATCTCCGTCTTCATCCTTATCGGTGAGCATATCCATTATGATCTTTTCCCTGCGGCTTGCGAGGCCGTCCTCCCAGCGGGAGTCAAAATCATAGCCGTTTCGTCTGAAATTCACGAAATACGGAAGCCACTCAAGACTTATGAACCCGGCCCTCTGATCAAAGAACTTGCCGTAAGCCACCTGCCTGCTCGAAGCTATGATCTCACGCCATTCCCAGGGATCCTGTTCACGGTCTCCCGTCCACCAGAAATCAGGGGATACATGCTCTTCCGCCGAAAATCCTTCTATCTCATTAGAGAAAAAAGGCAGAAATCCGACTTCATTTATCCAATTCACGAGCTCCTGCCAGGTCCTGATCCGATACGGATCATCCCAGGCCATGCCCTTTATCATCCATTGTCCGTCTTCTACTTCCATACTGATCACCTACTGAATACGTATTGTTATGTTAACCGTTTCTTTATCTATATCTTCCTTTTGCGACATCTGGAAATACGGCGTACCGTCTGCGCGGAAATGCACACGTCTTATGCCGTCGCAGCGTAAGTTTGAAGCTATATCGGTCTCCCCGTGATATGAGATCATGAGATCTCCGTCTTCGTTTGTAAAGAAGGCGTTGTGACCGGGGCCGAATTCTCCTTCAACCGAATAGAAAGTCAGTACGGGAGTTATAGACTTATGCCAGTTATCGATGTTAAGCAGATCAGCGTCGATTGATGCGGTAAGGAGTCCCAGCACATAGGTATATCCGTTGGCCGCCCCGCCCGAATATGTCACATACACCGTCCCATCGGAAATAAAGTGATTCGGTCCTTCGTTATTGATCGTACCGGATACGTTCTCCCATCCGTACAGCGGTCTGGTAAGGAGAACCGGTTCACTTGTCAGTTTCCAGGGCTCACGCTCATCAATCGAGGCAATATAGAGCATAGATCCGGAATCAAGAGGCGTGCCGATATTCTCGCGATATGACCAGATCAGATACGATCCGGCATTGTTTTTCACATAGGTCATATCCAGCGTTATTGCTTCATCGGCAAGAGGTTCGCCGTTTTGTCTTACTACTCGGATGGGTTCTTCCCAGCTGTTCTCATCTATTATACTTCCGCCTTTCTTCAGCTTCATCATGTGGCACTGAGGACCCCATTTATGTCCGCTTACAGCAAAGAGAATATACAGTTCGCCTCCGATCACATGAAACTCGGGAGCCCAGAAGGTCTGTTCAAAGCCACGCTCAGGCGCAAAAGGCAAAATAAGATGTTCAATAACTCCTTCGGCAAAAAGTCCGTGTACGTCTTCGGATTCACGAACATATATGCCTATATCATTCAGATTGTCATTCGTTGAGATGAAATACCATTTACCTTCCCAGGGAAAAATGACGGGATCCCCATATCCTTTTGCAAGAGGAAAATCAAAGCGTTGCTGCTCTATAACGCCCTCTACACGGTATTCACCGGGTGCGGAAAAATCTATAGATCCGGTATTCCATTTTATGCTCTTGTTACGCGCAGAGCCATCGCTGTATCTAACTTCAGCCTTAATGGATTCAAGTTCAGCCTGAGTATGAATATCTGCATGATCAGGGACTATAGTATGTGTATGAACTATACTACTCCAGTATATTGAGGCTTTATCTGCCAGTTCATCCGAAACACTTATGGAAGCATTATCAGAAACAGAATCAGAGTCTGCCGCGATCATCGCATCGATCTTCTCTCGTTCGGTAAACCCTTTTTCCGTAAAGGAAATAAGGTCTTCGGTCTCCCAGAACATGAATTTTCCGGCAGTTGTTTCATCCGGTGAACCATCCTCAAGGATACGTTCACCGGCTATTCCTATTCTTTTTTCATCAATGTGGAAAATACAGGGAGTTTGTATGCCCATCGGAATGATGGTGTTGTCTTCCGAGATCTCACCGCGCACAAAGAGGATTCCGTAGTTTTTGTTCCACGGGATATCACTTCCGTCCCCGGAAACACACGCAAAGTGAATGCTGTTTGCAAGTCCTTCCGGGTAACTCGTTTTATCAACCGGCCTGGTATAAACACGTATCGTTTTTGCCATGTCAGTCCCCTTTCGATTATGAGATTGATTCAATATAAGAAGATCAGTTCTTGAAACTGTGAATGGGCGCGGGAATGCGGCCTTTTCTGTTTATGAAATCATCGCATGAGAACCTGTTTACAGGCATGATCGGAGCATATCCGAGAAGTCCTCCGAATTCAACTCTGTCTCCGATTCCCTTTCCGATCACGGGAATGATACGGACTGCCGTCGTCTTCTGGTTGACCATGCCGATAGCCATTTCATCGGCTATTATGCCGGATATCGTAGTGGCTTTGGTATCTCCGGGGATAGCGATCATGTCGAGACCTACAGAGCATACGCATGTCATGGCTTCGAGTTTCTCGATGGTAAGGGCGCCGGCTTCAACGGCTTCTATCATACCTTGATCCTCGGATACGGGGATGAATGCTCCTGAAAGACCGCCTACGTAAGAGCTGGCCATGACTCCGCCTTTTTTCACCTGATCGTTAAGGAGAGCAAGCGCAGCCGTGGTACCGGGAGCTCCGGCTTTCTCAAGACCTATCTCGCAGAGGATATCCGCTACGGAATCACCGATAGCAGGCGTGGGAGCAAGTGAAAGATCGACTATGCCGAAAGGTACGTCGAGCATCCTGGACGCCTCTCTTGCGACCAGCTGGCCGACACGGGTAACTTTGAAAGCGGTCTTCTTGATCGTCTCGCAGAGAGTCTCGAAATCCTCTCCTCTTACTTTGGATAATGCATATTTAACTACGCCGGGCCCGCTGACTCCGACATTGATGATCGCATCGGACTCGGTAACGCCGTGAAAAGCGCCTGCCATGAAGGGATTATCATCCGGTGCGTTACAGAATACCACGAGCTTTGCACAGCCTAAGCAGTCCTGTTCTTTGGTCTTACGCGCAGTATCAAGGATCACTTCACCCATGAGGCGTACGGCGTCCATATTTATACCGGTCTTGGTAGACCCGAGATTAACGGAACTGCAGACGAGTTCAGTCTGGGAAAGCGCATCGGGAATGGATCTGATCAGGAGCTCATCGGCAGCGGTCATACCCTTGCTTACGAGTGCGGAATAACCGCCGATAAAGTTTACGCCGACTTCTTTTCTTGCTCTGTCCATCGCCTTGGCGATCTTCACAAAATCATCCGTAGAATTGGCTGCGGCAGATCCTACTATACCGATCGGAGTTACGCTTATTCTTTTGTTTACGATCGGAATACCGAACTCGCGGGATATCTCTTCGCCGGTCTCAACAAGTTTTGCTGCTTTTGTGGTGATCCGGTCGTATATCTTATCACAGACCTTATCTATGTCAGAGTCCATGCAATCAAGAAGCGACAGCCCGAGCGTGATGGTCCTCACGTCCAGGTTATCCTTTTCGATCATGTTATTTGTTTCATTTACTTCGTATATGTTCAGCATTATTTACACCCTGTGCATCATGTCAAAGATTTCTTCCTTCTGGGCACGGATGATGACTCCTATGTCCTGTCCCACAGAATCAATCTCGTTTGCGATATCATCGAATTTCTTGTCAACGCCCGCGATATCAACAACCATCATCATGTTGAAGTATCCGTCAACGATGGTCTGCGAGATATCAAGGATATTGATGTGGTTATCGGCGAGATATGTACATACCCTTGCGATTATACCTACTGTGTCTTTTCCTACTACTGTGATTATGACTTTTTCCATAATGCTCTCCTTAAAATCCGACGCATAAGCTCGGTTCATGTCTCTTGGCTACGCTGATGGGGAAATCCCCTCCGTTATAGGGAATATCGCTTACCGTTATCTCCGCTCTTACCGATTCAAAAGCAAGTTCGGGGAGATTGTTTTCATGACTCAGGTGTCCGAGGATTATGTGCTTCATATCGTCATGCAGCACTTCGCACAGAAGCCTTCCCGCGCTCTCGTTGGACAGATGCCCTTTATCTGATAATATCCTCTGTTTGAGAGGATAGGGATAAGGTCCGACCTGGAGCATGTTGATGTCATGATTGGACTCTATCATCAGAACATCCAAGCCCTGCAGCCCCTCAACGATATAGTCGTTATAGAATCCGAGATCCGTGACTACCGCTCCTTTGGAAGATCCGTTCTTAAACCTGTAGGCTACGGGATCTATCGCATCATGTGAGACGCGGAGCGGATTGATCTCGATATCTCCGATCATAAACGGAACATCCGGTGCTACGTCATTGAACAGGCACGGATCGATCTTGCCTATACCGGGTGATCTTAATATCGCATCCGCCGTCATCGGAGTCGTATAGATCGGTATTCCGTACCTGCGCGCGAGAACGCCCAGACCGCCTATATGATCTGTGTGTTCGTGGGTGACTAAGATACCGGATATATCATCCATGGATATATCCAGCGAATTGATGCCTGCCGTGGCACGTTTCCCCGATATTCCGCAATCTACTATGAGGTGTGTATCATCGGATCCGACATATATGCAATTACCGCTTGAGCCGCTGGCTATGGGACAGATTCTCATGATCAGAAGGGTTTATTTTTCCCAATGGATGTCAATGACATCGCCTTCATCAATCTTTTCCATGTACTGGGCGTCTTTGCCGTTAAGTCTGGTGACTACTGCGCTGCCCTTAGGTGTGGACAGATCGAAATCTATGAATTCAAACACATCTACAAATACATAATCGGCTTTTCCCGAAAGGATAACCTCTTCACCGTTAACCTCTACGGTGATGTCGTGAGGAATTCCTGCATCAGCAAGAGATTTTCCGCCTTTGGAAACCTGCTTGCCCTTGTCTGCAGCAGAACTCACATCTTCCTCAGCCTCCCCAGCTTCTGCATCCTCTTCTTCATAACCTTCAACCTTCTCATTGCCCTCATGTCTGTCGGCATAGGCGGCATCATAAGAAGCGCTTTCCTCGGGACGCTTGTACTCCTCGTCTTCATCTCCTTCGGGAAGCTTGGCGTATTCCGAACCCTCCTCGTAATCATCGAGTTTGAGTTCTTCAAGGGTCCATACCACATCGAAATTGGCATATATGGGAGTATCCATATCCGCCTTCTTGTTGTTCACATATACATTCATCTGGGGATTGAGAACAACATCCATGAACTCGATGACCTGAGAAACGGTATAAAAATCAACCATATGAATATCATCGCCCGACTGTATCTGATAATACTCCGACTGAAGAACACCGTTTACTGACGCAAACTTAGGCAGAGAAATTGTCTGACCGTTTACGATGATATCCATCGTGGAGCCGTACTCGGGAATCTGACCGATCTCAAGATGCGCGGGATTACCGGCAGTAGATTCATGCACCTTGATCTGATCCTTGTCCTTGATCTCGGTATGAATGTCGGCAGGTGCTCCGTTTACGAATATCTGAGCGCTTTCTCCGGGCTCTCCGCGCTGCATGCGCGCCACGCCGTTTACGGAGTAATGCAGAGGTGTTCCTCTCTTAGGGAAAAGATCCTCATTGGCAAACTGTGCCTGCATTGCAGCATCAATGACGGTCGATTTGCCGTTATCATAGAGTTTCACGCTTCTGCCGTTGAAGCTTACATAGATGAAGTTATTGCTCTGCTCGTAGTAGCTCAAGCATATTCCTATGGGGGTTACGAGCAGTGAATCGACGGTAAGGTCTTCATGCTCGAATACGATCTTGTTCATGACCTCGCGCCCTCTGATCGCAACTCTCTCGGGAACAAGTTCCAGACAGGATGCCAGGGCTTCGGTATAGCCTTTCATGCGTCCGCCGCCGCCTACTACGAACACGGCGCTTACGGATTTGTCGCCGTTTAATTCACGTATCTTATCGGCAACCATATGAGCCATCTCATTAACTATGGGCGTTGTAGCCTTTATGAGATCCTCGGTCTTAATTGTCTGTTCGAGGCCTATGATGTCTTTATATACAACCGTATCGGAAGTCTCGGCGTCCTTTTTGATCTGATCTGCTGTGTTGAAATCGACCAGACAATGCTGGCATACCGCTTCCGTGATCGCATCGCCGGCCTTCGGTATCATGCCGAAGGCAACGATGGTTCCGTCCTTGGTTATGGATATATCCGAAGTACCGGCGCCGACATCGACGAGCGCGATATTCAGCATCCTGTACATCTCGGGGATAGCCAGGGATATCGCCGCGATAGGCTCCAAAGTGATATTGGCAACATTAAGATCAGCTATCGCAACGGCCTTATACAGACCGTCCACAACATCATCGGGAAGGAATGTCGCGATCAGATCGCATCCGATCTTTCTGGCATTATGTCCTTCAAGGTTACCCATCTGATAACCGTTTAAGTAGTATCTGACTACGGAATAACCGACACAATAGAAGTTCATCTCACTGATGCTCTCATCAGCATTTTCGTTGAACTCATTATATGCGGCTTCGATCCCCTGTGTATTCAGTGAAAAGATATCCTCTTCGGTCACGGATCTTTCCGATGAGAACTCCTCTTCCACATGTACCTGAACAGTCCTGAGCACGCGGCCGGCGGCAGCTATGCATACATCGGAGAGTTTCTGTCCGATCGCTTCTTCGAGTTCTTCTTTTACATAGCGGATCGTATCGCCGACCTTCGCGATATCGTGTATCTGTCCGTCGAGCATGGCTCTGGTCTCATGTTCCTTGGCTCGCTGCGCCACTACATGAAACTGGTCACCCTGCTTGTAACCCACGGTACCAACTATGCTCCTGGTACCTATATCCAGTCCGAATACCAGAGATTCAGGATAGTTCATGTCTCCTCCAATGCAGTAAATTCGCTTAAATATGCGTCCGTCTGTGCATATGCATCATCCAGACTGCCGTTATTGTCGATCACATGCTTGCAGTACTTCATGAATGTCTCATCATCAAGCTGCGAACCCATGATTCCATCTATCTTTTCGTCCGAATATCCGCGAGTGGTCTTAAGCCTTTCCCGCCGGATATCCTCATCACATCTCACATACCATAATTCATCGAGGATCTCATAATACTTTTCCTCGATAAGAAGAGCCGCTTCGAGCACGAAAAGATCGTACCTGCCGGCTGCTTTTTCATCCTCTATAGCCTTAAGGATATACTTCTTGACCGCAGGATGGATGATCCCGTTTACCTTAAGCAGAAGATCCTGATCGGCGAATATCTTCGCGGCCATTGCGCGCTTGTCAAGCATACCGTCTTCGCTTAATATATCCCTGCCCAGAAGAGCTACTATATCATCATAACACTCATGCCCCGGACTCTCCAATTCATAAGCAAGATTATCCGCGAAAATGATCCGGGCATTGTAATGATCCCCGATATGATTTACGATTGCGGACTTGCCGCATCCGACTCCGCCGGTTATACCTATGGTTTTCATTTTGCCTCGTACCAGTCATTACCCGTATGAAGATCAGCGATCAGGTCGACCTTAAGATCAGCAGCTTTTTCCATCTCGTTCTTCAGAATGTCGCAGACACATATTTTCTCATCCTCATATGTATCTATCAGGAGCTCGTCATGGATCTGAAGCACGATCTTCGATCTTAAGCCTTCTTCCCTGAGTCTTTTCCATACACGGATCATAGCGATCTTCATGATGTCCGCGGCAGTACCCTGTATGGGCGAGTTCATCGCAACTCTCTCTCCGAACTGACGCTGCATGAAATTGGAACTCGTAAGATCGGGGATCGGACGGATCCTTCCGTAAAGTGTAGATACGACACCTGTTTCACGCGCGCTCTCCACACAACCGTCAAGATACTTTTTTATACCCGGGAAAGTCGCAAAATAGCTGCGGATATACTCTTCAGCCTCTTTACGCGAAACACCGATGTCCTCGGAAAGGCCATAGGAAGAAATACCGTACACTATGCCGAAGTTAACTGCCTTGGCTCTTCGTCGCAGCAGATCATCAACCTCTTCCGCAGGTACTCCGAACACCTTGGATGCGGTAATCCTGTGAATATCCGCACCTTCCCTGTAGCTGGCTATCAGGTCTTCATCGCCGGCCATATGAGCCAGGATCCGGAGTTCGATCTGGCTGTAATCGGCGTCTGCGAATACGCATCCTTCGGATGGTATGAACGCACGTCTGAGTTCCCGTCCGAGCTCCGTTCTGGTGGGTATGTTCTGCATGTTGGGATCGGATGATGATATTCGTCCGGTCGCCGTAACCGTCTGATGGAAGGATGATCTTATCCTCTCATCCTCATCTATGAATTCTGCCAGTCCGTCGGCATAAGTGCTCTTTAACTTGCTTAACCCCCTGTATTTGAGGATATCCGAGACTATCGGAACATCAGTCATCTTCTCCAGGACATCTGCCGATGTGGAATAACCGGTCTTGGTCTTCTTGCCGCCTTTTAAGCCCATCTTCTCGAATAAGATGACTCCGAGCTGTTTGGGGGATAAGATGTTGAATTCCTCTCCGGCCTCATCATAGATCTTCTGTTCGAGATCCTTCATCCCCTCGCCGAGCGTCTGCGAGAAATCCTTAAGTTTATCTCTGCGGACTCTGATACCCGCATGCTCCATTGATGCAAGTACGCGCGAAAGAGGCATCTCTATCTCGGTAAAAAGCTTCATCATGCCGGCTTTTTCGACAGCCTCAGACAGCCTATCATAAGCCGCATATGCGGTATGCGCACAGAAAGCCGAGAACCTGATCACCGCATCGGGATCGGCATCATAAGCCCCCTCAAAGCCGGTCTTACAACCGGTGATCGACGAAAAATCAGGGATCATCTTATCCAGATATCTGGACGAAACATACTCCGCATCATATTTTCCGCGAAGCGGGTCGCACAGATACGCTGCTATGGTCATATCGAAGGTGCGATCCTCAAGACCGTCTATATCAAGCAGTTCGTAGATGTTCTTCGAATCAAACGTGATAAGCTTAACCGCAGGCATGCTCAGGATATCTTTGACTCTGTTTATGAGATCGTATGATACGATCATTCCGCCGCAGGCTATCGTAGTAACCTTATCATCACCTATGCATACGGATACTGTGCTGAGCCTTTCGGCACATTTGCCCAGGGGCATATAAACGGCCAAAGATACGGATGCGGCATCGGCAGGTGCTTTTAAAGCTGTTTCGGTTATGGTCTTCTTCAGATCGGCAAAAAAGCTTTCCGCTTCAGGCAGATCCGTGATCGTATTAAACCCCGCCTCGATATCCGTACTGTCTCCGGTCGAGCCTGATTCAAATCTGCTTAAGTAATTCTTGAATTCCAGTTTCTTGAAAAGCTCATATGATACGGGATTATAGAAATCTCCGATAAGCGCATCTTCGAGTTTAAAATCTACCGGAGCCTCAATACAGATAGTAACGAGCTTCCGGGCAAGATATGCCTGCTCTTTATCGCGGATAAGGTTTTCTTTTACCGCGGATTTCTTCATCTCATCGACATGCTCATATATTCCGTCCAGGCTGCCGTATTCTTTCAGTAGTTTTTCGGCGGATTTAGGGCCTACACCGGCGACTCCGTGCACATTATCGGAAGAATCGCCCATCAGGGCCTTCATGTCTATGAAGACTGCGGGAGTTACACCGTATTCATTAACCACGTCTCCCGGATAATAATTCTCGATCGTAGTCTTTCCGCCTTTTGTCTTGGGGATGCGGATGCGAATATGCTCATCCGATATCTGAAGCAGATCGCGGTCGCCCGAAACAAGACTGACCTCGAGCCCCTGAGACTGGCATTCCTTTGCAATTGTACCCAGGACATCATCGGCTTCATATCCGGGAAGCATCTGAACGTTTATGTTCATCGACTTAAGAACTTCCTGGATCAGCGGTACCTGCTCGCGAAGTTCGGGAGCCATCGGAGATCTGGTGCCCTTGTAATCCGCAAAAAGCTCATGCCTGAACGTCGGTGCATGAACATCAAAAGCAACTGTCAGATACTCGGGCTTTTCCTCCTCAAGTATCATGAACATGATGTTCAGGAAACCGTATATGGCGTTTACATGGGTTCCGGCGGAATTAGTCAGATCGGGAACACCGTAGAAAGCACGGTTTAATATGCTGTGACCGTCAATTAATACTATCTTGCTCATTTTCTACATAAAAAACACATAATACACGCCAAAACCAGCTATGGCGCACATCAGCAAAACAAGCCCCACACAGACATTCCTTATCGTAAAAAGCCGGTTGTGGAGTTCTATCTCTCTGTGGGATGAGCTGACCTTATCGTCCATGGCTGACTGGAGATCGTAATTATCGCCTGTTTCCAGTGTTTTCAGGCCGTCGGAGATCAGAAACTGAATGGTCAGTTCTTCCTTGCATTCGGGACAATTATCTATATGATCCAGGAATTCCTGCATCTGCCTCGTATCCAGAGATTCTTCGAGGTATGCGGGGATCATTGATATACATTTCTTACACTTCATTATCTTGTATTTTATCAAAATACGACCACAAAATAAAGCGTGTATTCTTAATTAATATTGACACATTAAGGTGCATGACATATCGTTGTATATATGGGGATTGTATTCAAATTTATACAATCATTTAGTAAGAACTATGGAGGATCAGTTATGTTTGGAAAGACCAAAAACACAATATCAGAAACCGATCGATTGATACAGGACTTAAAGCAGCAGCTTGAAGCTGAAAAAACACGCGCGGATATCGCAGAAAAAGAACTCGAAGCCGTTAATCAATGTGCTTCTCTGGGTTTGTGGTTCTGCTACTACACCGAAGACGGCGAGCAGGGAGATGTGATCTATACCGACACAATGCGCAGGATGCTTGGCTTTTCCAAGGAAGAACTCCCGGATAAGATCGAATCTCTCGGCAAGATCATCCACCCCGATGATGCGCCGGCTGTATTCGGTGCCTTTGCCGCCGCTGCCGAAGATAGGACGAACCGGACAAAATTCGATATTGACTACAGACTGCTGACGGGAACCGGCGACTACAAACTGTTCCATGCTGCGGGCGACTGCATCAGAAAACCTGACGGCACACCCATCGTCTTCCTCGGAACATTCGCCGATATTGACGAACAGACCAAGATTGCAGAAAAACTTGAGATAGGTCAGCGCCGACAGGGAGCTGTAGATATGATGATGCTCGAAGGATCATGGAGCATGGATCTGACAAAATATGCCATCGACGATATCAACTCTCCGATGGTCTTCTCGGATCAGTTCAAGAAGATCCTCGGTTATTCCAATTCCTATGATTTCCCGGATATCATGGAATCGTGGATAACCAAGATGCATCCGGATGATGTTCCCGAAGCATCTGCCGCGATGGCGAGGCAGCTCTCCGATCCCAGTGGCAAGACAGTGTTCGACATGGAATACCGTATGCTCCACAAGGACGGCAATTACAGATGGGTAAGGGCCTCAAGCATGGTTGTATGGTCTCATGACCGCAGGACTCCCCTGATGGCTGCCGGAACCATTCTCGACATCACTGACCAGAAGGAGAACGAAGTAAGATTCCAGACAGAGATGGCTCCGAAGATTGAGTCTCTCATAAACGGAATATCGGATATCGCCAAGACCGTCCGTACCGCAGCCGATCAGATGCAGGATGTAGCGGAAAAGCAGTCGGATCTCGTAAGCTCTGCTCAATCCATAGAGAAATCAGTTGATGATTCCATGAATATAATCAACAGCATCCAGAACATTGCAGATCAGACCAATCTTCTGTCTCTTAATGCCAGCATCGAGGCTGCCCGTGCAGGTGAAGCAGGAAGAGGCTTCGCGGTAGTTGCCACCGAAGTACAGAGCCTCTCCAACTCCACCAAGGATACGACCGAGAATATCGGCCAGATCTTAGGGAGCATGAACGCCTCTGTAAAGGACATGCTCACCAAGATCTCCGAGATCAGCAGGAATGTCACCTCAGAAAACGAGGACATGGAAGAGATCGATAAGACCATCGAACAGCTTCGCGTTCATGCCAGCGAGATAGCCGAGATGGTAGGAACGCTGTACAGTTAAAACTCTACGGTCTCGGGAGCCTTTGTAAACGAACTGAAAGTGGCTTTCGCGTTCTTCAAATAGAATACCTCAGTGTTTCCGTCATCAACGCTGTACATAGCCTTGAGGTTCGGATAAGCATCAAGCATGGCTTCTTTTGCTTCGCGGCGCTCATCTTCAACGAGTTCTCCTGCGACTCTTAACCAGTCTCCGTCCTTGAATGCACATATCTCAACCTTGGGATTGGCGTGGATCTGCTTGGAGACATCCTTCACCTTGCCTGTCTGGATATAGATTTTATCCTCGAATACATTCACGGTACCGAAGGGTCTGACTCTGGGTTGATCGCCGTCAACGGTTGCCAGGTAATATACTTCAGCATCCTTTAAAAACTTTTCCACTCTTTTCATACCCATATACCTCTCAAATTATAATAGTATGCCACAACAATAATGTGACACCATCCATCTCATATATGTTATCATATTTGTATATGTTTTACTTTGTTTTCGGAGAGGATTATGAACGAACTTACGATACCGAATAATCTCCGCGTTCAGGTCGGAGACGAATATGCAAAGTTTTACTTCGATCCCGTTGATGGGGCCGCAGGTTATATTCTTTCGTTCTACAAAGACCCCGAAGATACGAAAAGCTTCAAGACCCGTGTTACAGAGAAGTCCGGGAAGCTCGTTCGCGGTTTCGTAAACGGCCGGGAATACTATGTATCCATATGTGCTTTCGTCCGTGATGAGGATTGTAACGAGATCCGCATGGATGAATCCGAACGCGTAAGCTTCACTACCATCTCCGACAGCGTCAAAGCTCCCAAGAAGATATGTTTAAGATCCGGCGAACGTGCAAGGCTCGCCTATGAATACAGCGACGATGTCACCTATCCCACATTTGAATCCAACAACCCTTCAGTGGTCACGGTAAATGATAACGGTGAGATCACTGCTTTCAAAAAAGGTGAAGCGGATATCACCATCACTTTTCCGAACGGGGTAAGTGCCGTCACATCTGTATCGGTAAACCGTGATTACAGCTCGTATATGTCCGCAAAAGGCCGCATAGTCATCACCGGCGATCTCATGTGTAATGCGTGGATGCAGCGGAAAGCTTCCGAGGATAACTATGATTTCAGCCCTGCCTTCAAGCTCGTACGCGAGCGTCTCGGCAATTTCGATCATCTTATCGGCAATCTCGAGACCGTAGTCTATGATAATGCGCCTTATGAGTGGGAGCAGCTTCGTACCATGCGCGGTACCCCCAACTGCAACACTCCTTCCACCTTCCTACGCGCACTGAAGGACACAGGATATGATGTACTCGTTACGGCCAACAACCATAACCTGGATTGCGGATCCGAAGGTCTCAAAGATACCATTTCCCTGATAAAAAGGATCGGCATATTAAACTCGGGAACATATTTTGATAACCCCATCTACTTCTATTCCGCCGGCATCAAGATAGCACTGATATCTCTGACCATGGTATCAAACATGACGGATAAAGCTATCGATGATCAGATCGCCGGCCATTACAGTAACGAATTCTGCTTAACTCTGATCAAGGAAGCAAGATCGTCCGGCGCAGAGTATATCATCGTATATATGCACTGGGGAAACATGAACGAATACGGTGTGACCGAAGTCCAGAAAGATACGGCGCAGTACATAGCCGATTGCGGTGCCGATCTGATAGTAGGATGCCACCCTCATGTCGTTCAACGCACCATGTATGTCGAGACTGCCGACCGTCGTGAAGTGCCCTGCGTATTCTCGCTCGGCAACTTCTCAACTTCAATGAAGGAATTGACCGGAAACAGGGATTCTCTCGCGCTCATCCTCGATATGAGCAGGGATGGTGAGGGGATCAAAACCCACCTGTCATATATTCCTTTTTATTCCAGGCTGTTAAAGAAAACCATATTGATCGAACCCGTGGATCATCCTCTGGGTTATGAACAGTTAGAGTCTCTGGCCAGGACCAACTATGTCCTGGGGCCTGATATTCCTATGCTCAAGCCCAGGATCACATGCTTTGGGTCCGTTATCCTGAGAAAGATCCTCAAGGATGTGGAACGCTACGAGTCTCATTTTGAGAACATCCTTCTCTCTCCCGCTTCTCTGGGCGGCAAGGGTTACCCCGAATATGCCAATACCGAATACAGCAGGGTTAATACGGATATATCCAAAGAAAACATCTTTGAGAAATCCGGCAATCCCAATGATTACTGTATAGTGGACTTCTATGCCGCAGCGTCTCTGAAGCTGTTGAAGTTAGAGGATAATTTCTACACAGCTTCCGATGCATTCATGTTATCCGATTTCTATCATGAGCATGAAAAAGAATTTTCAGTCATTGATCAGCCCGATGCGACCGATGTTTGTACGAAATATATTGAATCAATGGCCAGAAAGATACTTAAAGCATATGATCATGACAGGATAATCCTGGTCCGTTCCAGGATCCCCGATGTATCGGTTGTCGATGCTTCCGTTTATCATACGGAGAAAACTCATGTGGGATTGAACCGCCGTATAGAATGGCTTGAAGATCTCTTCATAATCTATGCCGATCCCATCATCATAGATGTATCTGGTGAGTATTTTACTGACAATACCGAGACCGGTTCGGTTTCCGAGTATGAAGAATACTACTACAAAGATGTTCTGGCTATTCTTGACCGCATCACGCAGGGTGACAGGCAGCGCTCATTCCGTGAGCCCAGTGCCGAGCTCTGGTATCGCCGCGTGCTCAAGTATTATGCCCATGCAAAAGAGAAAAACGATTGGGATACAATCTGCAATAACAAAAATGATGCCGCATCGGAATTGATACGGCACGTACCGCTTAAGTTCCTGTCGGAACACAGCAGCGAGATAATATATTTAAGGGAACATCACATCGCAGATCTCGGTGATGTCCCCTATCTTGAATACATGTCTATAGAGATGAAAGAAACTGTTTCTAAGATCCTGGATGAACTCGCAGGTGATACCGAAGAGTCCGAAGGTTCCGTGAATTAGTCAGCTTCTATTCCGTAATACTCTTCTACGGCTACCATCCAGACTACCATATAATCATCGTTAAACATATCCGATACGTATTCCGTACCGCCGTTGTTGAAGTATACGGTCTTATCCTTGTAGTTGATTATCCATGTATCGTCTTTTCCATATGCCTTTACATCATATGCATAATCGGTAGGTTTAGCTGAATCGATTACGCAATCCCTGACTCTGACATCGGTATCATGGAAGTTGTTAGCCAGTGCGCAGGCCATGAGCAGATTGAGTTCGATATCTTCAAATTCGGTATACATCGACTCATCAACAACATCAATGGCGATCAGATCATAGAGCAGATCTCTGTTTATATAACGGCCTGCTTCAAGCACTTCATCGTCTATATAATCACAAAGTCCGTCAAGATCCTTGCCGCCCCACAGGACAGTGGAACCGTTTAGTTTTCCGTTAGGAGTGATGGTAACGGTATTTCCGCTGTATGATACATCTACATAATCATACGAATAAGATTCATCTGCACCGGATGAAGTTTCGGTCGAACCGGTAGCATTGTCAAGATCAAGATCAAGCTCGCCGATCTCTTCAATTTCGGAGTTGAGCGTATCAAGGTCGAGATTAAGATCATCAAGATTGATATCATCAATCTCGGACATTATCTGATCGTTAAGCTCCTGCTGTACCCTGTCAGCCGCACGCTTAAGCGCAATACCCGCAATTATAAGGATAGCTGCAATGACAAGGACTATTATCAGAACTATGAGCCATACTTTGGACTTCTTCTGCGGAGGCTGTCCGTAAGGAGCCTGAGGCTGCTGATATCCGGGAGCCGGCTGCTGATATCCCTGAGGAGGCTGTACATAACCGCCTGCAGGCTGCTGACCTGACTGAGGAGGCGCAACAAAGCTTCCGGCAGGCTGCTGCTCGGGCTGAGGTGCAGACACGAGAGCCGATTGAACATCGGTTAACGGATTACCGCAGTTAGGACAGAACTTGAGACCTTCGGCGATCTCGTTTCCACATTTAGGACATATCATAATTTTTTCCTTTCTTATCTTATCGCGGGTTCAAGTCCCGCTTTAGGGTTTAAAAGTTATTTACTGCCGGCGGCGGGACTTGAACCCGCACATGGTTGCCCATAACAGATTTTGAGTCTGCCTCGTCTGCCAATTCCGACACGCCGGCGCAAATGCTTTTTTATATTAACATCTTGAGGTATTTAATTCAATACGAAATGATCACACCATAACTATGGCCTTCTTAGGGCATTTCTCGATACAGGTGCCGCATTTGGTGCACTTTTCCTGATCGATCACTGCCAGCGGTCCATCCATCGTGATGGCTTCCGAAGGACAGTTCTTCATGCAAAGAGAACATCCAACGCATCCGACATCACAGCCCTTCATGACCACAGGGCCCTTGTCGGCGGACTTACAAGCCACGAAATACTGCGCATCATACGGTTCAAGAGTTATCAGATTCTTGGGACATACATCTACGCATTTACCGCAGGCTTTGCACTTTTCGCGATCGACCTGAGCCAGGCCGTTTACAACATGAATAGCATCAAACGGACATACCTCAACGCAGGAACCGAATCCGAGGCATCCGTGATTACATGTCTTAGGGCCTCCGTTAGGTACGAAAGAAAGCATTCGGCAGTCTTTTACGCCGCTGTATTCATAATCAACTTTTGTTCTGTCACAGTCGCCCTGACAATGAACAAAAGCAACCTTGCGCACGCCGCTCTCCGCTTCCACGCCCATTATCTCGGCGATCTTGTTGCCGACGCTCTCACCGCCTACGGGGCACTGATTGACTTTTGCTTCGCCCGATGCTATGGCATGAGCAAGTCCGGAACATCCGGGATATCCGCATCCTCCGCAGTTATTTCCGGGAAGTGCCGCGAGCACGGCTTCTTCTTTTTCATCAACCTCTACTTTAAACTTGATGGAAGCTATGCCGAGCAACAATCCGATGATAAGACCGGTAGCGCCTACAAGTATTGTAGCTGTAAGTATTCCTGTTACCATTTCAATCCCCTTTAATTTTATAACAGACCGGAAAATCCGCAGAATGCGATAGCCATAAGTCCGGCTGTAAGAAGCACCATGGGCATGCCCTTAAACGGTCTGGGTATGTCGTTGTATTCCATCTTCTCGCGAAGTCCTGCAAGTATCACGATTGAGATCGTGAAACCAACTGCAGTGGCAAATCCGTTCACGGTTCCGTACAGGATACCGTAGGATTTCTGCACATTGGTGAGTGCAACTCCGAGAACCGCGCAGTTGGTGGTTATCAGCGGCAGATAAACGCCGAGCGCCTGATAAAGCGACGGAATGAACTTCTTAAGGACCATCTCAACGAACTGGACCAGAGCAGCAATGACCAGAATGAATACTATGGTCTGAAGATAAGTCACATTAAACGGTACCAGTATGAAACTGTAGATGGCACCGGCCACCACAGAGGCAAGAGTGATGACGAATATAACGGCTACACCCATGCCGGCCGCGGTCTTGGTGTTCTTGGAAACACCTAAAAACGGGCACAGTCCGAGGAACTGGCTGAGTACGACATTGCTCACGAGTGATGAACCTATCAAGAGGATCAGTAATTCTTTAACCATGATCATTCATCCTCCTTTCCCGATTCATCGGTTACGATGACTTCTTCGATATTATCTGATGCGCTTTCCTGCTCTCTTCTGAGTGCGCCTTCTTCAAGGGATTCTCCGGGAACAGCATCTGTATCGATGAACTTATGTGTACATGTACCTCTTTCCGCGCAGTTGTTGCAATCCATGTCAACGCATCCGCCGGATCCTATCTTGGAAGCATCTTTGCCCTTTGCTTCCATGCTGAGACGGATCTTATTCATGCCGGCAGTGAGCATTGCAAGTACGAAGAATGCGCCGGGAGCCATGATGAATATCCTTATGGGCTCAAATGCAGAAGGCATCACGCGGTATCCGAAAACCTCACCGGCACCAAGCAGTTCTCTGATCGCACCGATTATGGTAAGTGCCACTGTAAAACCGAGGCCCATGCCGATACCGTCAAATATTGAAGGTACAACACCGCTCTTGGATGCGTAGCTTTCGGCCCTGCCGAGAATGATGCAGTTAACTACGATCAAAGGTATATAGATGCCGAGCGCATCATAAAGCGTCGGAATAAATCCCTGAAGTAAAAACTGCGTGATCGTCACGAAGCTGGCTATGATGACGATGAATGCGGGAATCCTGACTCTGTCGGGAATGATCTTGCGAAGCGCCGATATGAGGGCATTACTGAGTGTCAGCACAACCATGGTCGTAAGCCCCATACCCAGGCCGTTGATCGCAGATGTTGTAACAGCCAGAGTCGGACACATACCCAGCATCAGAACAAAAGTGGGATTTTCTTTGATTATGCCGTTTATCAGTCTGTCTTTGATCTCTGACATATCACTCACCTCCCTCTTCGGGACTCAATATTGAATAGAAATATGAGAGCCCGGCATTTACGCCGTTGGTTACGGCATTGGTGGTAATCGTCGCGCCGCTGATCGCATCTATCTCCGAATCAGAGGTCGCACCGTCTTTGGTATAGGTAAATTCGATCTGATTTTTGCCTGCAAACTGGGGAACCAGAACTTCTCCTGCCTGCATGCCAAGACCGGCGGTCTCGGATATCGAAAGAAGCGATATGCCGTTTAAGGTTCCGTCATTTCGGATACCCATCATGAACTTTATATCTCCGCCATAGCCTTCATGTGACGTGACCGTAAGAACATATCCGAGCAGTTCTCCGCCTGCGGAAAGCGCTCTTTGGCAGTTATCGATCGAATCATTGGGATACAACATGTTATAGACAGGCGTGGATCCGTCTGCTTCAAACAAAGGATCCTGCTCAAAATCCGCAGCATCAGCAAATACTTCCCTGCAGGCATTCGCCTTGGCAAGTTCTTCCTGAGCAGCGATAGGGTCTTTGGTGATCTGATATACTCCGCCAAGAAGCAGGCCGGCTATCACGGTTATCGCGAAAAGGATACACGCGTCTTTGAACATTGATTTCATATGCGTTCTCCTCCTCTTCCGAATGCTTTGGGATATGTGATCTTCTCAATAAGAGGCACGATAAGGTTGCCCAGTATGATGGCATAGCTGACGCCCTCGGCCGAAGGTCCGAATATCCTGAATATGCCTGTCATAATTCCGAGGAAGATACCGAACAGATACTGTCCGATCTTGGTGATCGGTCTGGTCGTATAGTCGGTAGCCATGAAGAAAGCTCCGAGCATGAGTCCGCCTCCGGCAAGCTGAGCCGAAATATAAGCGGGATCAAATCCATGTCCGCTGAATATCATCACGAATATCGCGAAGGATAAGATGTAAGTACCCGGAATCCTCAGATCGATGACACCCAGAAGGATTAGGAAGCACGCGCCGACTACGATCGCGATCATGCTCGTCTCACCTATGGTACCTGAAGTACGTCCTATGATCATGTTCATGATGTTCACGCTCTGTCCTGATTTGATCAGTGCAAGCGGCGTAGCCCCCGAAAGTCCGTCTCCGATATCGGGGAAGTTCGTCATGATCCTGGTAAAACTGAGGATAAGGAAGCATCTTGCTCCGAGTGCGGGATTCATGAAGTTCTGTCCTATGCCGCCAAAGAGCATCTTAACGATGAGAATCGCAAATACGCCGCCCACAATTCCGATCCACCAGGGAGCGGATGCGGGAAGGTTAAGCGCAAGCAAAAGTCCCGTTACTACTGCGGACAGATCGCCGACAGTTACCTTTTTCTTAAGAAGCACTTCATAAAGAAGTTCGGTAAGTACTGTAGTTGCCACGCATATAAGGATATGTATCAGAGCCCACAGTCCGAAATTATAGATACCGAAGCCTGCAGCGGGAAGCAATGCTATGATGACTGCTCCCATTATCTGGCTGGTTGTAACATGCGATCTTACATGGGGATTTGATGATACTTTAAGCATATCCGTACTCATTTCTTCTCCTCCCCCTGTTTCTTCTCTTCTTCTGCCTTGGCAGCAGCTCTCTTCTTCTGCTCAGCCATCTCTATCTTACGCATGGACTTGATGGACTGTGTAAGAGGCCTCTTGGCGGGACAAACGAAACTGCAACATCCGCATTCACAGCATTCCATGCCGCCTAAGGCAACAAACTTCTCATTATCATAATGCTCTGCACATTCGGCAAGTACCTTGGGCATAACCCGGCCGGGACATACCTCTACGCATCTGCCGCAGTTAATGCAGGCGGAAGGCTCCATGGCCGATACATCGTCTTTGGTCAGACACAGCAGCGCTGATGCGGTCTTGGTAGTGGGAAGATCGAGTTCGAATATTCCGAAGCCCATCATCGGACCACCGGAGATGATCTTGACCGGTTCTTCCTTAAAACCGCCTGCAGCATCTATAAGCTCATGATAATTGGTTCCTATATGAACCCTGAAATTGCAGGGATCCGCGATCGCATCACCTGTTACGGTAACTATTCTCTCCATGAGAGGTTTACGGTTGATGACCGCGTTGTGTATCGCAACAACGGTGTCCACGTTATCAACTATGCAGCCTGCATCCGCGGGAAGCATGGATGAATTGATCGCGCGGCCTGTTGTGGCATATATGAGCTGACGCTCTGCTCCCTGGGGATATTTGGTCTTAAGCGCTTTTACATATATCCTGGGATCATCCTTGATAAGAGACTTCATCAGATTGATGCAGTCTTTCTTGTTATCTTCTATCGCAATGATGCCACGAGCATTATCAAACAGAGAAAGCATGACCCGAAGTCCGCTGATGACTTTCTCGGGTTCCTCGAGCATGCGGCGGTAATCGCTGGTCAGATAAGGCTCGCACTCGGCGCCGTTTACTATACAGTACTCGATCTTGTCGGGCTCCTTGGGAGAAAGCTTTACATGTGTAGGAAAGCCCGCACCGCCCATGCCGACAACGCCTGCTTCACGGACACAGTTTATGATATCCGCCTTTTCCATCTCTTCAAGAGGAACCGGATCGGGATATTCTACTTCCGTGTATTCATTATCATTTTCAATGACGATGCTTAAGGGGAGATCGCCGGTGACAACACGTCTGGGCTCTATAGCTTTGACGGTACCGGAAACCGTGGAATAAATGGGGGCTGAGACAAATCCTCCTGCTTCGGCAATCAGCTGACCGCGAAGCACATGATCGCCTTTCTCGACGACAGGCTTGGCGGGAGCTCCGATATGCTGACTCATGGGATAAACAAGATCTCCCTTGGGGAGATAATCTTTGATCGGCTTATCTTTGGATAATGCTTTACCGTCAAAAGGATGGATGCCGCCCGTGAAAGTATATCTGGCCATAACTTGATCCCTTTCATAGATTTCGTTACTCTCCACGGCGTTTATCTACGCTTGGTGAACAGTAACGACTAAAGAATATTTTACCAAATACGGACAAATATATCTATAATCCACAACAGAAAAAAACACACTTTCGAATAGAATATGATAGAATAAACGCATGAATATAATAACCAAACAATTCAAAGACCTTGATCTCAAATATGATCTGAGTCATATAGCCCCGCTGGAGGATATTCTCTTTATCGATATCGAGACCACCGGGTTTTCCGCAGCCGCTACCGTTCTGTACATGATAGGCTGTGCCTATTATGACGGCATCACATTCAGCTGCAAGCAGTTTTTTGCGGAAAAGCCCGAGGAAGAACCCGAAATCCTCAAAACCTTCCTGGATTCAGTCAGAAAATACAAGGTTCTGATCCATTTCAACGGAAACAATTTCGATATTCCTTATATTCAGGAAAAATGCAAGAAATACGGCTTTCCCTGCTCTCTTTACAGCATGGTGGGCATAGATCTGTATAAAAGGATCTCTCCTTACAAGAATTTCCTGAAAGTCCCTAACTGCAAGCAAAAGACTATCGAACAGTATCTCGGGATTGACCGGAAGGATGATCTAAGCGGCGGCGAACTCGTCGGAGTATATCAGGAATATGTCACACACTTCGATGTCGATGCTCTTACCAAGCTGCTGATACACAACGAGGAAGACATACGCGGGATGATCGAGATAACACCGATCCTCGCATATTCCGAGATCTTCAGAGAAAAACTGACAGTCACCAAGGTCAGCATGGATAAGTATTCCGATCACGAAGGAAACGAAAAAGCCGAGCTTGTCATGAAGATCAAGCTCCCCACATCTCTTCCTCAACCCATTACGCATATGGCGATAGGCTGCTATTTCAAGGGCGAAGGCAGCGAGGGCATCCTCAAAGTCCCTGTATATGTGGGAGAACTGAAATACTTCTATGCAAACTACAAGGATTATTATTATCTTCCCACAGAGGATGAGGCGCTTCACAAATCCGTCGCTTCTTTCGTGGACAAGGATCACAGGGTTCAGGCACAGGCTTCAAACTGCTATACCCGCGTGGAATCAGTTTTCGTACCCGAATGGGACTTATCGTTCACGCCCTTCTACAAGACGGATTACCTGAGCAAGGACTTATATATCGAGATGACCGATGAGCGAAAGAAAAACCGTGAATTCTTTTCGGAATACGCTTCACACGTTCTCGGTTTCATAAGCACTCTCAATTAAAAGAAAGATACGCATAAGAAAAGGACTTCGGATAATTCCGAAGTCCTTACAGACTGTAGACAAACCCATCTTTGGATTTACCTGATCCAAGAATGGGTTTTATTATTCCATTTTTATACTGCTTGCAATGCGAGAATCCGAAAAGGCCAAAACATAGTATGAGGATGAGGCCCTAACAGCCCCATCCTTT
>JAFZQY010000008.1 GCA_017620155.1 Lachnospiraceae bacterium | reverse complement strand
GGGCATAGTGTTCCAAGCCGAAAGATAAGTATCGTTTATACATTCCTCCGAATCTTCGTCATTAGCTACGATGTTCATTGCGATCTTTCTGCAATATCCGCCGTATTTGACGTTCGTTTCCGTTATGGCGTTTTCGCTTCTGGCCCAGTACAGGTCAACGATCTCGTTATCTTGCATTTTCCGCTTGGATCAAGTATCAAAGCTGCTTGATCGGATCCAGGAACTCCTCTTTGTATTCATCGTCAAGATCCAGTTTGGAGATCTGCTTGGATACATCCCTCATGCTTAAGTTTCCGATGTATGCGCTGTCATTCAGGATCATGCCGCATTCAGCTACATATGCTGCAAAAAGTGTATCACAATTTGGAGTTTTGGTGTAGCACTCGTTGCTGATGGGGAAGTAGATCAGCTGTGATTCGTCTTCTTCGGGCTCTTTGTAGCGTACGGATACTGTCATCCATTCGTCGGAAGTAAGGCCGGTCTCTGAGAGATCGGTATTCTGATATCTGAGGTCGTCCGTGTCGGTGCCGAAGTCGTCGTTCATCTTGATCTCATACATTACGGTCATGGTATGTCCGCTGCCGATCTCGCCGCCGTCCTTGGTGTCGTCACTAAAATCTCTGGCTGCCATCTGTCTGTTCTCATAACCTACGAGTCTGTATTCGGAGACATACTTGGGGTTGAACTCGATCTGGAACTTCACGTCTTTTGCTACAGTGAAAAGTGTGGAGTTGAACTCGTCGATGAGCACCTTCTTTGCCTCGGAGAGACAGTCGATGTAAGAGTAGTTGCCGTTTCCTTTGTCTGCGAGAGTCTCAAGAGTAGCTTCATTGTAGTTGCCGGTACCGAATCCGAGCACTGAAAGGAATACTCCGCCTTCTTTCTTTTTGGAGATGAGCTCTTCGAGTTCGTCTTCGGAAGTGATGCCTACATTGAGGTCACCGTCGGTAGCCATGATGACACGGTTGTTTCCGCCTTCGATGAAATACTTCTCGGCAAGTCTGTATGCAGACTTGATGCCGTCACCGCCGTTTGTGGAGCCGCCTGCATCAAGAGAGTTGATGGCTTTCTTGATAACGGTATGCTGGTCTCCCGATACGCCTGCGATCACGATGTCGGATGAAGAAGCATAGGTTACTATGGATACTCTGTCGTTCTCGTCCAGATCGTCTACCAGCATATCGAGACCCATCTGAAGAAGAGGGAGCTTGTCGTATTCATCCATTGAACCGGATACGTCTACGAGGAATACGATGTTTGAAGGTACGTTTTCGATGTCTTCAAGCTCTTTTGCCTTGATACCGAGGTTGACGAGCTTGGTCTCCTTATTCCAGGGGCAGTCGATTATCTGTGCGTTTACTGCAAAAGTGTCGTTTCTGCCGGGCTCGCGATAGTCATAGTTGAAGTAGTTGATGAGTTCCTCTGTCCTTATCGAGCCGAGCGGTATATCCGAAAGACGATACCCGTCGTTGATCATCCTGCGAAGGTTTGAATAGCTTGCCGTGTCGACGTCTGCTCCGAATGTGGAAAGGGGAGATGCGTATACTTCCTTGAATTCGTTCTCGACTACCGTATTGTAATTCTCGCCGTAATTGTAGCTCGGTGCGGGGTAGTAGTATCCGGGGCAGTAGGCGCTGTCTGCTGATTCTTCTTTTGCATAAGAATTGCCGACGGCGAAGTCATATGAGTAGCTTTCTGTGGCGTATGCAGCATCACCTGTATCCCAGTATTCGGCTGCTGCTTCGGTTTCGGTGTCCCAGTACTCTGCAGGAGATTCAGCGGGATATTCGGGCTCGATGTAGGTGGTAGATGTGTCAGCGGTGGGGGCGTATGCTCCGTGTGCTGATCCACAACCTGTGATCGTTGTTGCCAGTGTGGTTCCGATAAGTAAAGCTGCGATTGTTTTCTTTTTCATGATTGATTCCTCCGTTTATTCAAATCTGTTTTTGTGTCCTGAAGGGCTTTTTTTGCGCTTCTGACTATATAGACGCAAAACGTAAGCGAAGGTTTCGAAAAAAATAAAAAATTTTTTTATAACCCGATTTTGCTATATAATTATGCATAGAAATGCATTTATTTCATCCATGAAAAGATTATGAGCAAACACACTTTAACCTTAAGCGAACTGTTAAAATACGACGATATAGTGATCCAGTGCCACGATAATCCGGATGCCGATGCATTGGCCTCCGGGTTTGCATTGCAGTGGTTTTTCCGTAAAAAAGGAAAAGACGCCCGCTTCATATATCGCGGATCCAAGAAGATCAGGAAGAGCAATCTGGTGATCATGGTGAATGAACTGGGGATACCGGTAAACTATGAGCCGGATTATGCGCATAAGCCCGAGCTGCTTATCACGGTCGATTCCCAGTACGGACAGAGGAATATCACGACCACCCCTGCCGAGACGGTAGCCGTCATCGATCATCATCAGGTATCGGATAAGCTTCCTCATCTGTCTGAGGTACGAAGCAATATGGGAAGCTGCTCGACGATCATATGGGACATGATCCGCGATGAGAAAGAGGACATCAGTCAGGATATGAACCTGCAGACGGCGCTGTATTACGGCCTGTATTCAGACACCAACAGATTGGCGGAGCTTTCCAATCCGCTCGATAGGGATATGATCGAAGCTCTCAGCATTAGAGAATCTGTCGTTAAACTGATGAACAATTCCAATATTTCACTGGCCGAGCTCGAGATCACGGGACATGCGATCATCGGATATGAATATATAGAATCGGATAAATGCATGATCCTGCAGGCGGAGCCATGCGATCCGAACATCCTGGGCGTCATCAGCGATTTTTCATTGGAGACCGAGAATGTCGATGTGTGCGTGGCTTACTATGTGACTCCCGAAGAGGTGAAATTCTCCGTAAGAAGCTGCGTCAGAGAAGTTCATGCAAACGAACTCGCCGGATTCATCGCCGAAAACATAGGCGGCGGCGGGGGTCATATGTATAAGGCAGGCGGCGTGATCCATCCCGAGAAACTGCCTGGCTTAGGATCCGAGGATCCGGAAGCGTATGTAAGCCGTTTTGTCAGGGAGAGGCTGCATGCGTATTATGACAGATACGAGATCATATATGCATCCACTGAGGAAGCCGATATCACCGGAATGCGCAGGTACGGCAAGATACCCGTGGAAATGGGAACCGTGAAGCTTACCGATATGTATCCGGTCGGAAGCCTGGTGGATATAAGGACCATGGAAGGCGACATACAGGTCAAGATAGAGGAGGATACCTATCTGATGATAGGGATAGAGGGGGAAGTGTATCCGATCGACAGGAAGAAGATGGAGCGCACTTATAAGTTCCTCGATCATCCTTATTCTCATGAATTCGAATATGAGCCCAGCATCAAGCTTACTCAGGGCGGTGAGAGAAAAGCGGTCATTCCTTATGCCAAAGCCGTGATAAGCACCGGACAGTCGTTTATCTATGCCCGTCCGGTGGACAAATATATCAAGGTCTTCACCAAATGGGATGAGGAAAACTATTATGCGGGCGAACCCGGAGACTATCTGGCCGTAAGAGAGGAAGACCTCTCAGATATCTACCGTATTCAGAAGGATCTTTTCCCGAGATTATATAAAGAAGAACCCCTGAAATAACCAAATAAAAGGAGATTAGCCATGATCAGCCGGTTAAATAGCCTGCCGCTGTACATGATCTGCGGCGTCATCATTCTGTTTGTGGCCATCGTATGCGTGATATTCATGATCCGCGCATACAGGGCCGGCATCAAGCTTGGAATGGACAAAGCCAAGCTTAAGAGAACGCTCACTTCGAGCGTCACTTTTTCCATACTGCCCAGTGTGGGAATACTGCTGGGAGTCATAGCCCTCTCGGGCAGCCTGGGCACGCCATGGCCCTGGCTTCGTCTATCAGTGATCGGTGCGCTTCACTACGAAACGCAGGTAGCTCAGGCCGCAGCCGAGCAGGTGGGATTAAAGAGCCTGTCGGCATCGGAGATGACTCCGGTCGCCTTCTCTACGATCGCACTCCTCATGAGCATATGCATCATGTGGGGCATGATACTGTCGTTCTTCTTTAATAAGGCGTACCTGAACAAACTTAGCGGTAAGGGTAAGAAAGCCGATTCGGAAAAAACTGCCGACACGGAAACACCTGATGGTCCTGAAGGGATATCAACCGGGGAGAAAACCGTGGACGCAAAGAAAAAGCCGGGGTTCGGGGACTCCGCGATGGTCGCTATGTTTATCGGTCTGGTCAGCGCCTACATCGGCAGCTATATCGGCGGGTTCGTATCGGGCGAAGGCCTTCTTACTTTTAAAGGCGACCTTACCCCCATAATCGTATCTATAGTTTCAGCTCTCGTGATGGCCGTATTTGTCTACTTCTCGGAAAAGAAGCATCTGGTATGGCTTGAGAGCTTTTCAATCGCGGGAAGCATGCTTATAGGCATGCTCGTTGCGATATTTGTATAGGTGAGGAGGCGGAAATATGAATGAATTATATTATGAGAAATATTCACGGACGACTCACCTGATAGGGAGGTCTGTAAGCGCGGTAGCGCTGATCCTGCTCGTAGGTGCGCCTTTCCTCATCGGAAGCATATTAGGAGCACTGCCCGATCTTGGGGCTGTCGCAAAAGGTTTCCTTTCGGTCGGCCTGATCTGGACCATATCGAGCGTTGTCGAGTTCCTGGTATATACACCGATGCTGGGGTCGGGCGGAGGCTACCTGGCTTTCATCACAGGCAATCTGATCAACATGAAGATACCCTGTGCGATGAATGCGAGAGAGATCGCCGGTACAAGTTCGGGAACCCCCGAGAATGAGATAATATCAACTCTTTCCATAGCGGCTTCATCACTTACCACGATCACGATACTTGCGATCGGAGTGATCCTGCTTGTGCCGCTTCAGCCGATACTTCAGAGCGAGACTCTGCAGCCTGCATTTGCCAATGTGGTTCCCGCGCTTTTCGGCGCGATGGCATATCAATATTTCCGCAAGAGCATCAAGCTCGCATGTGTGCCGTTAGTCATCATGACGGTGCTGTTCATCTTCGTGCCGTCGCTGATCTCACAGACCAGTATCATGATCATTCCGAGCGGCGCTCTGACCATAGGCCTCGCGTATCTGATGTTTAAGAAAAAAGGATCGATCGCATGAAGTATATTCTGTCAGTTCTGCTTATCATCATAGGTCTGATCGCGCTTTTGCTTTTGATAGCGCTCATACATACCCTGCTCACTCCGAACCGGGTTTCCGAATATGTATCGCCTCCTGCGGATGAGAGGGCGGAAACTTATGCAAAGAAACTCTCAGCCATGGTCAGGTGCGATACCACTTCTCATGACAGCGTGGCCGATCCCGAGAGGTTTGAGGCATTTCATAAGGTGCTTGAAGAACTCTTCCCGCGCGTACATGCAGAGCTTGAGAAGAACGACATAGACGGCAATCTGCTTTTTTTCTGGAAGGGCGTATCGCACGACAGACCTATCGTTCTGATGAGCCACCAGGATGTGGTTCCCGCGGAGGGAGAGTGGAGCCATGAGCCTTTTTCGGGGGATATCGATGACGGAAAAGTCTGGGGAAGAGGCTCGTCCGATACGAAGTGCTCCGTGATGGGATTTTTCCAGGCTGTCGAGGAACTGCTGGGAGAAGGATATGTTCCTCCTCAGGATGTATATCTGTCATCATCATGCACCGAGGAATGGGCGGGAGACGGATGTCCGAAGCTCGTGGCGGAACTTAAGAAAAGAGGAGTGAAGCCATATCTGGTGTGCGATGAAGGCGGCGGGATAATCACTGATCCCGTAGCAGGGATCAAAGGCAACTTCGCCATGGTAGGCGTATTTGAAAAGGGCAAGGCGGATGTACTTTTCACTGCCAAGAGCAAGGGCGGTCATGCATCTGCGCCCGGGAAGAACACTCCGATAGCAAGATTATCGGCTTTTGTAAATGAGATAGAGAAGAAGGATCCCTTCAGAAGAAAGATGCTTCCTGAAGTGCAGGCTATGTTTGAGAGGCTGTCGCCTTACGCATCATTTCCTTTAAAGTTCGTGTTCGGAAACATGTGGCTGTTTAAGCCGATATTGCTGAAGGTCATGCCGATGATATCGTCTCAGGCGGGAGCGATGCTGAAGACCACGATCGCATTTACGATGCAGTCGGGATCGGATGCTTACAATGTGCTTCCCCAGGAAGCCACTCTGGGAGCCAACATGAGATTCATCCCGCATCAGGGCAAGGACGAGAGCCTGGGGATCATCAAGGCGCTTGCCGATAAGTATGATCTGTCCATAGAAGTGTTCCATGCCACCGACCCGTCGGAATCCGTGGATACACAGGGCGAGGCGTTTAAATATGTGGAATCCGTGATAGCGAAGACTTTTCCGGGATTACCGATCAGCCCTTATGTGATGACGGGGGCTACCGATGCGAGATTCTATCAGGAGATATGCGATGATGTAGTCCGTTTTGCTCCTGTCGTATACGGTCCCGAGCAGATGGCCGGAATGCACGGCCTTAACGAGAACATCGAATATGACTGCCTGAGCGGATGCGTCGATTTCTATAAGAACATCATCCGGGAGATGAAATAGTTTTATATTCAAAATAGTATTGACAGAAGATGGTTAGCGGCGTATAACTTAAAGTGTTAGCGAAGGCTAACCATATTTTTTGGCAATGGGTTAGATCCCTCTAACCGGCATGAACCGGTCAGAAGATTTAGCCATTTTTTAGGACCATAGGTTAGCGAAGACTAACAAATTACAGAAAGAAGGTGAATCAATGATGCCGCTGGTATATGCAGCCCCGGGAGAGGAAAACGTGATAAAGAAAGTCGGCGGTAACCCGGATGTAAAACGACACCTGGAAAATCTCGGATTTACGCCGGGCGGAAGCGTAACGCTGGTGAACATCCTGGGCGGAAACGTCATCGTCAAGGTAAAGGAATCCAGGATAGCACTCAATGAGGACATGGCGAGAAAAGTCATGGTCTAAGATTCATCGAAACAACGGAGGAGGAGAAATGAACACACTGAAGGAAGTAGCCATCGGAAGTACGGTTTCCGTGGTAAAACTCCACGGCGAAGGCGCCATCAAAAGAAGGATCATGGATATGGGCATCACCAAGGGTACCGATATCTATGTGAGAAAGGTAGCACCTTTGGGAGACCCGATCGAAGTGACTGTCAGGGGATACGAGCTTTCTATCCGTAAGGCTGACGCTGAGATGATCGAAGTATCGGAAGGAGGAAGCCGCGCATGAGTACCAGGATAGCACTTGCCGGAAACCCGAACAGCGGTAAGACAACACTGTTCAATGAACTGACCGGCTCAAACCAGTTCGTCGGAAACTGGCCGGGAGTAACGGTCGAGAAGAAAGAGGGAAAACTTAAGAAACACGAAGATGTCGAGATAATCGACCTTCCCGGCATATATTCACTTTCCCCGTATACACTTGAAGAAGTTGTTGCGAGAAATTATCTGATCGGGGAAAGACCGGATGCGATACTCAATATCGTAGACGGAACCAATCTTGAACGTAACCTGTATCTGACTACACAGCTGATCGAACTCGGGATTCCCGTTGTGATCGCCATCAACATGATGGACGTTGTCCGCAAAAACGGAGATTCGCTGAACACCAAGGAACTGGCTGCTCAGCTGGGATGTCAGATCATAGAGATATCGGCATTAAAAGGAGAGAAGACTCTCGAAGCCGCCGAGCTGGCACTCAAGGCAGTCAAAGCGGAAAAGACGATCCCGATGCATACTTTTTCGGGGCCGGTGGAACATGCGCTTGCTCATATCGAGGAGGTCGCCGTTCACAACATGCCCGAAGAGCAGCAGAGATGGTATGCCATCAAAGTATTCGAGAGAGACGACAAAGTTCTCGAGAAACTGAACATTCCTTCAGATAAACTCGATCATATCGAGCAGGATATCAAAGCTGCGGAAAAAGAACTGGATGACGATTCCGAGAGCATCATCACCAATGAAAGATATGTATATATCGCAGAGATCCTGAAGGGAATATACAAGAAAAAAGATGCGAATGCGCTCAGCACTTCGGATAAGATCGATCGCATCGTAACCAATCGCTGGCTCGGTCTTCCGATATTTGCCGCAGTAATGTTTGCGATTTACTGGATCGCCATGGTCGGAGTCGGAGCACCAGCCACAGACTGGGCCAATGACGGTCTTTTCGGCGACGGATATCACCTGTTCGGCATAGGCTCCAAAGCGGCCGGGGAAGCGGCTGACGAGTATACCGCGGCTATGCAGGCGGTAGATGCTTATGTCGGATTCGATGAAGAGATGTCCGTTGATGACATGAAGACATTTACATCTACTGAAACAGAAGTATCCTATACGGTCGAGGACGAGGAAACGCTTGAGCAGAGCGACATCACCGTATACTATGATGCGGTTCCGGAAGATGCCGATGAGGAAGAGACCAATGCATTAAGCTATCTTGATGCGGTTAAGTATTTTGAGGAAAACGGCACGGAAGAGCCCGATCCCGCAAACTTCGGCGTATGGGTTCCCGGTATCCCGGCTCTGATCGAGAGCGGTCTTGATGCGATCGGTTGTGCAGACTGGTTAAAGGGTCTCATACTCGACGGTATCGTAGCAGGTGTCGGTGCAGTACTCGGATTCGTTCCTCAGATGCTCGTTCTGTTCTTCATGCTGGCCTTTGTTGAAGCCAGCGGATACATGGCGAGAGTAGCATTCGTCTTAGACAGAGTTTTCCGCCGCTTCGGTCTTTCGGGTAAGAGCTTCATTCCGATCCTTATTGGAACCGGATGCGGCATCCCCGGGATCATGGCTTCGAGAACCATCGAAAATGAAAGGGACCGTCGTATGACGATCATGACCACTACCTTTATTCCCTGCGGTGCAAAAGTTCCTTTTATAGCCATGATCGCCGGCGCGATATTCGGTGGCAGCGCATGGATCTCCACAGGTTCATATTTCATCGGAATAGCAGCTATCATCTGCTCAGGTATCATCCTTAAGAAGACCAAAATGTTTGCAGGCGATCCCGCTCCCTTCGTCATGGAGCTGCCCGCATATCACTGGCCTACACTTACCAACGTATTAAGAAGCATGTGGGAAAGAGGCTGGAGCTTCATCAAGAAAGCCGGAACGATCATCCTGCTTTCAACTATAGTAATATGGTTCCTGTCGCGTTTCGGATGGGCAGACGGCGCGTTCGGAATGCTTGAAGAAGAGGAGATCGGAAGCAGTATCCTCGCAGCTGTGGGAAATGCGATCGCATGGCTGTTCATCCCTTTGGGATGGGGCAACTGGCAGGCTGCAGTCGCTTCGGTCACCGGACTTGTAGCAAAAGAGAATATCGTAGGTACGATGGGCGTACTTTACGGCGGAGAAGGAAATGCATGGGCTGCCCTTGCAGCAGCATTCTCAACAACGGCAGGATTGAGTTTCCTGATCTTCAATCTCTTATGCGCTCCCTGCTTTGCGGCAATTGGTGCGATCAAGAGGGAGATGAACAATGCGAAGTGGACATGGTTTGCGATCTGCTACGAATGCGGTTTTGCTTATGTTGTATCATTTGTGGTATATCAGCTGGGAAGTATCGTGAGCGGATCCGGAAGCATCATAGGAAGTATTATAGCTGTAGCTGCTATAGCCGCTTTCCTGTGGCTTCTGTTAAGACCATATAAAGAAGCAACCAGATTTGAAAAGAAGGTTACAGTTTGATGAACTGGTTTATCAACAATTTAGGAACAATAGCGGTGGCACTCGTACTGATAGCGATCATCACGGTAACTATCCGTTCGATGTTATCGGATAAGCGCAAAGGTAAATCCTCCTGTGGCTGCCGCTGTTCCTCATGCCCTATGGGAGCATCATGTCATCGAGCTCCTGCTGGGCAAGGTTCAGCCCGTCAGCAACACTGATCTCGCCTGCCATGATCTTTCTCATCTCGGCTCCGAGGATCGTATAGAACTTCGGCCACTCCTGAATAATGGGTCTGTATTTACCGTTTTCAAGAGCGTTACAGATAACTTCGAGATGAGGATCGGCAGATAGCAGTTCGGGATCCATCAAAGATGAATATCGGCAGGGGACTCCTCCCATGGAAACGGTACTTTTCTGTACGTCTTTGTCCATCAGATAGGTGAGGAGTTCGACTGCCGTTTCTTTATTGGTGGAATTGTTGGGAATTCCCAGAGTCCATATTCCGTATATGTTGGAATTAAAACTTTCACTTCTGTCTGAGTACTGACCGGGGAAGGCAGAATAATCGGATGAAACACTTTTTTCCGAGTCATACCATCCGGGCCACCCGATAGCGACGGCCATAGTACCGTTTTCGATGGATGCGATCAGATCCTCTTTAGGAAGGGCGGTCCCTGTCGCGGTCAGTTCCAGATAGAATTCCATCGCCTTGTTAAATTCGGGAGTGTTAACGGTCGGGTTGTTGTTCTCATCCACAACCCATCCGCCGAAGGCACAGAGTACGGGCAGAAAATCAACCACTATATTATTTTCGGTATCCCCTCTGTAGACGAATCCGCCGTTTCCGCCGGCAGAGGTCTTATTGCAGAAATTAATAATGTTTTCCAGTGAGGAAAAAGAGTGTCTGTCATAGCCGAGTTTTTCTGCAACATCACGGTTATACATCATGACGGTCACGTTGCCGAAATAGGGTACGAGATAGGTCTTGCCGTTCTGAACGCATATGGTTGTGGTTGCAGGGATTATGTCGTCATCAAATGAGTATCCCAGAGTTCCGAGGTCGGTAAGTACGTCCTCGGCTATGTATTCGGAAACCCAGGAACCGTCTACCATGCACAGATCATAGGCTCCTTTTCCCCTGACGGAGTCGTTCAGGATATAGCTGTGCAGATCATCTTCCGAGAGCTCCAGCACTTCGCATGTTATGCCGTGCTCGGCTTCAAAATCAGGAAGACAGGCTTTGATCACATCTGCATAGGTACCGGACCGGAGAGCGAGTACGAGTTTGTCGGAACCGCCGGACGAACCGCATCCGGTGAGAACGCAGAGCATGGCAAGGGTTAGTATGAGCGAAGTGATTTTTCTGGACATATTTGATTATCTCCTTAGGGTTTCGATGATCTCTTCACAGGCATCGACATCGATAACTTCGATGGCTGAGCAGAGTTTTTCGATCAGTTCGGACATATTTTCGGGATATGAATAGCAGCGGAGTTTCTCCGCACATTCTTCCATCTCATCCATTTCAAGATTATCACAGGCATTTGTTAAGTCTGTGAGGATCCCGCTTAATTCTTCATCCGTGATGAGCGGCAGATCCGCGGCTTCCTCTTTTTCGGGGAAGTACTTGGACAGATCCTCGAGAAGTTTTGAGAGCATATTTACCGCTTCGGTGTGATGATTTTCTATAGTTTCCAGATCGCCTGCCTTGCAGGCCATCTCGAGCTTCTCGGCCAGCTCACCGAGGGCTGTGGCACCTATCTGCCTTGAACTGCTCTTAAGAGAATGGGCTTTGATCGCATAGTCTGCCAGGTCGGATGCACTCAGCGCATTCTCGAGCTCTGTCAGGGTCACGGTTCCTCTCTTATAGTATGTCTCGACGATCTTTTCATGAAGGGACGCAGAGCCAAGCGCCCGTATTGCAGTCTCGCAGTCCAGACAGTCGAATCTAAGAGCGCCTGATGCGGGTGATAGAGCATCGGCCTCTTCGGCATCCAGATGCTGTACCTTACTCGGAGGAAGCCATATGGATAGTTTGGCGCACAGCTGATTTACCTCTATGGGCTTGGCAATCATATCATCCATGCCCGCTTCTATGAACATCTCCCTGCTTCCTTCCATGACATTTGCCGTCAGGGCTATGATGGGAGTCTCCGCAGCAGAAGGGATGTTGTCTCGTATGGCCTGTGTTGTTTCGATTCCGTCCATTCCGGGCATCATGTGATCCATGAATATCAGATCAAAATCCTTCTGAACTATCTTTTCTATCGCTTCATCGCCGCTGTGAGCCACCTCGCATCTTATCTTCATGGGTTCGAGGAGGCCTGTGGCGATCGAGAGATTGATCGGGTTGTCATCCACAATAAGTACATCTGCATCGGGAGCGATGATGCGGATGACTTCGTTGTCGTTATGCAGGAAATTCATGTCGCTTATGTCCTTGCCGTTTAAGGCCAGGACCATTGTGAGCGAAGTCATGGGTTTCATCATGATGCGGGAATTGACACGGCCGGGCTTTAGTGCTGAACCTAAACTGGTCAGTATCACTCCGGTCACATCGGGATTTGCGTCCAGGAAATCCAGGAATTCATCCGTATGATCGGGTTCTTCTATGAACATGAAGTCCTTTTTCCCGGTAGGTTCATAATCTTTAATTGAATTGATGATGCGGGAATCCACCCCGAGCGACGCAAGCTCGCTGATAAACTCGGAGCGCATTATCTCATCGTGAGCGAGACAGTAGGCAAACTTCTCACCTGAATCGTCAACTACAAGATCATGACCCGGATCAATTATTCTTTGCGGAACAGTAAACCAGAAGTCGGAACCTTCGCCGTATTTGCTGGAAAAACCGATCGTGCCGCCCATCGCCTCGCACAGGTTCTTGGATATGGCAAGCCCTAACCCCGTACCTTCGACATTGCGGTTTCTCTTACTGTCTACCTGCTGGAAGCTGACGAAGAGTTTCTCACTGTCC
>JAFZQY010000091.1 GCA_017620155.1 Lachnospiraceae bacterium | reverse complement strand
CTGATCTTCGCTCTGCCCGACCAATCCTTTGATGAGCTTAAGGCGGATATCGAGAGCGCATTCAGTGTCGGCGCCAATCATGTTGCCATATACCCGTTCATAGATTTCACATTCACATCCAGCAAAGTTAAGGCCATGCCGAAACGCATGAAGAAGGATCTTCTGGACAGGATAACCCTGTATTGTGAACAAAAGGGTTATACCCGTAACAGCATCTGGACATTCTCGTCAGAGAAATACGCTAACTACTCTTCCATGACCAGGGATAACTTTCTCGGATTTGGATGTTCTGCCACCACACTTTTAATGAAGTCTTTCAAGATCAATACCTTCGACATCGATGAGTATTGCAGGAGGATAGATGCAGGATCGCTGCCCACATCTTTAACCATCCGTTTTTCACTCAGACAGAGAATGGTCTACTATCTTTTCTGGACACTTTACAGCACAAGGCTTGATCCTTCGAAATTCGAAGATTTCTTCGGAATCACGCTTAACAAAATGTACGGTTTCGAATTTAACATTGCCCGGCTTCTCGGATTCCTCAGGTACGAAAATAAAAAATACGCCCTTACAATGAAAGGCGCATTTTACTATCACTATTATGAGAATTTCTATACTCTTGCCTACATCGACAAGATGTGGGGGATCATGAGAAAAGAGGCGTTTCCGAAGGAAATCCGTCTGTAAGTCTTCATTTTTCCTTGATACCGATCATACCAAGCATCCTGGTTCCCATATCGTAAACCATCCTGCAGGCTTCCTCTTTGGGAAGCTTGTAGTTGTCAAACATCATCATCACTGCAAGTCCGTGCGTATAAATCACGACATCGCGAACGGTATTGCCGATTATCTCAGGCGAGATATCATATTCCTTTGCAAGTATCTCCACCGCCTCTTTATCAAACTGAAATGAGAAAACACTCTCGTTTCCGTATATTGATTCGCCTATCGTATTGACAGTATCATCAACGTTTATGAAACGGAATACGTTGGGATGATCGCATGCGTTGGATATGTATCTTACACCGGATACAAAGAAAGCATCCACTCCGCTTTTGCCGCTCATCTCCTCGACAAGTGAGCCGTAGAGCTGCTCACCGGCATAATAATACAGTTCCTTCTTCAATTCGTTCATGCTTCCGAAGTGCCATGATATCGGCTGCGTCGAGCATCCGAGTTTTGCAGCGATCGGCTTGATCCCGACGGCGCCTATTCCGGATTCATCCAGCAGTTCGTATGCGGCCTGCAGGATCATTTCACGTGTGATCTTGGTTTTTCTTCCCATGCTTTCTTATCCTAATGAATGCCTGTTCTTTTCTGTGGTCTATGTCTTGTAGTTCCTGGTTTGTTTTTTCTGTGAGTTATGAGTAAGGTCTGTAATCGAGCGGCTGTTCGCAGCCAAGGTTCTTAGCCAGCATTTTAAATCCTTTTCTGGCCGGAAACCTGAACAAGATGCCGATCAGGAGACGTACATGAGGCGGGAATATCTCCGGGCCTGTGAATTTTTTACATGCCTCGGAATTAAAGTCTTCGTTTGCGGCAAACTCACGTCCCATCTCAGTATAAGGATCGGTGACCTTATTTTTCATTTTATCATCAACAAAGCGTATGCTGAAGTTATCTCCTTTTACAAGAGTGCCCTTGTACTCGCATCCGAGTTTCCCGGCAAGGATCTCGAGATACGCCTCTCCGCATCGAAGCTGTATGCCCTCCGCGAATCCGCTCTGCAGGATGAATGCGATCTTAGATCCGTCATTCTTGGGCGTGAGCGTTTCCAGGAATTCCATCAGCAATCCGGGGATGCATTCCACATAGAGGGGCAGCGCGATCAGGATGTTCTTATTCTTGTTGAACGCTTCCCGAATAGAGTCCCACTGAGCCTTGTCGGAAACTTCGTACTGTTCAAACGTGGTTCCGTTCTCACACATTCCCTGCGTAAATTTCTCCAATATCTTATCAGTATTGCTGTATTTTTTCACACGGGGACTTCCGTTAATTATCAGCACATGCATGATACCGCCTCCTTTACTTCGTTTCTTTCGAATACTCCAAGCGACTTGCTCTCGAAGTTCAGCGCCGCTCTCTCATTCCACCGCTTCAGGTAATCTTTCTCCATGTCTCCCAGGCAGATGAGTCCGATGTCGGTACGCTGGTCGTATCTGGGAACGTGGCGCATCTGGTCACCCCTGAAGCGAAGATACATCGTTGCGATCGGAAGGATTCTGTCGAAGATGTTCTTGCCTTTATGATCGATGAATCCGAGCGCAGTGTCGGAGATGACCCACAGTTGGTCAGCGTGTATCACTTTCTTCAAGATGATCTCGTAATCGTCTTTGATCGTGCACACTCCGGGCGTCTTGAGCCAGCAGTAATTGCATCCTATGCAGTTGCTTATGTTTAAGGAAGCCGCTTCGATGATCTCGATGGAGGGGGTGGTTGTTGCTTCGGTTTCGGTCGTTGCTTCGGCCTTAGTTACTGCGGTCTTGTTTGCTGCTTCGGCCTTAGTTACTGCGGTCGACCGGCTTGCTATTTCCTTTCTGATCTCGTCCGTAATGGACGTATCGGATGTGGTGTTGACTATCAGTACCATTTCAGGTCTCCTTTCGGTGAGGCGCGGACTTAGTCTTCTCGTCCTTTCGTCCGCTTGTTCATGGTATCAATTTCGGAATAACATAAACTCGTTTATATAAACATGTTTATATTATATCGAATTCCGGGTCCTGTCAATACACTTTTTTTGCCGTATCCAACGTCTCAAATCCGTTCGGGCAACGCGTCTGAAGCTCGATTTATGACCCAAATGCCCACTTTCACCCACTTTGGGTCATACTTTTTTCCTGCTTCCGCGTCATTTCAGCGTTCGTGGCATCTGTCAGAAACACAGTTTATGACCCAAATGGCACTTTTAACCTGATTTGGGTCATATTCCTCTTCTCCACTCCCCTGCAATTCAAACTCCAAGCCAGCATATTTATGACCCAAACGTCCACTTTCAACCACTTTGGGTCATATTTTGACATTATAGACCACCGATTTCTTTAATTGGGAGTCGGGAAGCAACTATAAATAGGGCAAGGGGGGTATAGATAGCGTGCTTGTACGAGTTGTGATACGATT
>JAFZQY010000090.1 GCA_017620155.1 Lachnospiraceae bacterium | reverse complement strand
TACGTGATACATCATCCTCACATGAGAGATGCTCGATCATAGAGGTCATGGGACGTAACGCAGGTTACATCGCTCTCTGGTGCGGTATCGCAAACGGCGCCGAGGACATCCTGCTTCCCGAGAAATATGATTACAACGAGCAGAAGATCATTAACAACATCATCAATAACCGTAAGAAGGGCAAGACCCATCACATAATCATCAATGCGGAAGGCATCGGCCACTCAACATCCATGGCCAGACGTATCGAGGCGGCTACGGGCATTGAGACCAGAGCGACCATCTTGGGATACATGCAGCGAGGCGGATCTCCTACATGCAAGGACCGTTACTACGCTTCCATCATGGGAGCATACGCCGCAGATATCATTTGCTCTGGCAAGACCAACCGCGTCGTAGGTATCAGACACGGCGAGTGCGTAGACTTCGATATCGAGGAAGCTCTGAACATGACCAAAGAGATCCCCGCATATGATTATGAGGTAGCGAGGATACTCAGCTGATGATCAGCAGCGTGACCAATCAGACCGTAAAGAGGATAGCCCTGCTTCAGAGCCGGGACAAGGAAAGGCGTGAAGCGGGTCTCTTTATTGTTGAAGGATCGAGGATGTATTCCGAGATCCCGCTCGATAGGATAGACAGCGTATATGTCACTGAGGATTTCGTGGATCATGCGAGCCAGGAGATCAGGGACAGGCTGTCTGTGACCGGCTACGAGCTTGTAACCGAAGATGTTATGAAGAAAATGTCGGACACCATGACTCCCCAGGGTGTCCTTTCTTTAGTAAGGTCTTACGACTACAGTCTTGAAGATATCTTAAGCCGCGGCAGCCTTTTTATGCTGCTCGACGGCCTTCAGGATCCCGGTAATCTGGGAACCATATTCCGTACTTGCGAGGCGGCGGGGGCAGCAGGCGTGATCATGAGCCGCGGCTGCGTCAGCATCTATAATCCGAAGAGCATCCGTTCGACGATGGGCACTCTTTTCCGCATGCCTTTCGTGTATGCCGACGATCTGTGCGAGACGATCAGGACACTTAAGGGGCGCGGAGTATCCGTATATGCATCCCATCTTGAGGGTTCCGAGGACTATGCATCGCTTGATCTTACCGGTCCTTCAGCTTTCGTGATCGGTAACGAAGGCGCCGGGATAAGCCCCGAAACAGCGGCTGTCTGCGACAGGCGCGTGCGCATCCCCATGGAGGGAGAAGTTGAATCATTAAATGCTGCGATCGCGGCTTCAGTCCTTCTTTATGAGGCCCACAGACAGCGTGATCTGTGATCTTTTTTCTTAAAAATCCTAAAAAATCCCCGTTTTTTTGACATTTTCATAATTTGTTGATAAAATCGTAATACATTTGTAACAAGTTGACATAAATAGGCAGGAGAAATGACAGACGCAGTCAGGCGTGCGGGGGCGATCTCCATCAGCGTATGCATACTTATGAGCCATACGGTTGCATTCGCGGAGGAAGACCCCACCACCACCAGAGATTATCTGAATAGTGTGAATGCCGGTGTGACCAACATCATGGGTTCGGCAGGCAGGGAAAGCGAGCAGTCCAGAGAAGCAATGGACGAACTCGCTGCTATTGCTGAGGAAAATGCTCCCGAGGAAGAAGAGGAGCTGTCCACGCTTTTCATGGCGAATGTCAACAATTCGCTGAATGTGCGTACCGAGCCGGATGCCGAGTCCGAGAAGGCGGGCCTTCTGTACAAGGACTGCGGCGGACGTATATTAGAGCGCGGCGAGGAGTGGACGCGTATCCAGTCCGGAGACCTCGTCGGATGGGTAAGCAACGAATATCTTCTTTTTGATGAAGAGGCGGAAGCCCTGGCCAATGATGTCGGATTCAAGGTTTTGAAGGTCAATACCGATGCTCTCCGTATCCGCGAAGAGCCCGGCGAAGATGCCAGGATCCTGGGACTGGTCGCTGACGGTGATGAGCTCGAGGTGGTAGATGACTCGGATTCCGAATGGATCAAAGTCGCATACGAAGATGAAGAAGGATATGTATCCGCACAGTATGTGGATGTCACTTTTTCGATAGATGCCGGTGAGACCATGGCAGCGATCAAGCAGCGTGAAGAGGAGGAGGCCGAGGCCAAGCGCCAGGCACTGCTTCATGCACAGCAGGCCAAAGTCGATGCCGACGGAAACGAGCTCAAACTCTTAGCAGCGCTGATCCAGTGCGAGGCCGGAGCTTACAATACCGATGGCATGCTGGCTGTCGGCGCGTGCGTCATGAACCGCGTAAGAAGCGGCGCATATCCTAATACGATCTACAGCGTCATATATGCGTCGGGACAGTTTACTCCCGCACTCAACGGCAAGGTTGCCGCCGTATATAATACGAAGGTCTATGATTCGTGCATGCAGGCCGCACAGGCTGCGATCAACGGTCAGACCAATATCGGAACCGCGACGCACTTCAGGCGTGCCGGCTCGCATGACGGTATCGTCGTCGGCGGTAATGTGTTCTGGTAAATGATTTTTTCATAAAGAGCGTTCGAAGGGCTGTTTTGCAATAACTGCAATATAGCCCTTTTTATTTCGATGAATGCTCTATTTACAATTATTCGCGTATAGTTCATTATGTTCATAAGAGCAAAAACATGCTCACGGACGTCCGAAAGCAGAAAGGAGCAGGCCGTATGAATGAAACATATGTAATGGTATGGATCGTGGCACTGGTTGTTCTGATCCTGGTGGAACTCCTGACAATGGGACTCACTACCATATGGTTCGCAGGAGGATCCCTGGTGGGACTTATCCTGGCACTCATCGGAGCACCTCTTTGGGCACAGATCATAGCAGCACTGGTTGTAAGCATCATCCTGTTACTCACGACTCGTCCGATAGCCGTGAAGTATTTCAACAAGGACAGAGAGAGGACCAATGCGGAGAGTCTGATAGGCCACATAGCCATCGTCATGGCGGATATCGACAATCTGCACGGAGTGGGTCTAGTCAATGTCGGAGGCATGGAATGGTCAGCCAAGAGTTATGATGATGAAGTGACGATTCCCTCAGGTTCGGTAGTAGAGATCCTGTCGATCAGCGGTGTTAAGCTTATTGTCAAGCCCAGCGTGGATCATAATCAGGAAACCTAAGCATATAGCAGATAAAGGAGGTTTATCATGCCGGTTATTATTGCTTTATTAGTCATCGTAGTGGTAATACTTGTTACCTGTATCAAGGTCGTTCCCCAGGCCAACGCATTCGTTATCGAGCGTCTGGGCGCATACCAGCAGACATGGTCGGTAGGACTGCATCTGAAGATGCCCATCTTCGACCGCGTAGCCAAAAGAGTAAGCTTAAAGGAGCAGGTTGTTGATTTCGCTCCCCAGCCCGTTATCACCAAGGATAACGTTACGATGCGGATCGATACGGTCGTGTTCTATCAGATCACAGATCCCAAGCTCTTCACATACGGTGTGGAAAATCCGATCCTGGCTATCGAGAATCTGACCGCCACCACCTTGCGTAACATCATCGGTGAGATGGAACTCGACCAGACTCTTACCAGCCGTGAGATCATCAATACCAAGATGCGTGCTTCCCTCGACGAAGCGACCGATCCCTGGGGCCTCAAGGTTAACCGCGTAGAGCTTAAGAACATCATTCCTCCCGCAGAGATCCAGAATGCGATGGAGAAGCAGATGAAGGCAGAGCGTGAGAGACGTGAGGCCGTAACCAGAGCAGAAGGTGAGAAGAAAGCTGCCATCCTTGAGGCAGAAGGTTTGAAAGAGAGCGCGATCCTCAAGGCTGAGGCTGAAAAGCAGGCTACTGTCCTTGCAGCAGAAGCTCAGAAGGAAAAGAAGATCCGCGAGGCCGAAGGTGAGGCCCAGGCTATCTTAAGCGTTCAGCAGGCTAAGGCAGAAGGTATCAGAGTACTTCGTGAAGCAGGCGCCGATGATGCTGTCCTCAAGCTCAAGAGTCTTGAAGCATTCGAGAAGGTTGCCGACGGACAGGCTACCACGATACTGATGCCCGCAGACCTTCAGGGCATCGCATCCGTAGGTACCGTACTGGCAGAAGGAATGAAGAGCGTTAAGTAAGATACATGTCCTCAAATGATGTCAAAAACGATATAATGAGCAGGCTCCGTACCGATTACATGGCGCGGAGTCTGTATTATTATGATAAGACCGATTCGACGAACCTAAGGATCAGGGAACTGGCGGGTGCCCCGGGTGTCTGCGACAGCGCTGAAGGAGCTCCGGAAGGGACTCTGGTCGTGGCCGATATGCAGACCGCAGGCAGAGGCAGGCGCGGCAGGGGATGGATATCTCCGGCCGGGATGAACATATATATGTCACTCCTGCTTAAGCCTGCGATCCCTGCTTCCGACGCATCAATGATAACGCTGATCGCAGCGATGGCTGTGGCCGGTGCTGTCAATGAGGTGCCAGGCACCATTACGAAAATGTTACAAAACACCGCCGCTTTCCGTAACAATTCTGTAATGGTGCCAGGCACCACGACCGCCGCCGCGATCAAGTGGCCGAACGATATTGTTGTGGGCGGCCGCAAAGTATGTGGTATACTCACTGAGATGGATCTTGACGGAGAGGCCATTCGCGATGTGATCGTCGGAATAGGAATAAACGTCAATCAGGACCGCCGCGACCTGTTTCCGGAGGAGATCCGTGATACGGCTACGAGCCTGCGGCTCGAGATGGTGCCAGGCACCGACCGCGACGCAGCGCCGGAGATCGACCGTAATGCGCTTATCGCCCGCATCATGGATCTGTTCGAAAAAGAATATGACGAATTCCTGAAGTGCGGCGATCTGTCATTCATGAAAGAGCGTTATAATGACATGCTCGCGGGCCAAGGCGGTCAGGTCAGAGTCCTGGATCCTCAGGGTGAGTTTACCGGGATCTCCCGCGGGATAGATGAGAGGGGCCGGCTCCTTGTCGAGACGGACGAAGGAGAGGTCCGTACGGTATATGCAGGCGAAGTGTCCGTGCGCGGACTGTACGGATATGTATAAGCTCCGAAGATAGCGATACACGTGAGCGGATTGTCTCGGATATGTGAGGAATCGTTTCGGATGTGTGAGGTTATATGAGCGAAAAAAGAGAACGCGTCGTCGTATGCGGCGCGAATGCATACGAGCAGAAATACTATTTTAATCAGGAGTTTTCCAGGATCCCGCAGTCCCTTCAGGAGGAACTGAGGATCATCTGCGTACTCTATACGCAGGAAGTCGGAGGGATTTTTACGATCGTCTTCGACGAGGAAGGAGAGCTTGTATTCGAGACGCAGGCAGACGAATTCGACATCACTTATGATGAGGTATCGAGCGGGCTGCTGATATCTGAGATCAGACGTAACCGCGCGGAACTCCTCGAGTCACTGGAACTGTACTACCGCGTGTTCATATGCGGAGAGAGCATCGATGGGCTGCTTGATGGTTCAGACGACCAGACAGAAGGATGACCGTTATCCCCGGTGAACTGCAATGTATGATTGATGAGAAAATGAAGTTATGAAGATAGGGCCCATAGACATAGGCAATGGCATAATCGCGGCTCCGATGGCAGGTGTATCCGACCTGCCATTTCGTGTGCTGTGCGCGAGGCACGGAAGCGACATGCAGTGCATGGAGATGGTGAGCGCCAAGGCCATCACATACCGAAACCGCAATACCAACGCACTGCTCAAAGTCTCTCCCGAAGAGGGCACCGTATCCCTGCAATTATTCGGAAGCGAACCCGATGTCATGGCCGAGGCCGTGCGCATGATCCAGGACCGGCCCTATCACATCCTGGACATAAACATGGGATGCCCGGTTCCCAAGATTGTAAATAACGGCGAGGGCAGCGCGCTCATGAAAGATCCGCAGCTCATCGGCAGGATAATAGAGGCTGTTGCGGATGCATCAATCAAGCCTGTAACAGTGAAGATCAGATCCGGTTTTGATCCCGATCACATAAATGCGCCTGAGATCGCACATATCGCGGAGGAGTCCGGTGCGAGCGCGGTGGCGGTTCACGCCAGGACGAGAGAGCAGTACTATTCGGGCGAGGCCGATTGGAGCGTGATCGCGGCTGTTAAGTCTGCCGTGTCCATACCCGTGATCGGAAACGGCGATATCAGATCAGCCGAGGACGTCATCTGCATGAAAAAGGAGACCGGGTGCGACGCTGTGATGATAGGCCGCGCGCTTCAGGGCAATCCATGGCTCCTTTCCGATATAAAGAATTATCTGGAGACCGGAAAGCATATCGAGCCTCCGACTGCCCGCGAGAAGGTCGACACGATACTTGAGCACGGACGTATGCTCATAGAGGAAAAAGGCGAATACATCGGGATCCGCGAGATGCGAAAACACACCGCATGGTACACGACCGGAGTACCCGGCGCCGCATCCTTCAGAGGCCGGATAAATTCGATGGATGACTACTCCGAACTCGAGAGCGCGGTGAAGGAATTGTTCGGGGTGTGACGCAGATTAATTACGACGTTCGAAGATACCGCATTATTGCGCTTTTCCATTGACAGACCTATACAGAATTAGTATAATTTTTCAAGCGCGTGAGCGTATGATATGAAAAGAAGGTGTTGAAATGAGTGAAGACAAGAAGAACTTTCTGACCAGAGAAGGATTACAGGCTTACGAAGAAGAACTTAATTATTTAAAAGAAGTCAAGCGTCATGAGATTGCGCAGAAGATCAAGGAAGCAAGGGAGCAGGGAGACCTCTCCGAGAATGCAGAGTACGATGCAGCCAAAGATGAGCAGCGCGATAACGAGGCAAGAATAGAAGAACTGGAGAAGATCCTCAAGGATGTCGAGCTCGTTAACGAAGATGATATAGATCTCGAAACCATCAATGTCGGATGTCAGGTCCGCGTTATGGATAAGAGCGCCAAGCAGGAACTCGAGTTCAAGATCGTGGGATCTACCGAAGCAGATTCACTCAGAGGTAAGATATCAAACGAGTCTCCTGTAGGTGCAGCACTTTTAGGCCATAAGGTTGGCGATACCGTTAAGGTTGAGACACAGGTCGGAGTAATCTCCTACAAGGTCATCGAGATACACAACAGAAACTGAGACATAAGCTGAGGCAGAGACCCGCGGGCCTCTGCCTTTAATATTTTTATGGAGAAGAAAAATGAGTAACGAAAACGCCAACACAAATAATCAGCAGACGGAAGAGCAGGACCTCGGCCAGCTCCTTAAGGTAAGACGCGAAAAACTGTCCGCGCTTCAGGAAGCAGGCAAGGATCCTTTTGTTATCACAAAGTATGATGTGACACACCACGTATCCGATGCAGCTTCGGAATATGAAGAGCTGGAAACTGGGCTCCTCGCAGGCAGAGAGCCTGTGGATGTGACGGGACTTCCCGAAGAGGAAGCAAGACCTAAGAGAAAAGCAGATTACGAAGAGCGAAGAGCCATCATGGATGCGCAGCCCATCAACGTGACCATAGCAGGTCGTCTGATGAGCAAACGTATCATGGGCAAGGCTTCTTTTTCAAATATCCAGGATAAGTCCGGCAATATTCAGATCTATGTTGCAAGAGACGCGATCGGCGAGGACGCTTACGCAGATTACAAGAAGTATGATGTAGGTGATATCGTCGGCGTGAAGGGCTACGTATTCAGGACCATGACAGGCGAGGTCAGCATTCATGCGAGCGAGGTGACGCTTCTGACCAAGTCGCTGCAGATCCTGCCCGAGAAGTTCCATGGACTGACCAATACCGATATCAGATACCGCCAGAGATATGTGGACATGATCATGAATCCCGATGTGAAGGATACCTTCATCAAGAGGAGTAAGATCATTTCCGAGATCAGGAAGTTCCTCGATGCAAAAGACTTCATGGAAGTCGAGACACCCATGCTCGTTTATAATCCCGGCGGTGCTGCTGCGCGTCCTTTTGAGACCCACTTCAATGCACTCGATGAGGATATGAAACTTCGTATATCTCTTGAGCTTTATCTGAAGAGACTGATCGTCGGCGGACTTGAAAGAGTATATGAGATCGGCCGCGTGTTCAGAAACGAGGGCGTTGATACCAGACATAATCCCGAGTTCACACTTATGGAGCTCTATCAGGCATACACCGATTATCACGGCATGATGGACTTAACCGAAGAGATGTTCAGACACCTGGCTCAAACCGTGCTCGGGACCACGAAATTTAATTACGGCGATATTGAGCTTGATTTCGGCAAGCCTTTTGAGCGGATCACGATGACCGATGCTGTTAAGAAGTACACCGCCGGCATAGATCCCGATTTTCCTGACGGCATCGATTTTGACCAGGTACTTGATGATGAGGCGGCTAAGAAACTCGCGGATAAGCATCATATCGAGTATGAGTCGTTCCATAAGAAGGGCCATATCCTGAATCTGTTCTTCGAGGAGTATTGTGAGGAAAAACTGGTCCAGCCCACATTTGTAATGGACCATCCGATCGAGATATCTCCTCTTACGAAGAAGAAACCCGACGATCCGACCAAGGTTGAGAGGTTCGAGCTTTTCATCAATACATGGGAGATGTGCAACGCATACTCCGAGCTCAACGACCCGATCGATCAGCGCGAGCGTTTCGCGATGCAGGATGCCAATGCGGCAGCAGGCGACGAGGAAGCCGAGCATACCGATGAAGATTTCCTGAACGCGTTGGAAGTCGGCATGCCTCCTACGGGCGGTATCGGTTACGGAATCGACAGGCTTGTGATGCTGCTTACAGACAGCCCTGCTATACGTGACGTCATCGCATTCCCGACCTTGAAGTCAACAGGCAAGTAAACCCCGGTAAAATCAAGGGTTTCAAGTGGTAAAAGGAACTTAGGTACCACAAAAGTGCCACAATAGTTCCAATTGTAGATGCAGAACAGTACATGATAATGCATTTACTC
>JAFZQY010000007.1 GCA_017620155.1 Lachnospiraceae bacterium | reverse complement strand
GCTCGCAGGTCAGCTGGATGCCCAGTCTGCGGTACGTACCGGTATCCGCAGCGGAGAGGATCACGGTGGAATGAGCATCGCATCCTCTGAGTTTGGGAAGCTGTCTGATCGCTTCGGCAGCCACTTCGTTGGTTCCGGCTGAGGATGAGAGTGCGATCAGGATCTCGTCCATATGCAGGTTGGGATTGTTGCTGCCCAGATAATCTGTCTTAAGCGTCTGAATCGGAGTGATGTAATCAGGCGCGATCAGATCGATCTCGTCATCGATGCCGGCCAGTGTCTTAAGCGCATTCAGTATCATAGCGGCCGAAGGACCCAGGAGATCTCCGGTCTTGCCCGTTACCAGAGTTCCGTCGGGAAGTTCGATGGCAGCGGCGGGATGTCCCGTTTCCTTTTCCTTGGCCAGAGCGGCGCCGACCACTCTCCTATCCTCTATCGTGATCTCGGCCTGATTCATCAGAAGCTCGAGCTTACGGATATCATCCTTGGCTTCGCCGGTGATCCTCTTGTCGTTAAGCGCCTTGTAATAGCGGCGGATGATCTCCTGAAGCGATGCCTGACGGCAGGCATCGTCATCCACGATACAGTTGCCGGCCATGTTTACGCCCATATCCGTAGGAGATTTATAGGGGCTGGTTCCCATGATCATCTCGAGCATCGACTTGACCACGGGGAAGATCTCGATATCGCGGTTATAGTTGACAGTGGTCTCTCCGTATGCCTCCAGATGGAAGGGATCGATCATGTTCACATCTTTTAAGTCAGCGGTAGCGGCCTCATACGCCAGGTTGACCGGGTGCTTTAAAGGCAGGTTCCAGATCGGGAAAGTCTCGAACTTGGCATATCCGGCCTTGATGCCGTGTCTGTATTCGTGATAGAGCTGTGAAAGACAGGTTGCCATCTTTCCGCTTCCGGGGCCGGGAGCCGTGACTACGACAAGAGGTCTTGATGCCTCGATATAATCGTTTCTTCCGTATCCCTCATCGCTCACTATCGATGCAGTATCGTAAGGGTATCCCGGTATCTTGTAATGTCTGTATGTACGAATGCCCAGATCGTTAAGACGCTTCTCAAAAGCGACTGCCTCGGGCTGTGAGTTATACATCGTGAGCACTACGCTGCCGACATACAGGTCCTTGCTCTGGAAAGCATCGATCAGACGCAGCACGTCCATATCATAAGTGATGCCGTAGTCGCCGCGCATCTTACCGGACTCGATGTCCTCGGCATTGATCGCTATTACGATCTCGGCCTGGTCTTTCAGCTGCATGAGCATCTGAAGCTTGGAATCGGGCTGGAATCCGGGCAGGACTCTGGACGCATGGTAATCATCAAAAAGTTTGCCTCCGAACTCCAGATACAGTTTGTTATCAAACTTCGCTATCCTCTCCCTGATGTGCTCCGATTGCATCGACAGGTATTTCTCGTTATCAAATCCGATCTTCATATGTCCTCACTTCATCTGCATAATCTTAACAACACTTCGTATCTTACATTATCGGCGACGGAAAATCACCGAATAAATCGTGAAAAAAACCTAAACAAATTATAACGCCGGGTCTGACCCATCGGTATCGGAAGATGTGTCCGCCATGGTATCCGACGCGACATCCGCTGAGGCATCTGCAACTGTGTCTGCTGCAGTATCAGTGGTCTGATAATCCGGTACAGCAAGCGTATATTCGGGTTCTGCGGCAGAATAGTCTGTCTGCGCAGGAACCGGAGATGTGTCTCCGGATCCCGAATTCTCCGAAACGGCCTCGGGTTCTGCGGGGTGCTCCGGCTTCTTATTCTCCTTGCGCTTATAAAGCGCTATACGGATCATCGTATATAGGTTCACGATCAGCCCGATCGCGGAAACTACCAGAACAACCCACCATGTGAACGATGAGTACTCGATCTTCTCGGGAGCGGGTTTCAGGATCAGTCCGACGCCGCATATTATGGAGAGAACGGCCAGGACTATCACCAGCCCCCACATCGCATCACCCATGCGCTTGATATCCAGGGAATGCTGAAGCATGATCACGCCCATGAGAAGGACTGCCGTACCGAGAAACAGGTCTATCACTCCGGCTATAACCGCCGCCCTCAGAAGAACGCATATACCGAGTATCACACAGAGCGTACCTGCGGAGAAGCCGTATTCGTTCATGTTCTTATAGGCGTCCGTGATGAAGTATCTGACTATCAGCACGATCCCGATGATGATTACCACGCCGCCTACGACATATATGATGTACTCAGGCTTAATGTTCGCCTCCGGCATGAACAGCATGAGCGCCGAAAGCGCGATGAAGATCACCGCCATCAGAATGACGAGAAGATTGGTCGTACTCTTCGGTTCTCCGTTTTCGTTTTTTACGGGAGTGTTTTCGTCTGTTTTCATTTTTCCTCCTAAAGCCGCCGCTTGTTTGTGATATACTGACCGTATGGAACAGGCAGTCGATCAAAATCCGATAAAAAAGGGACTCACCGGTCAGGCACTTAAGGTCATCGCGGTCATATCCATGATCATAGACCACATAGGTTATGCTATCCTTAACCGGATGCCCGGTGTAAACGATCCCGGCAAGCTTATATCTGTTATATACATGATCTTACGAACCATAGGCAGGCCTGCTTTTCCCATATTCTGCTTCCTGCTCGTCGAAGGATTCCTTCATACGAGAAGCGTCGGCAAATATGCTATCCGCCTGTTTATCTTCGCTCTTATATCAGAGATTCCCTTTGATCTGGCTTTCTACGGAAAGCCCATATCCAACAATCATCAGAACGTCTATTTTACGCTTCTCATCGGCGTCCTTGTGCTTTGGGCCTTTAAGAAGATAAGCTCACTCGATGAAAAAAAGCTTCCCAAGGGATTGTTATATGTAGCAGTGATGATAATACCGCCGGCGTATCTGACATGGAGCGTGGAAAGGTTTATTACCCGAAAACTGGATATGTACGTATCTCCCGCACTTATCATTCCGATATGTGCAGTCATCGGGCTGATACTTGTTTATCTGGCCATATCACGAACATCCGCGAAATATAACGAGCGCACAGCACTCATACTGTGCGCCGATCTTATCGTACTTTCAGCCGCCGCCTGGGCAGCGGACATGCTTAATATAGACTATGCATCCGCAGGAGTCATTGCGATAGTAGTGATATATCTGTACAGAACAGATCGTGTCACCGGTATCGTATATGGCTGCATCGCACTGACGGTTCTGTCCAGCCCTCTGGAGATCGCCGCCCTGCCCGATGCCATCGCGATATCAAAATACAACGGCAGGCGCGGAAAAGGAATAAAATACCTGTTCTATATCATCTATCCGCTGCATCTTGCGATCCTCTATCTTATCGCATATGCAATGGGCCTCTGCACTCTTCCGTCGGTGCTGTGACCTCAACCGCCCGGAGCTAATCGTCAATCTTCATCCTCATCTACTGCGGCAGCTATCGATGATACGAATGTGCTGACTACAGATATTACGACCGCGAGTATGATTATGAGGAGACCTCCACCTAATACTACCAGCATGCTTTTCCCTTTCTTAATCTAAATCATGTAAAACAGATCAAAGGTTATAACTGTTTAAATACTTCTCCTGCTCGGGTGTGAGTACATCTATCTCTTTGCCGAGGAACTTAAGCTTCCTGCGGGCTACGTCCTGATCAACCTCGAGAGGAACATCGATGAGCTTCTCGGTAAGCTCTGAGCCGTGCTCTACGAGATACTTCGCTGACAGCGCCTGGATAGCGAAGCTCATGTCCATGATCTCCGCGGGATGTCCGTCGCCGCATGCGAGGTTTACGAGTCTGCCCTCTCCGAGAATATGTATCCACTGACCTGTCGGCAGTTTGTATCCCATGATGTTATTGCGCATCTCACGGGCTTCGACAGCGATCTTGCGGAGAGTCGCCATATCGATCTCGCAGTCAAAATGACCTGCATTGCAAAGGATCGCTCCGTCCTTCATAACCGCAAAATCTTCCTCGTCTATGACTTTTTCACATCCGGTCACGGTCACGAAGAAATCGCCGAGCTTAGCCGCTTCGTTCATCGGCATTACATCGAATCCGTCCATTACTGCCTCGATCGCCTTGATCGGATCGATCTCGGTTACGATGACTCTGGCGCCGAGCCCTTTGGCTCTCATCGCGGTTCCCTTGCCGCACCATCCGTAACCTGCAACTACGACGATCTTGCCTGCAACGATCAGATTGGTAGTACGGTTGATGCCGTCCCAGACGGACTGGCCTGTACCATATCTGTTATCGAATAAATGCTTGCAGTCGGCATTGTTGACCCTGACCATGGGGAATTTGAGCGCTCCGGCCTTATTCATGGCCTCAAGTCTGATGATGCCTGTAGTGGTCTCTTCACATCCGCCGATTATGTTGGGGATGAGATCGGGCATCTCATTATGCACCATTGATACGAGGTCGCCGCCGTCATCGATGATGATGTGGGGACCGTTCTTAAGCGTGTTCCTTATATGTGATTCATACTCCTCAGCTGTGGAATTGTACCATGCATGAACTTCAAGACCGTCATCCACGAGAGCCGCCGCCACGTCATCCTGAGTGGAGAGCGGATTGGAACCGGTCACGAACATCTCTGCTCCGCCGGCCTTAAGCACCTTACACAGATAAGCCGTCTTGGCTTCAAGGTGAACCGACAGGCATACCTTTTTCCCTGCAAAAGGCTTGCTTACGCTGAATTCCTCTTCAAGAGTGCGAAGCAGATCGCAGTTTCTCTTAACCCATTCGATCTTGCGGTGCCCGGATTCAGCCAGGTTTATGTCTCTGATCTCACTTGCCATTGATCAATACTCCTTTTTATCAAGTCCCATGCGCTCTATGATCGCATTTACCTTATTATACACCAGTTCCTCGTCTATCGTCAGCAGTTTACGACCTTCCATGGTGATCTGTCCGTTGATGATCACGGTATCAACTTCGGAGCCGTTTGCCGAGTAGCATAGTCCCGCAAGAAGGTTGTTTTTGGGCTGAAGAGAAGGATTCTTCAGATCCAGGATCGCAAGGTCGGCCTTTTTGCCTGTCTCTATGGAACCGATCTGATCTTCGAGACCAAGTGCCTTTGCACCGTTTATCGTAGCTATCCTGAAGCCTTCGGCTGCGCTCACACACTGGGGAGTTCTGCCCGTCCCCTTATGGATCAGGGTGAGGAGGCTTAACTCATGGAACATGTTGAGCGAGTTGTTGGATGCGGCTCCGTCAGTTCCCAGACATACGTTGATTCCGGCATCCAGCATCTTCTGGATCGGCGCAAAACCGTTGCCGAGCTTCATGTTGCTGGCAGGGTTTGTAACGACGCTTACGCCCTTTCTTGCCATGATCTCTATGTCATCGTCATCCACCTGAACGCAGTGTGCGGCTATGCAGGGTCTGTCAAAAAGACCGTTCTTGTCAGCCATCACTATGGGACTGCATCCGTACTTTTCACGGATCTGCTCTATCTCCGATACGCTTTCGGACAGATGAACGTGAATGTCCATATCCAGCTTTTGAGCCTCATCGGCAACTATCCTCATATATGCGGAATCGCAGGTATAAGGAGCATGAGGTCCGAATCTGAAAGTGAGGCGGTCACAGTCCGCAAACGCCTCTTTTTCCTCAAGAGTCTGGTTGATGCGCATGCGGCCGCCTTCATCATCGCCGCTTCCGACCAGACCTCTGCAGATCACGGCTCTCATTCCGGTCTCGCGTACCGCGCGGGTCGTCTGGTGGATGTTCATCTGCATATCGTTAAAGCAGGTCGTTCCGCTCTTCATCATCTCCACGATCGCGAGCATTGCTCCCCAATATGCATCCTCGTCGGTCATCTGCTGCTCTATGGGATCGATCGTTCCGAACAGCCAGTCCATGAAGGAAAGGTCATCTGCTACGTTTCGCATAAAAGCCATGTACGAATGGGTATGGCAGTTGATGAGACCCGGGATCACGAGTCTGTCCTTCCCGTCTATCACCTTGTCCGCGCTGAATCCGGCAGGCGCTTTGGCATCCGCGGATGCGCTCAGATCGTCTATCCCGACGATCCTGTCGCCTTCTATATATATGTTAGCTTTTTTTACGCGGTCCTTATCGCCATCGGGCAGTATCGCAAGTGCGTTCTTTATCAGTATTCCCATTTGCTCCTCCTGTCTGTGATCAATATCTGTTAAGTTTACTGTCTATTATAAGCAGGTACTCTGACATGGTGCTGTCGATATTTGCTTTTTCCTCGCCTTTTAAGTCCTCCCAATAGGACTTAAGTTCTTCGTCTCCCAGGGCATCGGCGAGCGTAGCCATGGTCGAATCATAGAAATACCTGCCGAGGCCGAAATACTTCCTCGTGGATGAGGGCGGGTTGCCGAGCGGCTCGGATGTCTTGACATATTCGGTCAGTCTGGCGTACTCTCCCTCCTCTGCGGCATACCTGAAAGAAGATTCGCTGTACGGAGAGATCTCGTAACGCTTGTAATCACCCATGAACTCGCATATGAATGCTACCGTGGAAAAAATAAGTATGATGGTCCCGATCGTTAAGATGATCTCTATCACTTTGGCACCAAGGGGTTTATTGGTCTTATTCATAAGAAACATCCCCCTCTCTGTCTGCCACGATCTCATTAAATTTATCCTCCAGGAGCACGCTCCTCCTGGCCGAAGTCATATTATGAAACTCCGCCGCCTCTTCCCGGGAGAATCTGAAGTATCTGATCATGAGCGCATCGATCAGTCTGTTTACATCATCGATGGTCCTGTCTACCATCTCGGGATCGCCGTGATCGTAGAAGCCTCTGTCCTCGGGATTGTTTAAATAGTTATAGACGCGGTCCACATCATCGGCGAGCGTTGATAGCCTGCCGTCTCTCTCGGACGGTCTGTCGGATGCAGCGATCGTCATCACATCATAATATACGTTCGTATAGGTCCTCGAGATCTGAACTACGGGATAGTATGAGTCGAACACATCATCCTTGCCGAAGCTGTAACGGTCGAGCGCGTAGTAATCCACATAAGCTGCAAGCGAGACATAATCCTTGTGGGAGAGATACTCGTCGATCTGCGCCATGACCTCGGCTGAATGCGCCTGTGCATATTTGTTCATCTTATCCCGGTGTATGCTGTAGGCGCTGTTCCACATTCCGAAAGTAACGATCGTGCTGATCAGCGCTATGATGAACAGGATCAGTCTCGCGGTTATTCCCTTATATGCGCGCAGAGTACCGTGAACACCGCGGCGGGTGTTCTCAAACTCATTACGGTAACGGGCCATATCCTCGCTGTGCTGAGCGGCCTGGATATTGGGCTGACCGCAATGGGGACAGTATTTATCTTCAAGCGTTACGGGCGCGCCGCAATGCGCACAGTTCATTACATTCCTCCGGTATATTCAATATCTCCGGCTTCTCAATGCTTTTTCTTCAGGATCAGAAGTAAAAGCGCAGGAAATCCCATAAGTACCACAGTCCCGCGAGCAGAAGGATCGCTCCGACTATAAGCACGATCGCGATGACGGTACTCTTGACCGCGGATTTAAATTCGGTCGCAGTCTCCGACAGAGCAAGGCCGTTTAAGTCTTCCATGTCCTCGCGGATGCCATCCAGTTTTTTCATGTACTGCTTCTCGGCGCCGGGTTCATACATGGTCCCGCAGTACGGGCACTTCGCTTCATGTGGATCGAACTCTCCTCCGCAGTTTACACAATGTATTTTGGCTGCTGCAGAATTAGAATCCATGTCCGCCTCCGCCTCCGTGGAAGCCTCCGCCTCCACCACCGCCGCCTCGGCTTCCGCCTCCGCCGCCGCTCGATGAACTCGGCGGATCGTATATCCTCTGGGTGGTCGTATGGACTATGCTGGGGTTGGACATATTGATATAGCGCTCGATATTGGCCAGCACATCTTCATCTTTTGCCTTCTTGGATACGGATGTCACATAGGCAAAAAGGAAGCAGAGAACTGCTGCCAGTATGACCGCAATACTGAAATTGCCCGCGGTACGTAAGGAGCCGGACAGTCTCGAACCGCCGAGCCTGTCAACGATCTGCTTAAATCCCATGATCGCAGCTTTGGCATAATTCCCGTCGGTCGCATATTTGTAGATATTATCAGTGATCAGGTTGGCATAGTCAGGGGAGATGGTCTTTTTCAGGGCGCCGTATCCGGTGATCCAGAGCAGACGGTTATCCATATCTATCATGTAGATTACCGCGTCGGTTCCCTTAAGCTGATCGCTGGTCTGATACAGCATCTCGATATAATCCTTGGAATCGTATCCCACAGCATCGTCTATGGTGACAAATACCATATTGCCGTACTCAGCTCCGTCTTTCATGACTTCATACAGTTCCTGTTCTTCTGAATCGCTCAGAAGATCAGCGCTGTCGGCGATATATACCACGCCGGGGTTGGAATCTGCCGCAAAAGCTTTTGAAGGAATGAGTGCCGCGGCAATGATGACCATACATATGAAACTTAAGAGTCGTGATATCTGTGATCTACGCACAATCATCACCCCCCTTCTTATTAAACTGGGGTAACGGTCTCGTCATCAGCTGATTGTAATAGAAAAGTACGTCAAAGAAGCACCATATCACGCAAACCGTCATCAGGAGACAGCATGCATAGTAGATCGGATCCTTGTACGGATTCAGAAGCCATATGATGATCGAAAATTCCATGACGACCATGAGCGCCCAGTTGCTTACAACTCCCCTCTTATATTCAAGAGCGGACAGAGACAGCTGGCAGTATATTGCCGTGATGGCCGGTGCCGCCATCATGATGACCCCGTATCCGATGTATGAGGCGATCGCGCAGGCTGCTATCATGATCACGTACATCAGAAGGATCCCGCCGAGTCCGAGCTCTTTTTCCTTTTTCCTCTGCTTGGTGAAAGAATTTTTCTTCTTTTTCTTCTTGCCGGGAGGGGCCTGAGACTGCTGCTGCGCGTTCTGAGGAGCAGCATGATCGCCTACGCTTTTCTCCCATTCTCGATTCAGGGTATCGCATTTTAACTTATCGAGCACCAGACCGTAAACAAGATTTCCGAAAAGAGCACCGGCAAGCACTGTCATAACGATACCGCGAAGAGAAGATATGTTAAATATCTGTAATACCGCCCATATCAGCACTGTAAGGATCGCGGTAACTGTCAGGTATTTCTTGCCGTCGATCGGAACATCCGCCATCATCTTGCCCGTCTGGCCGTTGATCGCGGCGTAAGCGACTCTGTCTTTATTCCTGTATGAAAGGAACCACACGGGGAACATCGCGTTGGCAACGGAAGCAAGTCTCGTATTGGTCCTCGTGAGCTTGCCGTCTTCGCCGATGGATGAAGTATTGTATCCGCTGAAACCGGGAGTCTGCATGGCGATATTAAATCCGTCCTCAGCGGCGATGAGCGCGGCTTCACGCGCGTAGGTATTCGAATCGGTATCCGGAATATCGGCATAGAAACCGCTCAGATAAGCCGTGCGGAAAGGAAGGGAATCCTGGGTATGATACGGCGCCAGGCTCTCGGATATGTTGTCTTCGAAAGAAGATGAAGCATCATGTGAGATGCCCTTGTATAAGTTGTCGGCATCCACGCTCAGCATATAGTGATCGATGATGCGGTAGTTTCCGCTTCTGTGCTCTTTGGTCCCGTCTATGTTGAACCTGCCCTTCTGGGTAAAATTGTAGTACCAGTACGGCATGTAGATCCCGCGAAATTCGTCGATATACTGCGGATTCCTCAGTACCTTGGGCGCAAACAGCATCTTCTTTAATTTATTTCCGTAGATCTGCTTGCACTGATCCTTGGTGATCTTGAACGGAATGATGTGATCGGGCCTCTTTTTCACATCAAGCCTCTCCTGGAGGATCTGATGCGTACCGCAGTAACTGCAGAATGCCGTGGCGTCATTACTCGTACTCATGAGCTCGGCTCCGCACTGCGAGCAGGTATAGATCTTGACCTGCATCATATCGGACTGACCGACATAATCGCCGTTTACCTCCTGCATATCGGCTCCTGCCGCGGCGGCATATTTTTCATCCGTCGGCTCGGAGTAGGTACCGCAGAAAGGACACAGCATCTGTTGACTGGCAATGTCAAATCTGGGATTTGCACCGCAATTTGGGCATTGTATCATGTTTTCCTTCTCCTGAATGTTGGGTTAATGTAAGCAGATACATAATTGATTATACGGGGAAAGACCGCATATATCAAATCAGTTCAGAGTCATAATGAGCGCGTTCCCCGCCTATGAATTTGGGTCTTACTCTTGCGGCTGTTATATGCGCCCGGCCTATCTCATTATGCTCGAGCCTGACGGGTACGGCTACTTTCTTAAGATGCATTCCGATAAAAGTATCTCCGATGTCGATGCCGGCATCGGCCCTGATCTCTTCAAGCGCCACGGGATCGCTGAATGCATTGTATGCGGTAGTTGCAAAAGATCCCCCTGCCTTCGGCTGAGGAACGACGTTTACGATATCGGCGCCCGGGACAGCCGCTCTTTCTATGATGATCGCACGGTTTAAATGCTCGCAGCACTGCGCCGCAAGATAAATGCCTTTTTCCCGGGTGACTTCATAAATGCCTTTAAATACGGCCTGCGCGACTTCAAGATTGGAGTTGGATCCGATCCGGTCTCCGCACACTTCCGATGTGGAACAGCCGACCACCAGAATCCGGCCTTCTTTCAATCCTGCTTTTTCGCAAAGTTCCCTGCAGACGTCCGCTGCCTGGGCAGTAATATCTTCAAACATGACAATCTCCTTTATTTACGCTGCCGAAAGAGTATATATCAGCACGAGGATCAGACCGATGCACACAAGTATCAGTCCGAAAGAAAGACTTGAGTAGATGAGGCGCTGAGTACGGGCCACGCGCTCTTCTCTTTCAACGTACTTGGGTATATGTGATGATCCGTCGGGATTGGGATGAACCTTGTCAAGTACGGATCCCAATTCAACCGCCAGATGATCGTCCAAAGAGCCCGTGGCTATGTGCGTTGAAATCTGTCTGAACAGAGTCCTTCTCATGATTATGATGAATGCGTCGGTGATCTGGCCGGTCACGGCGCTCACGAAACCGAGCGCTCCGGGAATGACCTTAAGCATCAGCGGTCTGTATATGAGATCCTCCAGATCCAGTTTCTTCGGCCATCTGTCGACATATGTGAATCTGATCACGAAGAAATACAGGCAAAGGCCGATCGCTATCGAGATCAGGGATCCGCTTAAGTTCTCCCATGAGAAATAGGATACTCTCTCGGCCAGGATCTCAGCCGGGTCCGCTCCGAGGAAAGGTGCGCATATGTATGCTATCCGGTCCATCAGCAGGTAGGGCAAAATGCCGAGTGTGAAAAGGAACACTGCCGGGATCACAACCGCGCATCTGCTTAAGTTATTCCAATAGGAAGTCTGTGAATCATACTCGGCCTGAACCGAATCGTCCTCATTCTTATGTACGAATATGGTCATGAATAGCTTGAGCATATAACTGAGCGTCATTCCGCCGCTTATCAGGAAAATCCACTCAACGGCAGGAAGTGCGATGCTCTCGTGCAAAAGAGTCTTGCTGATATATCCGCTCGTAAACGGGATGCCGCTTATGGATGCCGCGCCTATCGCAAAGCAGATCATGAGAAGCGGCTTCTTTCTTCCGTATCCGCGGATCTCGTTTATGTCAAGCTTGTGGATGTTCATATATATGACGCCTGCTGCCATGAACAGGACGAGCTTGATCAGCGAATGATTGACCATATGCAGGACCGTTCCCCTGGCTGCGATGATCCCGGTCTCTCCGAGGATCGAATACATGCCCGTGCCCACCATTATGAATCCGATCTGGGACATCGATGAGCATGCGAGCGTCCGTTTTAAGTTGACGGACAGGACCGCGAGGAGCGCACCCGTAAACATCGTGATCGTGCCGAGGATAAGTATCGCTCTTCCCCAGGCGATATCACCGAGGAACATGTTGCATGTGATCGCGAGTATGCCGAATACACCGGATTTGGTGAGGATTCCCGAAAGAAGCGCGCTCGCCGGAGCCGGAGCAACCGGGTGTGCCTTGGGAAGCCAGATATGCAGAGGCCATACGCCCGCCTTGGCGGCAAAACCGAAAGCGAGGAGGCCGCCGGTGACATAGAGGCGCTTATGCGAGACTATGCCCGTATCATACGGAGGAGCGGCGAGCATCCAGGATCTGCGGATATCCGCCATGGCTGCGGGAATCTCGGACAGAGTAAGCGTTCCGATGGTCTGATAAAGCAGGAACAGTCCCATGAGCGTGACCAGTCCGCCGATGATCGCAACAGCCAGATATGTACAAGCCGCGCGCATCGCTTCAGGGGTTTCGTCGTGAGCCACCCATACAAAAGAAGTAAATGACATCATCTCAAAGAAGATGAACGCCGTGAACAGGTCGGAAGCCATGAATACGCCCATTGTGGCGCCGAGCGTCATGAGATTGAACATGTGATATCTGTTCCGGTTCCTGTAATGGGACAGATACTGCACGGAAAAAGCTGCGGTCGCTGCCCACATCAGAGCGCAGACGGTGCCGTATACGCTGCGGAAGCCGTCGAGTGTAAAATGAAGACCCATTCCGCAGATCCCGTCTATGTCAAAATACAGATCTAAGCCGCAAACAAATCTTTTTGCGGATAAGCCTATGATGAGCGCAAGCTCCGAAAGGCATACGAAAACAGACCAGACGTCACGCCCGATGTGGGTTTTCCGCCCCAGGAGATATCCGGCTATCGAAGCAGCTATCGGCCACAATATGAGTAAAGTAAGCATTACACTACATTCCATACGCGATATCCTGCAAAACGTTCATCAAAGGTTTTGAATAAATGCCCATGGCGGTAAATGCGATAACAAATATGATCAGAGGAACGATCATCTTCCATCCGGGATCGGTCACGCCTTCATTGCCGCTGAGATCTTCATCCTTAGGCGGGATGAATGCGCGGACCGTAACGGACAGCATATATATGGCTGTCATGAGCGCCGAATACAGAAGAACGACGATGGCGCATGTCCCGAGCACGCCTCCGGTATCGAGAGCCGCTGAAACTATGTTCCACTTGCTTATGAATCCCGCAAAAGGAGGAACTCCCATGAGCGAAAGGGCTGATGCCGTAAAACAGATGAATACGACGGGCATCTTATATCCCAGTCCGTCCAGTTCATATACATAATGCCTGTTCGCCTTATGCATCACCGCACCGGCGCTGAAGAACGAGCATATCTTCATGAATGCATGAAATACCAGATGCGTGAACGCAGCGATAAGTCCCAAAGGCGACATCATTACAACGCCGAGCAGTATGTATGAGAGGTTGCTTATGGTCGAATAGGCGAGCCTTTTCTTGAAATGGATCTCCTTGACCGCCATCGTGGATCCGTATGCGATCGTGATCAGCACAAATGCCGCTACGAGGTAATGCGCCCATGTGCCTTCTATGAAATCGGCTCCGTAACTGTAATATGTCAGGCGGATGATCGCAAAAGCTCCGGACTTAACGACAGCCACCGCATGCAGGAGCGCCGTGACCGGTGTCGGAGCAACGGATGCCGCGGGAAGCCATTTCTGTACGGGGAATATGGCAGCCTTAACACCGAAACCGAAGAATGCGAGCACATACATCGCGAGCAGGATGTTCGGATCAAAGGTTATCGAAGCATTCCTGAGAACTCCGCCAAGTGTAAAATCCGTGGTCCTTCCGCAGGATAATACAAACACGAGCCCCATGAACGCGCATGCCGCGCCGCCTATCGAATAATACAGATACATGCGGCTCGCGCGCCTGGCTTCTCTGGAACGGTCATGAAGCACCAGCGGAAAAGTAACAAGGGTCAGCATCTCATAAAATACATAGAGGGTAACGAGGTTCCCGGCCATCGCGATCCCCAGGGTCACTCCGAAGGTCATCGTATACAGTGAAAAGAACGATCTGATATGCTCATCGTGCTCCATGTATTCAAACGAATACAGTGTGGCAAGCGGCCACAGTACGGATACGAGACCTGCAAATACGCATCCCGCTCCGTCGAGTTTGAAATACACGGCTAAGTCATAGGTCAGCTTAAAAAGGACCGCACCTTCGCCCCTGCCCATACCGGTCAGGATGATGGTCCAGACGAGAATGCTGTTTATGAGCACGATCGCTTCAATGAATGACTTGCTGTATGTTTTGCTTTTCGGTTTGATCGCGATCATCAGGATGCCTGCCACTATCGGCAAAAACACCGGGATGATCAATATGTTCTGATCCATGTTCTACCTCAAAATACGACCATGGTTATCTTTTCTATCACTGAGCCGAGAATTCCGGGGAAAATTCCGTATATTACGGTCAGCGCCGTCATTATGATCATGGGCACATACATGACCGGATCCGGCTCTTTTTTCCCCTGGAGTTCGTAATCATATTCTTTTCCGGGGAAAAATCCCCGAATCGTTATCGGCAGCAGATATCCTGCCGTAAGCAGCGCGCTTATCAGAAGGATCGCGGGGCCTAACCAGGAATAGGGATTCTCTCCGCTCATCAGTGCACCGCCCGCCAGATACCATTTGCTCACGAAGCCGCTAAGTGGCGGGATTCCTATCAGCGCGATCGACACGATCGTGTAACACCAGATCGTGACAGGCATGTCCTTGCCGATCGCCTTTAATTCATCTACTCGCGTATGCGAAGTCTGATGTATCACGGCGCCTGCCACAAGGAAGAGCGTGGTCTTGATCAGTGAATGGAACACGATATGAAGGACTGCTCCCGTAAAAGCCGTGGAGTTAAGGACTGCCAGTCCGAACAGCATGTATGAGACCTGGGATACAGTGGAGTAGGCCAGCCTCTTTTTCAGCACGGGCTCTCTGTATGCGAGCATCGAACCCATCAGTACCGTGATCAGCGAAAGTGTCAGCCACGACTTCTGTACCCAGGTTCCGGCTATGAGCCTCGGGCCTATGCAATAATAGATGCCTCTGATTATACCTATCACGCCGCTCTTGGTGATCACGCCGGAAAGCACCGCACTGGCGGGAGCGGGGGCTTCGGGATGAGCCGTCGGAAGCCATGCGTGCATCGGGAACATGCCCGCTTTGGTGCCGAGGCCAATGATCAGAAGAAGTGCGGAAACAAGGAGCACAGTCTCGTGTCCTCTCAGGGCTTCTATATCCAGGATCCCTCCGGGCTTAAAGTTTGAGAGCATCCCGTAGGGCTTCAATTCAAATATCGCAAAAAGAGTCATGAGAGCACCCGCTACCGAATAGAACAGATACTTCATGCCGGCACGGATCGCGGCGGGCGTCCTGTCATGCATGACAAGCGGGAACGTCAGGATTGTCATCATCTCAAAGAACATGTAGAAAGTGACCATGTTGCCGGCAGCTGCCACGGCAGTCAGCATGCTCTCCGACATGAGGTAGAATCCGAAGAAGGATATGTATCTTTCTTCATGTCTCATGTACTCGCACGCATATACTCCGACCAGGAACCATACGCATACGACCAGCAGTCCGAAGATGCGCGACAGATCGTCGACCCTTAAGAATATCCCGATCTCATCGTTGAGGTTCCAGACCAAGAGAGATTTTCCCCTGGAAAAGATAAGGATCGTTACCACAGCTTCGGCTGCAAGCATCGCACAGATCACTACGCCTCTGACCCTGTTTGCGGGCAGTCTTTTGCCGAAAAGGCAGATGATAAGGCCGCATAAAACAGGCAGCAATATGGGAATTATAAGCTGAATATCATCATTCATGTTTTTCCCTGCGGGTCACGCGAACATATCCAGTCCGCGCGATATCAGTGCTATCACAACCTCGGAGAATAATCCGAGGAATACGTTCAGCAGAACAAGTGCCAGACAGGCAAATCGGCTGCTCAAGGTCGTCTCCGCTATAGCCTCTCTGATAAATCTTGAGGTACTTACGGCTTCGCCGGGTCTTCCGGAATATATGGTCACCACCTGACGAAGGAAGTAGATCGCATTAAGTATGGTCGATATGATCAAAGCAATGAGCGTAATAAGCATCTTATGCGGTTTCTCAAGCGCCGCTGTCGCAAACAGATACTTGGAGATGAATCCCGACAGCATCGGGAATCCGACCATACTGAGAGCGCCGACCGAGAATGCAAGACCCGCAATGCGGTTTCTGTAAGCGGCGTTTCGAAGGCCGAGGTAATCGGTTCTTCCGTCGGAGACCTCATAAAGTCCGACCGCGCTTATGAACAGAAGCGACTTCGTGGCCGCGTGAGTGAGCAGATGGAAAACCGCAGCTACCATGCCGGCCTTGGTTCCGAGGCCGATACCCATGTATATGTATCCGATCTGAGCAACCGACGAATAGGCGATCATCTTGCGGCAGTCGGTCTGCAGTATCGCATGGACCGATCCCATGATCATCGCTATGACGCCGAATGCGAACAGAGCATTCAGCACATGGCTCGATACCACGATATCGAAACCTATCACGCGGTAGAATATCTTGATCAGGAGGATGATATATCCTTTTGAAACCAGACTCGACAGGATCGCGCTGGCAGTGGGGGTCGCATATCCGTATGTCTCGGGGATCCAGGAATGGAACGGATAAAGTCCGCTCTTGATCGCCATCCCAACGGATATCAGAACTATGATGACCAGAAGCGGCGTGACATATTTCCCGTCTGCTATGACTCCCTCTACGGCGGTATGGGCCGAAACCATGAGCAGGTGTCCGGTCACGTCATAGAGCAGGCTGATACCGATCAGGAAAAGACCGGATCCTATAAGGCTCATTACCATATACCGAATCGCGGCCACTATACCATGGCCGTTCTGTCTGATCATGATCATTCCGCAGGCGGCGATCGTGTTGATCTCAACGAACACATATCCGGTGAAAAGATCGTTCGTGTAGATCATCGCAAGCAGAGAGGCCATCATCAGATCTATCAGAACATAAAAGAGATTCTCTTTTCCGATCTCTATGTCAGCCGCGGCGTGGCTTAATCCGCCGAGCACCGACAGCAGCATGATTATGGAAAAATAAAGTGCCAGAAAGGCTTCGAGGCAGCCGAAGCGGATCTCGTTTCCCCAGGGCGCCGGAAAATGACCCATCATGTAAGTTACGCTTTCGCCGAGTCCGTTCACGTAATAAAGCGTAAGAGAAGACATGACAAGGACCGCAGTGACCATGAAAAGACACAGTCTGCGTGCAGTCCTTCCGTTTACGGCAGATGAGACTATGCCGGTAAACATCGCGAGCATTATGCAGAAAAACGGGAGATTCCGAAGGAAGTCCATCAGGCGTCCTCCTCCTTTCTCCATTCCATGATTATCTTATCCAGATCCAGCGTATGATATCTGTTGTACAGTCTTATCGTAAGAGAAAGAAGCAGCGCCGAGACGCTCACCGATACAACGATACCGGTCAGGACCAGGCCGTCGGGGATGGGATTCGTATAGGCATTGGGGTCGGTTATCCCGTCCGTAAGGATCGGCACCATGCGGCCGTAAATATATCCCTTTGCCGTCAGAAACAGGTAAACGGCAGTATCCATGATGTTCAGGCCCATGATCTTTTTGATCAGATTCCGGTTTAAGAGAAGGAGAGAGAATCCGATACCGAAAAGGATCATCGCCGTAGTCTCTTCGAGATGTGAATTGAAAAGCAGACCGATATCCAGCATCAGAAGTTCCCCTTTCTGAATAATGTGTAAAAAGCATACATCGTACAGGCTACTACCGAGCCTACACAGATGTTAAGTACCAGTATGAGTCCGGAAGAAAGGATCGCTCCCGGAGTTCCGAGCGGTATATGGCTCTCCAGGTGATTCGCTCCGGTAAAGAACGAATAGCTCTTGGCCAGACAATATGTGATCAGAGCCGCAAGGGAGATCACTCTGAATGTCTTGGCCGTGAAGAACCGCTCGGTCTTCTTATATCCGAACGAGCACAGATAAAGGATCAGGCCGGCGCCCATCACCGCACCTCCGGAGAATCCACCGCCGGGCGAAAGGTGGCCGTTTAATATGATGTATGTCCCGAAGATGAAAAGAATGGGAACCAGAATCACGCTTACTTTCTGAAGTATGATGTCATTCTTGGGTTCGAAGATCCTGTCTGTCTCGGCTTCATGACGGCGCTTTACGATCGCGGGGTCGGTCTCTTCGGGATCGAGTCTCAAAAGGATCTGCACACATATCGTGGCAATAAAAAGAACGCAGGATTCGCCGAAGGTATCGAAGGCCCTGTAATCCAGTATCATGCCGGTCACATAGTTGATCGCGCCGGTCTCCTGAATGCCGCTTCCTATATATCTTGCGCTCACTTCGTTATTAACGGGATTATCGTACTGACCGAAAGGCGGCAGATACTGTACCATCCAGATCAGCGTTCCTATCATGAGCACACAGAGCAGTACGGACAGGATTTTGTATATGTACCCGGATATCCTGAGTGCCTTATTGGCCGTGCGGTCGTATACGGAATCGCTTATGTGTATCTCGTTCCTTACGCTCTCTACGGGATCGGCCTCATCTTCCTCGGGCATCGCATGAATATCCATGCGATCGTCCATCGGATCGTATCCGTCCTTATACCAGGCCTCAAACTTTCCGGCACGGCTGTTTTCGTAATTATCCTTAATCCTGCTCATTATCCGAACTTTCTCCGAAACCGTCTATCTTCTTAAGCGTTACAAAAAACAGTATGCTCGTCACACCTGCACCGACCGCAGCTTCGGTTATGGCCAGATCGGGCGACTGTAGTATGACCCAGATGACGCACATGATCAGGCTGTATGACATGTAGATCACGATCGCGGTCAGCATCCTTTTGGTAAAAGTGACTGACAGCGCGCATATGATAAGACCTATGAGCAAAAAGGTCTCAAACAGTTTCATCATCTTTAAGCACCTCGATCTCACCGAGTTCTTCGTTGGTGGTTGCTTCCATCTGGGCTATGATATGGCCCGATACAGGGCTGGCAAGCCAGAAGAAGACCAGAACTATCGCCATTTTCAATGAAACAAAAGATAATCCCCTCCATACGACGAGAGACAGGAGTATTAGAAACAGGCCGAGGGTATCGCCCATGGCTGCCGCATGCATGCGGTTAAGCGGCTTTTTGAATCTGTTAACCCCGATCGTTGCGGAGATGAATATAAAAAGTCCGGCAAACAGAAGAACTATGCTTAAGATAAGTCTTGGCATTATCATGACATTTCCTCCGTTTCGCTGTCACTGGAGGTCTCGGACGGCATCGATCTTTCTTCGGTATGTACATATGTCCGAAGGTCCGGCTGGATAGCGAGATTATCGGCTATGGCCTCGGGGCCGGCTTTCATCTTCTTTTTCTGGAGATAGATTCCGGTATATACCTTGGTCAGGATCACGACGGCCAGGAAACTGATCATCGCGTATATCAGGCACACGTCGACCAGATAGTCCTCGGCCATGTATATCGCGAGCATCGCTATCAGCGCTATGGTCATCGTTCCGATCATGTTAACGGCTATGACGCGGTCGGTCATGGAGGGCCCGATCGCCGAACGGATGATAGCGGCTATGATAAGGATCGATATTATGATCATTCCCCAGAGAAGGAACACCTTAAACAGTTCCATTTACCACATAGCCTCCATCTTTCTTAAGATACGTACGAAGCCGCCTTCTTCGATCCCCTCGACCAGAGAGATGTCCAGAGCGTGCACGCAGAATTCGTCATCGTGCACCGAAACCGTGATCGTTCCCGGAGTCAGAGTGATCGAGTTGGCAAATAATACTTTGGCAAAGCCGCTCTTTAAGTCGACCTTGAAATAACTAATGGTGGGTTCGGGGATATATTTCGGTGAATAAACGAACTTAAGGACCTGAATGTTGGCCTCTACGATCTCCTTGATGAGAACAAGGATATACCATAGGATAAGGCCGGCTGACTTTAAGAGACACAGATCCTTTTTGGGAGAATACCCCATGAATCTGCACATAAATCCATATACTACGGCAGATATCACCAATCCGAAGATCAG
>JAFZQY010000089.1 GCA_017620155.1 Lachnospiraceae bacterium | reverse complement strand
ACCCGATCAAATAGCAGCGATGTTCGCAAGTGCAGCACCGGCAGAAGAACCTGCCGTTGAGGAACCTGCACCCGAGCCCGTGGTAGAGGAGCCCGCACCCGAGCCGGAGCCTGAAGCTGCCCCTGAACCTGCGCCGATCGAGGTTACGCCTGTATCGGATGATCCGAATGCTAAGCTTACACCCGATCAGATAGCAGCGATGTTCGCAAGTGCAGCCCCGGCAGAAGAACCTGTCGTTGAGGAACCTGCACCCGAACCGGAGCCGGAGCCCGAACCCGAGCCCGTTCCCGTTGAAGAGCCGGCTCCGATCGAGGTTACTCCTGTATCAGATGATCCGAATGCTAAGCTTACACCCGATCAAATAGCAGCGATGTTCGCAAGTGCAGAACCTGCACCGGAGCCTGAACCTGCTCCTGAGCCGGCTCCGATCGAGGTTACTCCCGTATCCGACGATCCGAATGCTAAGCTTACCCCTGACCAGATAGCAGCAATGTTCGCAAGTGCAGCACCGGCGGAAGAACCTGCCGTTGAAGAGCCCGCTCCCGAACCGGAGCCTGAACCCGCACCTGAACCGACTCCGATCGAGGTTACTCCCGTATCCGACGATCCGAACGCTAAGCTCACACCGGATCAAATAGCTGCCATGTTCGCAAGTGCAGCTCCCGCAGAGGAAGCAGCACCGGCGGAAGAATCTGCCGTTGAGGAACCCGCACCCGAACCGGAGCCTGAACCTGTTGCAGAAGAACCCGCACCCGAGCCCGAGCCCGCGGCAGAAGAACCCACTCCTGAACCCGCCTCGGTCGATATCCCGGATGATCCTAACGCGACACTTACTGCAGAGCAGATAGAAGCTATGTTTGCCGGAGCCGGCATAGGCGCAGATGCATCCGAACCTGCAGCAGAAGAACCTGCCGCAGAAGAGCCTGCACCCGAACCGGAGCCAGAACCCGCACCCGAACCCGAACTCGCAATAGACGAACCCGCCGGCGGCGAAAACCTTACCGAGGAGCAGATCGAGAACATGCTCGCAGGTATCACTTCAGGCGGCGATGCAAGTCTGGATGAAGGCTTTGTACCGGAGGCAGACGGTAACCTTGATGCGATAGAAGAACTCCTCTCCATGTCTGACAATAACGAGATGGTGACAGACGATGCCGGAGGCGCCGGCGAAACACCGATAGACCTTTTTGCCGATGACAGAGGCGACGGTGAACTCGCGGTCGACGAGATGGATATCGACGCACTGCTTGCCGGTTCCATGACAGACCGAAGCGGCGGCGGTGAAGACGACGAAGACGACGAAGAGTCCGGCAGGAAAAAGAAGAAGAAAAAGAAGAAAGCCAAGAAGTCCAAGAAGTCTAAACGCGTATCTCTGGAAGGAGAAGGCGAGATCGACCTGGCCGATCTGGAAGAATCCGAAGATGAAGAAGCATCGTCCGGCGGTTTCATCGGATTCATCAAGCACATTATAGAGATGCTGACCGAGGAGGAGGAAGAACCTGCCGAGGCTACAGGAACCATGGTCTCCGAAGACGGTATTCCGATCGCGGCAGCCGGCGAAGAGAACATAGCCCTGCTTGAAGAACTCGATGCCGAAGAAGCCGGCAAGGGTAAGAAAGGTAAGAAGGGCAAGAAAGACAAGAAGGAAAAAGAAGAAGATCCCAAGGCTAAGGCCAAGGCTGAAGAAAAGGCCAGAAAGAAGGACGAGGCTGCAAAAGCCAAAGCCGAAAAGGCTGCAAAAGCCAAAGCAGCCAAGGAAGAGAAGGCTGCCAAGAAAGCAGAGAAGGAAGCAGCACTCGGCCCGATCAAGAAACTTCCGAAGAAGAAGGTCATAATGATCTTCCTGGTATTCGTTCCGATACTTGCGGCTCTGCTCGTGATCGGTCTGGCAGTTCCTGCGGACATGAACCTCAAGGAAGCCCGCAGCGCTTACTACGAACAGGATTACGATACGACTTATACGGATCTCTACGGCAGAAAACTGTCCGAAGACGATCAGCGTCTGTATGATAATTCCAGCTGCATCTTACAGATGCGCAGATGGGAAAAGGCATATCAGACATATAACAGCATAGGAATGCCCAGAGAGGCTCTGGATGCGCTGATCAGCGGCGTGGCCTGCTATGATTATCTGATGAATCACTATAATACCTCGGATGTTCAGATGCAGATCGACACGAGCTATAACAACATCACGAATCTCCTGAGCCAGAACTACGGCGTGACTCCGGAATATGCCCGCAAGATCATAGCAACCAAGTCCGACAAGGATTACACGAGATATATCGACAATATCATATTCGGAACTCCCAAGCCCGGATATGACCGTGATCCTTCTCCTACAGTAGGCGGAGAGCCGGCACCGGAAATGATCGAAGGCGAGATGCCTGAGGAACAGCCTGAAGGCGACATGCCTCCGGCAGATGAATATGAGGTACCTCAGGATGAAGGTACTCTGTACTATCAGGCTACCATAGATGAGAACGGCAATGTCATTCCCGATGCTCCGGTTTCGGATGAGGGCGGACGGGTTGATAATCCCGATGCACTCGTGTATCAGATATATGCCAATTGATTGAGGACAGACGATGGTTGCGATCATAGATTATGATGCAGGAAATGTAAAAAGTGTGGAAAAGGCCGCAGTTCATCTCGGCTACGACGCTGCTCTGACCAGAAGCAGGACAGATCTTCTTAATGCCGACAGCGTGATCCTGCCCGGAGTAGGATCTTTCGGAGATGCGTGTGCCAGACTGGATGAGTATGGTCTTACTCCCGTCATTCACGAAGTCGTGGATGCAGGCATACCTTTTCTCGGAATCTGCCTCGGTCTGCAGCTGCTTTTTGACAGCAGTGAAGAAAGTCCCGGAGCCAAAGGCCTCGGCCTTATACCCGGCAAGATCAAACGCATACCCGATGTCGGATTCAAAGTTCCTCACATCGGATGGAACTCCCTTAAGTTCCCGAATCCCGGCAGGATGTTCAGGGGAATCGAAGAGGGGGCATATGTTTACTTCGTTCATTCATACTATCTGGAGGCTGAGGATCCGGGCAATGTGACGGCAACTACTGAGTATGCGACACTCATCCATGCCGCCGTTGAGAGAGACAATGTATTTGCCACTCAGTTCCATCCCGAAAAAAGTTCCGAGACCGGGCTTAAGATGCTCGCCAATTTCCTGGAGATAAGATAATGCATACCAAGAGGATTATTCCCTGCCTCGATGTCAGAGACGGCAGAGTGGTCAAGGGAGTGAATTTTGTAAATATCAGAGATGTAGGAGACCCCGCCGAAGTCGGTGAGGTTTATTCAAAGTCTGGCGCCGACGAGCTTGTTTTTCTGGACATAACAGCCTCATCGGATGAGCGCCACACGGCTGTCGACATGGTCCGCGCGGTAGCTGAGAGAGTCTTCATTCCCTTCACGGTCGGCGGCGGCATCAGGACAGTCGAGAATTTTCGTGATATCCTGCGTGAGGGCGCTGATAAGGTTGCTGTCAATTCCGCAGCGATCATGAATCCCAACCTGATATCGGAAGCGGCTTATAAGTTCGGTTCACAGTGCGTGGTAGTGGCTATCGATGCCAAGAGGCGAGACGACGGATCCGGCTGGAATATATTCAAGAACGGCGGACGCGTCGATATGGGTATCGATGCGGTTGAGTGGGCGATCAAGGCAGCTGAACTGGGTGCCGGAGAGATACTTCTGACCAGCATGGACTGCGACGGGACCAAGGAAGGTTATGACCTTGAACTCACCCGACAGATAGCGGACAGCGTGGACATACCCGTGATCGCATCCGGCGGCGCGGGCACTATGGAGCATTTTTATGATGCTTTTGAAAAAGGCCATGCCGAGGCTGCTCTTGCGGCTTCACTTTTCCACTATCGCGAGATGGAGATCCCGGATCTGAAGAAATACTTACAGTCACGCGGCATAAGCGTGCGCATATAGGCGGTAATACATGGCTATGATTACTGGAGACTGGATGGAAGCGGTCTCTGATGAATTCCATAAGGAATACTACAAGAACCTCTACTCTTTTGTGCGGGAAGAATATTCGAAGACGATCGTTTATCCTCCCGCCGAGGATATTTTTAATGCACTTCATCTTACGCCTCTTTCCGAGGTGAAAGCCGTGATCCTGGGCCAGGATCCGTATTTTAACGAACATCAGGCACACGGTCTGTGCTTTTCCGTTCTTCCCGATGTGCTTCCCAAGGATATCCCGCCATCGCTTAAGAACATATATCAGGAACTCCATGACGATCTGGGATGCTACATACCCGATAACGGCTATCTTGAGAAATGGGCCAGGCAGGGAGTCCTTTTGCTGAATACCGTGCTCACGGTCAGGGCGCATCAGCCTGCATCGCATCAGAACAAAGGCTGGGAACAGTTTACGGATGCGATCATCAGCGCGGTCAATGATGTGGACCGCCCTGTGGTTTTCATGCTGTGGGGAAGCCCCGCCAGACGCAAAAAAGCCATGCTTAATAATCCTAAACATCTGTATCTGGAAGCTCCGCACCCGAGCCCCTTAAGTGCATACCGGGGATTCTTCGGATGCAGGCATTTCTCCAAGTGTAACGAATTCCTTAAAAAAAATGGTGCCACTCCCATAGACTGGCAGATAGAAAATATCAGATGAGTATCCGTGAAGAAGAAAGATTCCTCGAGGAGGTCCTCGCGCTGATCGATGAGAAGATGCGCGAACTGTCCGAAAAGGTTGATATAACCGACAAGGATATGGCTGATTTCCATGAGTATTTCTGGAACAGTTATACCGAGTTCGATGAGTATGGCTATGAGCTTTTTGACAATACCAATGCCATACGCCAGAAGATCATGCAGAAGGCTGATTTCATCCGTGAGAGATACACATATTCACGCATGAAGGATTCGCCGTATTTCGGCAGGGTCGATTTTGTTTTTGACGGAGAAAAATCTGAGACTCCGTGCTATATCGGAACATCGAACCTTTCAAAAAGTGCGGGGGCGATACCTCTTATTTATGACTGGAGAGCCCCGATCTCTTCGCTTTTCTATGATTATGACGCAGGGCCGGCTTCGTACAAGGCTCCTCTGGGCACCATAACCGGCGTCATCACTCACAAATACCAGTACAAGATATCCGGCGGACGTATCGTGTATATGCTCGAGAGCGATATGAACATCGATGATGAGATATTGCGCGCCGAGCTCGGGACACACGCATCCGCTTCGCTTAAAGCGATAGTTACGACCATACAGAAAGAACAGAATGCGATAATCCGCGATACGGACCACAGGATACTCGCAGTGCAGGGCTGCGCGGGAAGCGGCAAGACGAGCGTTGCGCTTCACAGGATAGCATATCTGCTCTATCATAACAGGAATACCCTGCAGGCTTCACAGGTCCTGATCATCAGTCCGAACGGAGTCTTCGCAGATTACATCTCGCGCATCCTGCCCGAACTCGGTGAGGAGAACATATGCGAGATGAGCCTTGATGTCTGGGCATACAGGAGACTGCGTAAGATTGGTGAAGCTCAGGATCGTTATGACAGGCTTGAGGAGATACTGGCTCCGGATAAGCACATACCTATAGCTACCGATGAAGCCGAGTATAAACAGAGCAGGGAGTATGTTGAAGAACTTGACGGTTATGTGCTCGAACTGGAATCCGCTGCGGTCGATATCCGTGATTATCGTTACAGGGGCCGCAAATATTCCGCTTCGTATATCACATCGCTTTTCTATGAGAAACTCTGGGATGTTCAGCTCATGGAGCGCATGTCCAGAGTGGCCGAGTTCATCATAGACGAAGAGGAGACCCTGCGCGGACGCGATATGTCTGCAGAAGAGAAACTCTATATTACAGACGGCCTTAATTCGATGTACAGCGACAGGGATCTTTTGAGCCTGTACAATACTTTCCTCGAAGAGACCGGTAGACAGACGATAAATGTGACATTAGTCACAAATGACGACAGAACCCCTGAAACTGACGCAGATCCCGATCCTGATAATGATAACAAAGATACAGATCCTGACTATGACGAGAACGGAAACATCCGATATGTAAGACCCAAGGATGAGTATCTGAAGGCCGATGTGATCCCTTATGAAGATGTATATCCGATCCTGTATCTGAAGTATTCGCTCTTTTCACAGGAACCGGCGAGACCGGTCAAGCACCTGATCATCGATGAGATGCAGGATTACACATATCTGCAGTACCGTCTCATAGAGAAGATCTTCCCCTGCCCGATGACGATCCTCGGTGACAAGGCACAGACCATAGACGAAAAGCACAGGGACGTACTTGAATTTCTGCCCTCGATATTCGGAAGGGAACTTCATACGGTCGAGCTTAACAGGAGTTACCGCTCAACCGTTGAGATCACAGATTATGCGGCGCGCATAGCAGGGCTTGATACATACAGCAATATAGACCGCCACGGCGAGCCCGTATCGGAGCATGTATACGGAGATGACGAAGAACTCGTATCGCGGTTATGCGAGATGATAGATCGCTATGCTCCTGAGCAGGATACGATCGCAGTGCTTGTAAGGGATGCTTCGCGCGCCTTGGATATCCACCGCAGGATAGTCGCCGAATTGGGTGAAAAAGAAGGCGCACCTGAGATCTCGCTTCTTCGCGCGGATACTTCCGCATTTAAGACTGGAGTTAGCATCGCGCCGTTTTATTTGACCAAAGGCCTTGAATTTGATACCGTATTCATCGTTGATGAACCGTTTGAACCCGAAGATTTCCACAAACAGGCACTTTATATCGAGGCCACCAGGGCCTTGCATGTTTTACAAATTTTTATGAGGAGATGAAAAAAGGATGCAGAAGAAAGAAACTTTCGTAACCAAAGAACTGGCTGAGAAGATCGCAAAAGAGTACCCGACTCCGTTTTATCTGTATGACGAAGCGGGGATCCGCGAGAACGCGGATGCTGTCCGTAAGGCTTTCAGCTGGAATCCCGGATTCAGGGAATACTTCGCTGTGAAGGCGAACGCCAATCCCTTCATCATGAATATCTTAAAAGACTACGGATGCGGTTCGGACTGCTCATCCCTTACCGAACTCATGCTGTCCGATGCATGCGGCATCACCGGTTCGGATATCATGTTCTCGAGTAACGATACTCCTTTTGAAGAATATGAACTAGCATATAAGCTCGGAGCGATCATCAATCTCGATGACATCACTCATATAGATTTCTGCGAGGAAGCCTGCGGCGGCAAACTTCCCGAGACCATGAGCTGCAGATACAATCCCGGCGGAAAGTTCACGCTCAGTAACGGCATAATGGACGATCCCGGTGACGCGAAGTACGGCATGACGCGCGAGCAGATGACTGAGAGCTTTAAGATCCTGATTGAAAAGGGCGTTAAACATTTCGGCATCCATGCTTTTCTTGCGAGCAACACCGTGACCAATGATTATTATGCACAGCTCGCCGGACAGCTCTTTGACCTGGCTGTGGAACTTAAGAATGAGACCGGCGCCCACATAAGCTTCATCAATCTCTCCGGCGGCGTGGGTATCGCATATTCACCCGACCAGACTCCTAATGACATCGCTGCGATCGGCGCAGGCGTTGAGCGTGTATATAATGAAAAACTCGTTCCCGCGGGAATGGGAGATGTGGCTATATATACCGAGATGGGCAGATACATGATGGCTCCTTACGGAGTGCTCGTGACCCGCGCGATCCATGAGAAACATACTCACAAGGAGTACATAGGCGTTGATGCATGTGCGGTCAACCTGATGCGCCCTGCGATGTACGGATCCTATCATCACATTACAGTCCTCGGAAAAGAGGACGGGCCCTTCGATCATATGTATGACGTTACGGGCTCGCTTTGCGAGAACAACGATAAGTTCGCTATCGACAGGAAACTGCCCAGGATAGACATGGGAGATATTCTTGTGATCCATGATGCCGGCGCACACGGATATGCGATGGGTTATAACTACAACGGAAAACTCAAATGCGCAGAGATCCTGCTTAAGGCTGACGGTGAGACTGAACTCATCAGAAGGGCCGAGACTCCTGCGGATTACTTCTCGACATTCGATTGCTTTGATATATATGACAAATTGAAATGATGGTAATTGTGCATAATGATAATTGAATAACCAACGTTGTTTTTGTATAATTTGTTAGGTGTTTTGTAAATCTCTTGCGGATGGAGGATTGAGATGTCTGAGGAAAGCAAAAGCAAAAAAAATAAATCAGGTAGTCAGGTAGGTTTTTTCGCATCGATCAAATTCAAGATAATCGCACTCACACTGATATCGGTAGTGGTTGCGGTAGTGATGATGTTCGTCGTGATCGTGCCTACCGTACAGAAAGATATGAAGCAGACCATCCATAACTACATGCTGGATCAAGCCAAATCATACGGCGAAACGCTTCAGCTGCGTCTGGACTCATATAAGAGTTCATATCTTAATGTATACAAGCTTCTTAATGAAGACTTCGGCGACGTAAAGATCAATAATCTGAGCACATCATATGCTTATATCGTTAACGAGAGCGGAACGATGATGTTCCATCCCACAGAGGAAAAGGTGGGTAATCCCGTAGAGAATGCCGCAGTAAAGAGTCTGGTAGCGCAGATTCAGGCGGGCACTCATCCCGAACCCGGAGTTATCGAGTATGAGTACAAGGGCGCTTTCAAGTATGCTGCATACTATGTTGATAAGGATAATCTGGCTATTCTCGTAATCACCGTTGATGAAGATGAAGCAATGGCCAATATCAATTCGGTCAGCAGGATGGCATATATTATCGCAGCAGTGATCCTGATCGTTGCGCTGGCAGTGGCATTTTTACTTGCAACGATGTTTACCAAACCGATCATTCAGATATCCGAATCCGTGGAAAAGATCTCAAGCCTTGATCTTACCAAAGATGAAAGCCTCGATAATCTGGCTATGCGTAAGGATGAGAACGGCGTTATGGCAAGAGGCATAGCCGCACTTGAGAAATCACTCTCTGATGTTGTGACCACACTGAAAGAGCAGGCCGATAATGTCAGGGCTGCTTCCGAGACTCTCGAGGAAGGCACCAACGAAACAACCATAACCATAGAGCAGGTTGAGGCTGCCGTAGCTGATATCTCAGACGGAGCAACATCACAGGCAGACGAGACACAGAAGGCTACCGAGGATGTCATCCACATGGGCAACCTCGTAGAAGAGAATGGCAATGAACTTCAGACACTCGTAGAAGTAGCGAGAGGCATGCGTACAGCTTCAGGCGAAGCCAATGATACGCTCAAGACTCTTGAAGCGATCAACCGCAAAGCGATCGATTCGATCGGTATCATCGCGGAACAGACCAAGACGACCAACACATCCGCTCAGAAGATCCGTGAGGCTACAAGCCTGATCACGGCGATCGCCGAAGAGACCAATCTGCTTTCACTGAATGCATCCATAGAGGCTGCAAGAGCCGGTGAACAGGGACGCGGTTTTGCGGTAGTTGCGGGACAGATACAGAAACTTGCGGAACAGTCCAATGAATCCGCTCAGCAGATAGAAGCGATCATAGATGAACTGCTCACCGATTCTCAGAAGGCCGTGGAGACCATGACCGAAGTAGAGCAGATCATGACCGAGCAGAATGAGAACGTAGCCCAGACCGAGCAGAAGTTCGGCGAAGTGGCAGACGGAATATCCGCTTCCATAGACAGCATCAGGATCATCCGGGACAAGTCCAGAGAACTGGATGATACGCGTGTAGAAGTCGTTGATATAGTACAGAACCTGACAGCCATAGCGCAGGAAAATGCTGCAAGTACAGAGCAGACATCAGCTTCCGTTACGGAAGTATCCGCGATAGTAAGCAATATCTCGGAGAAGGCTCAGGAACTCAAAGCGATCGCGGACGAGCTCGATGATAATATGAGCAACTTCAAGGTTTGATCATCTGCCAGCCCGAACTGGTGTGAAGACCGTAATCCGAAGTGATGAACATGGCTTCTGCTCCTTCGGTATCCTCTATCAGGCTTAGTCCCTGATCGGTGCCCATGATGAGGCAGAGAGTAGAGAGAACATCAGCTTCTTCGGATGAAGATGAGATCACGGTTACCCCGGTGACATTACCGTCAACGGGGTAGCCTTTTTTTGTGTCAAAAATATGATGATAGATGTGATCATCCAGTATGAAGTAACGCTCGTAGGTTCCGGATGATACGACGGAAGCGTCTTTTACGGATACGGTGGTTATCGGTTCGCCCTTGTCCGCAAAAGGTTTCTGGATGCCGATGCGGAAATCCGATCCGCCCGGTTTTCCTCCTACGGTCTTTATGTTTCCGCCGAGGTCTATGAGCGCGCTTGTTACGCCTGATCCGGAGAGATACTCGGCAAGCCTGTCTGCCACATATCCCTTGGCGATGAAGCCGAGCGTGATATGAGCATCGGGATCGGAAATTGTTACGGTGTTTCCTTCTATCGATACCTGTGTGTAATCCACATGAGAAAGGGCTTCGGATATGTCCGCTTCATCCGGTATGTGCGGAGAATCGCTCCCGACCTGCGAACTGATATCCCAGAGCTCACACACACCGCCCACGGTAAGGTCTATCGCTCCGTCAGACTCGCGGCAGTAGATAAGCGCATCGGATATGAGGGAAGCGGTCTCGGGATCGACAGTTACAGGCGCACCGTCCGCGTGATTGATCCGCCAGACATCCGAATCCGGTACGGTGGCGGAGAATAGAGATTCGTAATGCTCGCACATCTTCATGCACTCATCAAAGAGCGGATCGGAGGAACCCTCGTATTCATAGAGAGTGATCGATACGACGGTATCAAAATAGAGCCCCGTACGGTTTACGGGGACGGCTGATCCGGATGATGTGTGCGCACATCCGCATATGATAAGCGGGATGATGAGCATTGTGCAGAGGGTTTTACGAAATTTCATGGGATATTTTTATGTGATATAATTGCACATGGAAGTACATCCATGTACTTCCGGACATGCACTTAATTAATCCGTTAATTGTGCTACCCAAACAGTATATATATTAAATGGTGCGACTGCAATGAGATTGAAGAACGACGATGATGAAGAATACAGCGGATTGAGCGTGCGGATGCCTACCGTCATGCTGGTGGCGTCGCTCGCCATATTCGGCGTGCTTGCGATAGTGGTGCTTGCGAATAACAACAAGCGCCCTTCTTCGAGTGCTTCCCAGACTCCCACACAGGCCACTCAGGTCACCTCGGAAGAGGAACCCATGGAACAGGCCGATTCTCTGAGGGCCGATGACCTGAACTTCTGGGGGATGTATGCTGATACGAGCGTGGCAGATATCTATGAGGAAGAGAATTCCAATGCGTCCCGCAAGGATGAATTAGAGCAGCGCGAAGAGGAGATGAAAAGGGCCGAAGAGGAAGCAGCGGAAGCCGCTGCCAAGGAGGCTGAGAGCAGGGTGGATCCCGCGACCGACGGCAAGCATACTCTGGTCACTCACATAGACGGGACCAATGAGTGGATAGCCATCAATTCTTCGATAAAACTGAATACATATGAGGATACACAGTTCCAGAGCCAGAACGGCATAATCGGATACTATAACAACGGACGCCGTACTACCAGGACGGGCGCTGATATTTCCCAATACACGACCACCGTGGATTGGAAGCAGCTGGCTACGGAAGTGGATTATGTGATGATCAGAGTCGGTGCCAGAGGATATGACAGCGGCAATATCATCGCGGATACGAAGTTCATAGACAATGTGACCGGTGCCGTTCAGGCCGGTATCCCCTTCGGAGTATATTTTTCTTCACAGGCCATCAATGAGACCGAGGCAAAAGAAGAAGCGACCTATGTGATGACTCAGCTTGCGGCTGCCAAGAGCGCGGTGGACAGGCTCGGGCTCTCTGCGACCGGAACGACCGTGACCGGCAGTTCATCTACCGGAACTACTTCGTCCGGAACAACCGCGAATGTCACCTCCGAGACCGTAAAAGACAAGCTCCAGAAGCTGGGGCTTGAGACTGATAAGACCAAATACAACACCACTACAACCGTCAAGGACACCAATGGTAATACCACGACGACCGAGGTCGATGACAAGGGAAATACCACCGTGACGGTCAAGGACGCAAACGGAAATCAGATCAGCAAGAAGACCGTAAACCTGGATCCTTACGGAAATGTGACTACCGTGGATACGGATCAGGCCGGCAAGGAGACGGTTGTTACCGTGATGGTCGCCGAGGCAGCGGTCGTGCCCGCTCCGGGAACAACGACGACTACGAATGCAAACGGTACAACCTCGACAGCGAATGCCGACAGTACAAAAACGGACACCGCGACTAAGACTACCACGACCACAAACTCTGACGGATCGACCACCACAACGACTGTCAATGCGGATGGTACTACCACAACAACGACTACCGGGACCGACGGTTCTTCCACGACTACTACTACCAATCTCGATGGCTCAACTATCGTCAAGACCACGAATGCCGACGGCACTACGACCACTACTACCACACCCGCAACTAAGGCGACTCCGGTATTCAAACTTACATATCCCGTGGCGATAGAGATGCATCTGATCACGAATGATATTTCGAGGATAGAGAAGATTGATAAGAACACGCGCACATCGGTGCTCACCACTTTCTGTTCGGTGATAGAGTCGGGCGGATATGATGCGATGGTGGAAGCCAACAAGGAATTCCTGCTCTGCCAGGTCAATACCGCCGCGCTGACCAAATACGAGATATGGCTTGCGAATGAGGGGAATCTCCCGGATTATCCTTATGTTATGAGTATGTGGAAATATAACTCCAAGGGTAAGCTCCTTAACAGCCTCGCCGGCGATTACGGAGTGAATGTGGGATTCATAGATTATTCAGTCAGATAAAGACGCGTCATATCCGGTTATGGAATCGGATATGTGCACGGATGTATAGATGTCGGCATAAGCTTTGGGCGAGATATCATCAATGTAATTGACGGAGTATTGCCTGAGGATGCCGGCATTTTTTAATGTATCGGCAGCCTTGTTATAAGCTATGGCAGCCTCTATGGCATCGGGATATGTGCCGACCTTCAGATAGCCGTTCACATGTATCCTGACCTCATACCGGTTATCGGAAGTTAATCGGACTCCGTGGAAGGCGTTGATCACCTTGATGTTCGAATACTGCAGGTCCTGCGGATTCCCGTTCAGGAAGACATAATCGGTGCCGGGCACCGAATGGCTCCTTATCCCGTAGCGGGAGAGGATGTTTATCTGCGAGCCGTAGTCGGCCACGAAATGATGGCCGCCTCTGCGCTGTATCTTGTGTGCGGAATAGTAGAACAGATCCTCACCCGAGAATATGAAGAAATCACCCGGTCCGAAATAATAGTAAAAGAGCCTGGGCCTTACATATATCGGATTCCTGAAATAGACACCGTTATCCCTGAAGTTGCACAGGATAACCCATTTTTCAAAAGAGATATGATGCTTTGAACTTTTGTGATCGTCTATCGGGATCCCGGGATCATGCAGGAGCTCGAGTGCCTCGTTATATGCCGCATTCGCATCTTTTTCTTTGGAAAAGCTTCCCAGAGATATATGCTTGTTGCGGTATGTCACGGATGCGCGGAAATATTCGGTTTTGTCTTTTTTGACGGCCCTGTATACGCCGGGGAGCAGATCTGACATAAGCGAAGTATAGGAAATAGTTTACGTTCCTGTGTGAATGATAACATTTTTGTGATATGATTGCACTTGTATATGCATCAAATAAATCTATTCTAAGGAGACATCATGGTTGACATAACATATAGTTCCACGAGAGGAGCAGATGAAAAACTAAAAGCGTCCGAAGCCATATTAAACGGACTTGCATCGGACGGCGGATTATATGTCCCCGATCACGTACCCGCTCTGGACAGGAGCCTTAAGGAACTGGCCGGCATGGATTACAAGGGAGTGGCATATGAGGTCATGAAACTCCTGCTTACGGATTTTACCGAGGAAGAGCTCCGCGGATGCATTGCTGCGGCATATGACGATAAGTTCGACACCGAGGAGATAGCTCCGCTGGCCGAGGCATGTGATGCGTATTTCCTTGAGCTCTATCACGGCGCGACCATCGCGTTCAAGGATATGGCACTTTCCATATTGCCTCATCTGATGACTACCGCAGCCCGCAAGAATAATGTGAAGAACGAGATCGTGATCCTGACCGCGACAAGCGGCGATACGGGCAAGGCTGCTCTCGCCGGATTTGCTTCGGTGCCCGGCACCAGGATCATCGTCTTTTATCCGAAGGACGGCGTAAGCCCGATCCAGAAGCAGCAGATGGTGACCCAGCAGGGCGATAATACATTTGTGGTAGGCATTAACGGCAACTTTGACAATGCCCAGACCGGAGTCAAGAAGCTTTTCTCCGATAAGGAGCTTGCCGAGTGGATGAATGAGAACGGCATGCAGTTCTCATCCGCCAACTCCATCAATATCGGCCGTCTGGTACCTCAGATTGTTTATTATGTATATGCTTATACGAGACTGATGAAAGAGGAGAGGATAGCCGAGGGCGCGCCGATCAATGTGGTCGTTCCGACCGGCAATTTCGGCAACATCCTGGCTGCATATTATGCAAAAGAGATGGGCCTGCCCATCGCGAAACTCATATGCGCGTCGAACGAGAACAAGGTGCTTTATGATTTCTTCTCTACCGGAACATACGACAGAAACAGAGAGTTCATCCTTACTTCATCCCCTTCGATGGACATCCTCATATCCAGCAACTTAGAGAGGCTCATATATCATATCTGCGATAATGATGCCGGTAAGTGCCGTACGCTGATGGAACTGCTGACCCGTACGGGCCGTTATGACATCACGGATGCGATGAGAGCAAAGCTTGATTCTTTCGTCGGCGGAACCTGCGATGAGGAAACGACGCTGGCTACGATCAAGAACATATTCGAATCATGCGGATATCTGATAGATACTCATACCGCAGTGGCAGCAGGCGTATATAAGTCATACCGCTCCAAAACAGGAGACAGGACTCCCACTGTGATCGCATCTACCGCAAGCCCCTATAAATTCACGGGCAGCGTACTGTCCGCGATCGATCCCGGATACAGTTCGGATGATGATTTCGACAAGGCCGACCGCCTGTATGAACTGAGCAAAGTGCCGATCCCTAAGGCAGTTTCTGAGATAAGGACGGCTCCCATAGTTCACAAGACTATATGTGAAGTTGATGATATGGAGAAAACAGTTAAAGGATTTTTGAAATGAGTTTTAATGTATTTGACCTTTTGGTAATAGTGTGCGGATTATATATGGCTTACTGCGCGGTGATGATGAAGGCGAAGGGCCGGATCAATTCCGGCGTCGTGATGAGCCGCAGCCTGGACGAGAGCCAGCTCAAAGACAGAGAAGGCTTCATCAATTATATCTGGTGGAAGCTTCTCATAGTGGGACTGTTGTGCGCCGCATCGGGCATATTCAACATGATCTATACCCGATACGCTGTCGAGGCGGAGAAATATGTGCTGGTTCAGATAGTGATCAACACGGTTTTCTTCATACTGCTGATCGTTTACGGCGTGATAGTCGTAAAAGCGCAGAAGAAGTACATGAAATAATACTGATTTAGATATTATCAGCTCAGATATCCCGAAAGTACGTCGAGCGCATCGAAAGGCTGATCGTTTTCATGCTCCTCGTCGTATTTTTTGAAGAAATCCTCCAGAGCCTTAAGCATGTTGGGCCTGGTTATGGTCTTGAGCAGATATCCCTGAGGTCGGAGTGATAATACGCTCTTAACGCTTTCCCTGTCGCCTTTTCCGGTCAGGAAGATGACGGGGATATTTGCATTCGACGGATCGGATCTGATCATCTCAAGAAGCTTCGGCCCGGAGCATACGGGCATCTCATAATCCAGCAATATCAGATCGGGCGTATTGGTGGCCAGGTAGGATATCGCATTGGTTGCGGAGTTGACCATTATTACCTTATAGACGGGATCGAGCCAGGTCCTGATCGCGTGAAGGAATGTACCCGAGTCGTCCACGACCAGGATGGTACGGCGGTTTACTTTCTCAACCACATCTTCAAAAGTCTCTGTAATACTGTCCACTACATCGCGAGTATTGATCGGACGTTCGAATTTGGCGATTATCGAAGTGTCAGTCAGTATCTCGAGACAGTCCTCTATATCATTGGGAATCCCCATAATCATGCATTTTTTGTCGTTGAAGCACGCCTCGTCTTTAAGATAGACAAGTTCGGGACTGTGATGAAATGCAGTATCTTTCTCGACATTGATGAAGAGGCAGTTATATTTATCCACGACATTTGCTATCTTATCTACATCATACGGAGCCGTTCCGCAGACAAATCCCTCTTTTTCAAGGGCAGAAATTATCGCATTTATGAGGAAACTTGATGATTCCTGAACGAAGAGTATGCCTTTATCCATAGGTAGTCCTCTCTGTGAAACTGTCAAATATAGACGCTGTTTTATTTATTTTATCAAATTTTTTGTAAAAATTATACAAAAACAGCGAAAAAATGATAAAATAATAAGATAAAGGAGGTGGCCGGTATGGAACCTGTAAATATCAATCAGATCAAGAATTCTATGCAGACGGGCAGCGCTCTTCGTGCCCAGAATATCAGAAATACCGAAGCACAGGCTGAGACCCGCAAGGTTCAGCAGGATACTCGCGCGCAGGAAAACTCCAAGGCGCAGGAGAATGCCGGCAAGGCGGCAGGACAAGTCGAAGATTCGGCTGCAAAAGGTATCTACGGTGATGTTCTCGACATTTCCGAAGACGGTGATACCGTAACCGCCAGACCCGAGGCTCTCCAGAAACTGGATGACGGAATCGTAATGCTGCGCAGCGACAGCAATGAAGAGAAACTGGAAACGATCGAGAAGCAAAGGGAAGCCGCCGAGCGCAGAGAAGAGATCGCCGACGCTCTGGCAGCGAAGGCTGAGGAATCCCGTGAGGCAAGAGAAAAGGTCCGCGAGGAGAATCAGCAGGCAAATGAGGATGAGTCCGAAAACACAGCTCAGTACAATTCATTGAGCGGATACCCCGACAACATGGTGGAAACACTGTACAGACAGGGCAAGATCGACAGCAACACCTATAATATGGAGATCGGCCGCAGAGAGAGACTTGATGAGATGCGCGGTACGGACGAGAAAACCGAGACCGAAGAGAAGGTTGAGAACAACACCGCTTTCAATGAGCAGATGGGCAGGGTGAACGCTCAGGCGCAGGAGGATGAGCGAACATCAGAAGCTCTGATCACAGCGGCAGAGAACGGACGTGTTGACCTGATGAAGGATATCATAGAAAACACGACAAATTAAATTATTGGAGGTTGTTTCAAAATGGAACAGAAAAAGAAAGCAAAGTCTGCAGGGTATGGTCTGAACAGCATCAGAGCCAGGCTCACGATCTTAGTCGTGGCAATCATGGCCGTACCGCTCATCATCGCGATCGTGGTAACTTACCGTTCATCACGCAAAGAAGCCATATCCAATATGGATCAGATGAATTCCGCGCAGGTTGAACTGGTAGAGCATGATTTCAGCACGATAGTCAAGGAAAACCGGCGCATGATCGAGACCGTTGCGGCATCTACGGTTGTAAGAGATGTACTGGCAGGCAATATAACTCCCGAAGAATGTGCAGTTTGGCTCGCCAGAGCAGACGAAGCTTACGGTGACGGAAACGGAATGGTAGTAACCGGTGCCGACGGCATGCAGGTAGCCAGAGCCAGCGGCGATCTGGTTGATGTATCCACCAGAGAGTATTTCACCAAATGCCGCGATACCAAGGCTTTCTGTGTATCGGACCAGAATATAAGCAAGACCACCGGCAAGAGAATATGTACTTTCATAGCCCCCGTTCTTGATGATGAAGGTAATTTCATCGGAGCAGTACAGAGGAACTATAACCTGACCGAGTTCACCCAGCTGGTCAAGGATGAAGTAGCATCCCTTAATCAGGATATCTTCATCGGAGATAACAACGGTGATCTGATCGCACATACGACCATGGATCTTGAGACCGGTGAACCCGTCAATTTTGCATCACAGAAGTGGTATACCGAATCCAGAAGCAATCTTCTGGCATCCGGCGGCTATGATTCCACATTTAACGGCGGCAACTGGCGCATGTCTTACCAGCGCGAGCCTCTTACCGGATGGGTGACCGTCATCGCTACCGACAAGGATGTGGTTCTCGCAAGCTCCAACAAGATGATCAGGACCATAGTGATCGTCGGCATAGTGATGCTCGTACTCGCAACCGTCCTTTCGATATATGTATCCGGGTCGTTTACAAGTCCCATCAAGGCTGTTAATGAGAGCATCGATAAACTTTCACAGGGAGAATTCGAGATCATTGACGATAAATCGCTCACGGGACGCAAAGACGAATTCGGCGATATCGTTAATAACATCAATAAACTGAACGATAAGCTGACCGAGGTTGTCGGCGATCTTAAGAGAGTCATGGGAAGTCTGGGAGAATCATCGCAGCTCCTTGCCGAGTCCGCAGAACAGATCAGCCAGACTACCGATGATGTATCCGAGGCGGTTCAGGAGATCGCTAAGGGCGCTTCCGATCAGGCAGACACCATCCAGCGTGCATCCGAGAACATGGGCATGCTTTCCGATGCTATCCAGGAAGTTGCAAGCAATGCACAGGGCCTGGCTACAACCGCATCATCCATGAGCGACCAGAGCCAATCGTCCGCAGGAGCCATGAGCGACCTGGCTGACAACATGGAAGCCATGAGCCGTGCTATGGATGAGATATCCGTAGGCATGAATGCAACCAATGCTGCAGTTCAGAGCGTTAACGAGAGAGTTGACGGCATCACTTCGATCGCAAGCCAGACCAACCTGCTCGCACTCAACGCTTCCATCGAGGCAGCCAGAGCCGGTGAGGCAGGACGCGGATTTGCAGTCGTTGCCGAGGAGATCGGCAAGCTTGCCACAGAATCTGCAGAGACGGCCAACGAGATCCGTGCGGAGATGGAGAAGCTTCTCAAGCAGTCGCAGAATGCCATCGTTAAGACCAAAGAAGTTACCGATATCAGCGATAATGTAAATGCGGTTCTTCAGAATACCGTAGCTCAGATCAACGAGTTGATCGGCGGTGTGGGAACTACCGTAGACGGCGTGACCACCATATCCGGTCTGTCACAGGAGAGCGCAGCCAGCAAATCCATCATCGTAGATGCCATGGATTCGCTTTCTGCCATATCCGAGGAGAATGCGGCTTCTACCGAAGAGACTTCCGCTTCCATGGAGGAACTCAATGCTACGGTCAATGTGCTTTCCCAGTCCGCAGCCGACTTAAACGACCTGGCCAAGCAGCTTGAAGCAGATCTTGACTTCTTTAAGATCTGACAGGTTTCATACCGAAAACAATGTTTTGTCATGCGGCATCCCTGAAAAAGGGGTGCCGTTTTTTATTTGTGAAAAATTACCATACAATATATTGGTGTAAATTTCACGGATCATGTCAATATATGGAACGGGTCATTGAATTATCTGAAAAAATGTTGTACATAACGCGTTCTGATGATATAATTTTTTGATATAGGGGGAAATTATACCCAAAACAAAGATTAAAAAGGAGAATTTGCTATGAAGAAAAAAGGCGGATTAGGATTACTTCCTGTATTACTGACACTCGGATTGGCGCCGCTCATCGTTTCGGCACTGATCATAGGCATCCTTTCAGCCAAGGAACTTTCGGCTAACATGGAAGATGATGTCTTCAACGAACTGAGAGTGGCTGCAGAGGGACTCCGTCAGTATTACGAGTATGATCTCATGAACGGTGATGAACTTACTTATGATGAAGATCATGCGTATGTTGATTCACTCAAGGGCGACGGCGTAGAGCTTACACTTTTCCAGGGCGATACCCGTTTCATGACATCCCTTCGTAAGGATGACGGTCAGCGTAATGAAGGTTCTCAGGCTGCAGCCGATATCTGGGCAAGCGTTAAGGCCGGTAATGAGTATCATTCAGACGGCGTGACCATTGGCGGCCAGGACTACTATGTATACTATGTACCTCTCAAGGATGCCAGCGGACAGGTTGTCGGCATGGCTTTCTCTGGTGAGGCAGAGGCCAAGGTTAAGTCAGCCATCAACAAGGTTGTTAAACTGGTCGTGATCATAGCAGTCATCATAGTTGTTGCCTGCGCAGCACTGGTTGTTCTGGTGGCAAGCAGGATCAAGAAGCCCATCAGCCTCGTTGCAGAAGCTACAGGCCATATGGCCAAGGGTGATCTGACCAAACCTCTTGAGGCTGAGTCATTCATCAATGAAGTTAATTCCGTTATCGATTCCGTTCATTCGTTGCAGAGCAACATGACCGAAGTCATCGGAAGAGTATCAACCGGCGCAGGGAATATCAATTCCGCCATGGGTGAGGTTTCCGAGGCTACAGATACATGTAATTCCGCAGCAGACGGCATCACAGGAGCTATCACTGAGCTTTCCAAGGGCAGCATGGAGATGGCAGAATCCGTACAGAACATCGCAGGCAACTTGACCGAGATGGGCGAGAGCATCGACGAGGTTGCAGAACTTGCCGTTACCACCAGCGAAGTAGTTACAGCTGCCAAGGATGT
>JAFZQY010000088.1 GCA_017620155.1 Lachnospiraceae bacterium | reverse complement strand
GGCAACGACACTGACGACCTCAGATATCAGAACACAGACCTCTCCGAGACAGGTCTTACTTCCGATGAATGGATGACAGTATCCGTACGCTACAAAGAGCCCGAAGAAGACGAATCACAGCTGATCTACTTCCCCATCAGCAATGAGTGCTACACCAGAACACCAAATTGTGATACACTTTTTGCAGCATATGTAGCTGAATGCGGCATGATCCTGAATGACAGCTCATACATCGGAAACTTAAGCATGAGAGATGTATCAAAGCAGATCTCCAAACTGGATCTTGACGACGAATACAAAGAGGAGTTCCTGGATCTGATCAAGCAGCTTTGATCCGGATCCGAAAGGATAATGCAAGACAACGAGATCGTAGACCTGTACTGGGCCAGAAGCGAAAACGCAATAACGGAAACGAACGTCAAATACGGCGGATATTGCAGAAAGATCGCAATGAACATCGTAGCTAATGACGAAGATTCGGAGGAATGTATAAACGATACTTATCTTTCGGCTTGGAACACTATGCCCGAAGAACGCCCGGATCTGCTGGCACCGTACCTCGCAGCGATCGTCAGGAACCACGCTCTGACTCTCTACCGTAAACTTCATTCACAAAAGCGCGGGGCGGGACAGACCGCCCTCGCGCTTGACGAACTCTTCGAAGTAGCCTCCTCTTCCAGCACGGAAGACATGGTGGGCAGATCCCTTCTTTCGGGACACTTAAACAGATTTGTTGCAGGTCTTAACACAAACGACCGTCTGATCTTCGTAAGACGTTATTTCTATGTCGACTCACTTTCCGACATTGCAGCCGAGCTTTCGATGTCGGAATCGGCAGTTAAGTCACAGCTTTTCAGAACAAGACAGAAACTCAAGGATTATCTTTTGCAGGAAGGATACGAACTGTGAACGGGAACGATCTGATGGATGCCCTCTCCGGGCTCGATCCCAAGTACATAGATGAAGCGGCATTTGAACTTCATGGAAGACCCGTAAAAAAGAGCAACCCCAATAAGGCCAAGATCATGAGGGGCGTGTTCATCGCGCTTCCCGTAGCCGCAGCGGCGCTGATCACCGTTATGGTCGCTCTTCCCGCCATATTCAGGATGGGAAGTACCTCGGCACCCTCATCGGATTCATCCGCATCATATAGTGCGTCCGAAGCACCGTCCGAACCGTCCTGGGATTACGAGGCGGCTGAGGGACCTTCATGGGACTACGATGCAGCTGAGACAGAAACCGCAGCCATAGCAGACTCTGCAAGTGAAGAGGCAAGCAACGCATCTTCATCGGTTAAGGATGAGGCTATAAGCGAAGCAGAAGAAGTCGGCTCAAGTGAAGCAGCCGAGGCAGAGACTGCAGAATCCGCCGAGCCTTCCGAAACAGAGACCGCAGGTTCCGACATCAGTGCAGAGTATGATAACGGAATCCTGACCATAGAAAACCTTACGCTTCCCGAAGATGTAACGGGAACGGAATATGTGATCGCCAAGAAGACAGCAACCGGTACAGAGATCACTTACAGCGAAGGAAAGCTGGAAGACATCATGACAGAGACCGAGCCTCTCACTTTGGATATATCAGAACTCATGCTGCCTGAAGGAACATACACGATCACGATAGACGGAGAAAGCATAGAATTCATCGTTTAATATGCCGTATCATGCAGGACGCGGTCATCCATGCAAGATAAATCCCGTGACGGGAACCCCGTCTTCCGTCAAAGACCTTGAATTATCATCCCAGACATAGTTTCTAAGCGTATATTTCCCGGTCTCATATTCGTAGCCGTCACCGGCGTCATCGTAAAGAGTAAATTCACCGTCTGCACCGGGATAGACATGCAGCGTTATCTCATCTGACAGCTCCGCTGTCGAAAGAGCGGATTCCGTCATCGGAATTATCGAACCCGGCTTTACAAATACAGGAATACGGTCAAGCGGAGCGTCAGCATCTATCCATTCCCCGCCTTTATATCTCCTGTCCGTATTCAGATCATACCAGTCACTGCCTTCGGGCAGATAAACTTTTCTTGTATGATTTCCACTCTCCGCTCCCGTGCCGAAATACATGGGCTCGGTCACGGGACAGATCATCAGGCAATCTCCGAACATATACTGATCGAATATCTCCCAGACATTCTTATCTTCCGGAAAAGCATAAGCAAGCGGATGCATCATAACAGAGTCATTAAGATACACATCTCCCGCAAGCGAATAAATATATGGCATCAGCTCATACCGTCTTCTGTTAGCGGCAACAAGCCCATCATAGAACGGAGCTTCTGGCCGGTCGAAATTCCACAGTTCACGTCTCACATCGGTACCGTGTCCCCTGAATACCGGCAGGAATGCGCCCCATTCATACCATCTCGTAAACAGCTCACAATATGCCGGATCTTCGGCACCTGAGTCGTACTCTCCGTCCCAATACCACTGCATTCCGTTCTTAACAAAAAATGCACCGATATCGATAGTCCAGTAAGGCATGCCGCTCGCCGCAAAATGGATCCCCGCAGCGATCTGTTTTTTCAGTGTATCCCATGAAGCCGAGATGTCCCCCGACCACAATATCGTTCCGTATCTTTGCTGTCCGGGATAACCGCTCCTGGTTAGATTTACGACCCTCTTTTCCGGGCATGCGCTTCGCTGTCCCTCATATATTCCCATGGCGTGATAGAGACCGAAAGCATTGGTATACGGAGCAGGGATATGGTTGCTCACCATATCGCAGTACCGCTCAAAGTTCTTTGAATTCTCAGGGCGCACATTCTCCATCCACTCGGGGCATATCGGTTCGGAATTATCGCACCACCATGCATCCACTCCGTGAACGAACAGACCTTCATACGCCTGCTGCCAGTACAGTTTCCTGGCCTCAGGCAAAAGCGCATTATATATGTTCACTTCAGGAAGCAGCAGATCGCGCTCCTTAAAGACTTTGATATTATCCGTGCTCTCATCCATGTTCGGCCATATGGAGATCATGAAATGCACGTTGTTTTCGTGAAGCTCATCCGTCATCGCATCCGGATTGGGGAACCTCATCTCATCAAAACTCTTCTGCCCCCACTGTCCTTCAGGCCACGATATCCAGTCAAGGACTATGCAGTCTAAGCCTATACCTTTCTCCCGATACCTGCCCGCGATATCAAGTATCTCTGTCTGTGTCTCATATCGCTCCTGAGACTGGATATATCCGAACGCCCACTTCGGAAGCATCGCTGCCTTACCTGTGATCGTACGATACTCCCTTATGACTCCCTCAGGGGTTCCTCCGTTCATGAAAAAGAAATCCATCTCGGGATCCGCTTCGGTATAAAAATACGATCCCTCACATGTATCGCTGAATATCGAAGGACTGCAGGTATTCACAAAAACACCGTAGCCCTTGACAGATACAAACATGGGGATCGCTATGGTGCGGTTAGCCTGGTTAAGATATATACAGTTTCCTCTCAGGGAATGATAGCCCTCTTCATGCTGTCCGAGTCCGTATAATGCCTCGTCTTCATCGAATTCAAAATGCAGCCTTGTGTGATACGCCGTTCCCGTCTGCACTTTTCCTTCGGGACGGATGACTTCCTTTACGCCGTCAGCAGTCTTTATCTGTTCTTTCTCAGACTTGCCCTTAACAAGACTGTATACGGGAATCTCTGTAAGTTCCTTACTGCGCTTTTCTCTTTCGTGTATAAGCAGCCGGCCTTCTGCGTCGAAATACGAGAACCGGTTAGTCATTTTATTGATCGTGACTTTCAGCTCGGGCAGATCCAGATATAAGAGATCCTCATCTTCAGAGAATGACCATTCGGAAAAATGGGGCAGATCGATAATGCAAGGTTTGTCCTTATCGTCAGAAAACAGATCAGCAGAAATCTTATCATCCGAAGATATCTCATCATCCGTAACGGAGCGAAGTGTATACCGCACTCTTACGCTTCTCTCATCTACGGGCGAGATCTTCTGCACACCTTTTTCAAGTTGAATCACAAGAGAGTCCCCTGCCCGGGAGGCTCTCTTAAGTCGCATATCTTCATAAGGAATACAATCTAACATCTTCTCTCCTATGCCTTACTAATGCCTGTTGTTTATAATCCGCGCATCTTACGGAATGCTCAGCGCGGAATTGTCTGCATCTTACGGAAGTATAAGTGCTGAATCATCGACGTCTTCAGGTTTCTCAAAGCCTGTGCAGCTCATGATGAATCTGAGTTCATTCCCGACCTTCTTAAGGAAATCCGTTACGCCGGATACTCCGCCTTCTTCAAGCGGCTGCATCATCGATCTGCCCACTGCAGCGGCGTCCGCTCCCAGTGCCAGAGCTTTATATACATCTGCTCCGCTTGAGATGCCGCAGTCTACGATGATCTTAACGTCTCTGCTTTCAAGCGCCTTTTTGATCTTGGGAAGGACCATCATGGGCGGTGCTGCGTAGGGAAGCCTTCCGTGATGGTGGCTTACGATGATGGCTTTTGCACCTATATCGGCACTCTTTACCGCATCGCTCACGCTTAAAACTCCTTTTACCACAAAAGGCAATTTGGTTGATTCCACATATGAGTGTAACATGTCGACAGTCTGCGGTGCCATCTCTTCTCCGACTACGACATCATATCCGTTCTCACCGAAGATATGATCTATGTCCATTCCGATTCCGAACGCACCGACTTCCTCCGCATATGCGAACTGATCACGAACTTTTCCGTTATCGGCATAGGGCTTAACGATCCTGACAGTCTTGGCGCCCGTATCAACGAGCTTCTTAAAGCTGTCATTCTCCATCATGCCGCAGAAGTTTAATATGTTACACTGCTTTGCTGCCATGGAGTATTCTTCCAACCCGTTATGCTCTCTTCCGTTGTAATTACCCAGATGGGAAAAAGCGGGCGTCATGACGGGCATGTCGAACTTATCTCCGAGAAAATCTATCGACAGATCGGCTGTGACCGAATCAATCAGTCTCTCCTCTATGAGTATCGAATCCATGTACCTGGCAGTTATCTCATTTGCATCAGACAGTCTTGTATAACCCATTTAATTCCTCCTTAAGATATCCCATGTATTTGATGTAATCTTCATCCGAATGAAGATGCTCCAAGATCACCGGCATGTCGGGATCTATATCGTTCATCCTGCTTATGTAATGTCTGAGCGGGAACTCTCCGCATCCGGGAGCGCATTCTTCGAGCCTTAACGTATACTGCTCTGCCAGATGCACGTCCTTGATATGGCAGCTTCTGATCTTATCCCCGAGAAGATCCGCGCACTCATCGACGAATTCATCCGCGTTAAAATACCGGTCTGCAGAGTTGGTCATGTTGATGATATCCATGTGTACGGCAAACCTGTCGCGTTCCACTGCTTCGAGAAGTTTTAAGTAATCTTTGGGTCCTGTGGGGATCATCCAGGGCATGGGTTCAAGCGTAAAATACGTATTCTTTATCCCTGCTCTGTCTATGATCTCACGGACCATCGCTATCGTCTTTTTCCATGCTTCTTCGGAGAAGTTTTCCTTATATCCGCCGTCCCATACGGGGCCGAATGCTCCAGCTACGTTTACCGCGCATCTCGCATGGAGAAAATCAGCGAGCCTCACCTGTTCCACGCAGTAATCCATGTTGGCTTTTCTTTCTGCGGGATCGGCGGACAAGGCGTTTCTCCATATCCCGACCTCGGCGATCATAAGACCTGCCTTCTCTGCTGCTTTCTTATACTCGATTATCGTTTTTTCAGGTTCATTTGACTGAACAGGAAATACAACGGCTCTGCATCCAAGCTTAATCTGATTCGCAGCCCATTCATCGGACGAATCATGTTTTAACGGAGCTGATGTTCCAAGTCTCATGCATCTTCCTCCTTGTAATGATCAGTATCTTTCAAGCAGTCTGTATACGTTCCATGCAGAGTAATTAAGGTGTCTGATCGAGAGCCTCTCCTTCTCTTCTTCTCCTGCCCAGATGTCACGGTCTTCCATATAGTTTTCTGTGTAGGCTGTAAGGCACTCTTTGGTAAAAAGGTCCGACTGCGAATATCTTACTACCGCTGAGGCGGCATCCGCCGAAAGATCGAGTCTGACATAAATATTGTCCGAAGGCAGATCGTCAATGTTTTCCGCATCGGCCTTGTAGCCGGCCCAGTTCGTGTGGGTGAGGTTGTACTGCGCTATCCTGTAATCGGGATTCATGTATGCGAATATGATCCATGTGGATATGAGCACTGTTACGCAGTATTTTACAAACGGCATGCCAGGGCAGAATATATGTATCACAGTCCCTATCATCGTAAGCGTTATGACCAGGAGCGCCCACAGCACATACAGCCTTAAAAAAGTGAACCTGTATACGCTTATGTAGAGAAGCATCCTGTATACCGCCGAGAAGATCATGACAAAAGTACATCCCGAGATGAGCGTAAGTGCGACCTTAAGCGCCCCGGAATCCCGTGAAAACTTACGGCATATGAGCACGAGCGCGATGTTGATCAGGCATATGAACACCAGCTGATAAAAGCCCTCATGTGCGTATTCGGCGTAAGTGTATCCTTCGGGAAGTGTTCCGTATCCCATGAACAGATACACGATCTGGATCACGCAGTATATCAGATAAAAGAACAGCATCACGCAGCTGACCGTGATCGCAACCACCGGGTTGTGGATCCTCTTATCGGGTACGGGCACGTCAAGCGCGCTTATGCGTTCTTCAAGCCTTCTCCATACTGCGTAAGCACACATGAACATCACTATGATCATCACGATGACGCCGATCACATCCGCATTCCAGTCAAAAGTGAAAGCGTGCTTCATCGCGCTTGAGAACACGGCATCCGAAGTGATGAGCAGAGGCAGTACTATCGCAAGGATCGGTATGGATATGACGAGTCCCAGAAGGACATATGAAAAAGTGCCTTTTTTGTGTGGTGCGGGATATGATTCCCGGACCATATTTCCGTCAGGACTTGCTACATATACATTATCGTTTGGCTGAGGGGCACCCTGAGGAACATTCTCTGCAGCACCGGGCGGAACTGCCCCGGGTACTTGACCTGCTGCATTGGGCGGAACCGCTCCGGGTATCGCGGCTTCTGCCTGCGGTACCTGTCTCTTGCTCTTGTACAGGTCCGCGAGATCCGTAAAAGGCCTGAAAACATATCCGACAGCCGTGGCTACTATCGCCGAGATCGCAGCCGTATATCTGGTCACATCCCATGTCCTGTCATCATACAGGTTATGAAGAAGCAGCATGAAGATCAGCAGGAATATGAAGCATCTGTCGAAGAAACTTAAGACCCAGCTCGATGTCAGGCAGATATTCACTCCCAGAAGCAGGCTACAGCTTATGAGAAAGTATGAGAACTTCTTCAATGTGAGACCTTGTTTTTTCATAAAGTACACAGAAAAGCACAAGGTCCCTGCGACGAAAAAAGGGAAGGTTACCCCACTGTAATTCTTATAAAGACAGAATGTGTAAAATAACGCGTAGATACCGCAGAGAATACAGGTACGTCTGTATTCGAACGAATCAGTTTTCATCTTGATCATCCTCCACATATTCAAAAAGATCGCCGGGCTGGCATTTAAGGATATCGCAAAGTGACTCGATCGTTGACACCTTTATCGCTTTTGCCTTGCCGGTCTTGAGTATCGACAT
>JAFZQY010000087.1 GCA_017620155.1 Lachnospiraceae bacterium | reverse complement strand
TTCATCAGTCACGGTCTTGATCACGCCTGAAGCTTTCAGCTCATCAAAGAGTGTGATACTGCCGCTTTGTCTTATGCCTGCTTTCGCCCTGTCATTATGCCTGTTGGTGATCCTGGTGGTATTAATGAAATCGATACGCCCGAGAGTCTTGTCAATAAGGTTTATCTCATCCTGAGATATAGTGTATCTTACGTTTCCTATGGTAAAGGTCTTCACGTTACCCTCAAATTCATCGATCAGATTAATAAGACCCACCATATTATTGGATGCCTGTACCGACATGAAATAATCTTCAAGATCAAGGGAGCCCATTCCTTTATATTTATTTGCCTGTGAGAATATGGACGAAAGATCATGTGCGCAGTGTGAATTATAATACGCCTCATTCCTGGCAAGGATATCCTTATCTTTTATGTATATAGGAAAATCAGAAGTGGAGCCGGAAATATTAGCCAGGATCTTGCTCATCCTCCCCTTATATGCTGCATTCTTAAAGAACATGGCAGGATCTTTGGTATCCGTACGACCGACGTCAACCTGATAAGCTTCCTTAGAGATCGAAATCCATAAGTCTTCCTTCTCCTTGTCCGTTCCCTTCTGCATTATGTCTATGACTTTTACTACCTCGTCGGCGGATTTACCGGCGAGATAAGGGTTAAGCGTTCTTCCGAAGCTTCCCATGGGTTTTCTGCCGGTTCTCCTGGCATGGACAGCATCGATGGAAAGTAAATAAGCGCCATAGATTTCCTGCATATAATTCTCGACATTACGCATATAGTCGGCATTAAGCATGTTTTTCTGGTACCTGGCAGCTCTCTTTTCAAGTTCCTCATCGCTTATGACTCCGGGTACATATTCCCCTTCCTCATTTAATGAGGCGTGGCTTAGGCCATACATCATGCGTATTGTCTTTTTTCTGTCCTTATGCTGTTTTTTGTAGTCTTTTGTTACGCTATTTAAGTATTTCTTAAGATCCGATCCGATCTTGGGAGGGGCCGTCCGGTCATTCGCATCCGAAGTTGACTTTTCACCCTTATAGGCGGATTCAGCGAATTCTTCAAATGTTTCATTGTTCATAAAGGCGTCCGGATCACGCAGGATTACTTTGGTTATCTGCGCGTTCATCCTCTCTGCCATGGTAAATGCTTCCATCTTGGCCCTGAGCTCTACAAGCTCATCATCTGAAGGAGCCATACCGCGCTGCGCAGCCACAAAAAGAAGATGCTCGAAATCATGCATCTGATCAAACATATACTGATTCTCGTCAAAATGCTCGACCATATCCTCAATGCTTCCGAAATGAAGCTTGCTGATATCCATGGCCTTAAAGTTTCTTAAGCTATCCTCATATTTTTTCTTAGTAAATCTCTCATCATAGTTTTTGTCCGAAAAGCGCTTATTGCCGGAAATATTTAAAACCTTATCGGAATATTTATCTATGACCATGCGCTTCCTGTCGCGTGTAGCTAAGATCTTAGCCTTTCTAATGCCTTCTTTCTCTGCGTGCTTACTTGCGGAGTCCATGCCCTTACGGCGTACGAAATGCAGGGATCTGATGATGGAAAGCTCAGTCAGGTAGTTCTTTAAGAGTACATTGTCAGTCTTTTCGAGAAGCTTTTTGATTTCCTCATCCGTATATGAGATATCGTTTTTTGCCATATACTGATAGTATGGATTCTTCATAAGCTCCTTCTGGGCATCCATGTACTGCTTAACCTGTGAGAAGGTCTCTATCTTGGCCTGAAGGGCAGCCATATCCACTCCCTCGGGCATATATCCCGAAGAAACAGCCTCATCTATACAGTGCTTCATAAGGTCAGCTGCCTCGCAGAGTTCGTAGTTCTTCTCGAGGTTTTCCACGAACTTCGCATCATCATCCATATCATAGGGAGTCTCCCGCATATTCTTAAAGACTCCCAGCATCCTTGATAGATTCTCCTTATCAAGATGGGGATACTTTTTCTCTGCCTCAGGATGTTTGGATTCATACTCCATGATGCCCTGGGCGTTTTTCTTACGCTTTATGGCCGCTTCGGCGCGCTTCTTGATATCGGAAGCAGACAGGGAGGAGTAATAGTTCCTGTTGATGTCCTGATATGCCTGTCCCGTGAAATGCTTTTTCTCTTCTTCATCAAGACCTTTATGCAGGTCGCGGATAGTATCCTTGGCGGACTGAAGCTCAAGTTCCTTAGCCGAGAGTTTCTTAACCTTTTTGGACGAAGACGTCTTGGAAGCCGTCTTGGCGGCAGTCTTCTTATCAGGAACAGTTACAGGGACCTTGGATGCTTTATCCTTAAGATCCTTGACGGTTGCAGTTTTCTTTTTATCTTTCGAATCCTGCTTTCCTTCCTTTTTCTTATCCTGGGACTTCGGATCATCCATATTCGGAATGGTCGACGTCTTTTTAACCGCAAAAACATCATCGGGGCTCTTTACTTTAAGCTCCTGAGCTGTTTTTGTCCTTTTGATTTCAACTTCTCCGTTTCCTTTAGGCATCTTATTACCTCCTGAATATCACACAAATAATTTGACCGCATACATCCACCCGGGGATCCTGAATTCATCGCGGTCATTTTCTGTCAGTCTTTCGATCAGCGTTATGGACTTATCGTCCCGATCGGTAAAGATAAGCCTTCCCTCCGTACGTTCATTTTTGATCAAAACATCATTAAAAGCGCCGATCAATTCACAGATGCTGCTTACCGAGCCGTCGCTCAAAAGATAATTTACGAAAAGATCCTCATCTCCGTATTCGGTCACGAAGATCGCACTCTCCGGCTTATTGTTTTCATCAAAACAGATCACGCTGTACTGAGAAGAAATATCAGAAAAGATCGCGGGATCAAGTTCGTATATTTCAGCCAGCGCGGTGATGACTTTATGCTTTTTTTCTGTATCTGTCGGTAATCCGCATACATGCGCATCGCCGCTTCTTTTGGACAGAAGTTCTTCCACCACGCGGCCGTATATAAGATCTGATATGGGAACCGAATAGACCTGCGAATCTATACCCACCAGATAACCGCTATCAGCGAGGAAGTCATCGAGATCCTCAGCTGACGCCCTGAACTGCACCTGCAAACCGTCCAATTCAAGTTCCTGCCCCAGTTCCTCAATTTCCTTAAGAAGAAAAGAGGCCGAACCTTTCTCTCTTAAATCGGGAACGGTGTATATCCATTTAAGTGAACCCATGTTCTCGCTCACGCCCACCGCACATGCACAGGAGGCATATCCTTCGTCATCTATGACGCCGAATGTCATCAGATCCTCGTCATTCATGAGCTCATCCGGACACAGATGTGAGAAATATTCCTCATTTTCTTTTTCAATCCTTGTCAGTTCCATTTAATCTCCTTGTTATAGATATCCATGTACGCATTTTACGTGTAAAAACACAAATCACATTTACCATATAATCATAGCCTGTCCAACAGATGTCCAACAGACAGCCGGGGTTTAACAAATCACCCCCTGCCTGAAAAAGGCAGAGGGTAACATTATGAGATGATCTCTGTCCTGGTCTCGATCAGCTCGATCATTTTTCTCTTCATCTCTTCAGAAATATATGCTTCATTTATTTCTTTAATATATTCACTTTTGTACCTAATGATCCTGTTCATCATGTTTTGGGCAGCGTTTTCGGGGATGCCCAGATTATCTGACAGGGCCTTAAAATCCTTCTTTCGTATATTATTCTTTTTCCCATTCAGTGAAAGAGCAGTCTGCTCGTGATCTGAAGGAATTAAAATATTTACAGGAAGCATATCATATGCGGGAGAAAGACCGAATATCCTTGATGCCGGAGCGGACTCCATCAGAGAAAAATTCTTCAGATGCATATCGGAGTTCCCTGTGACAAAACAGAACAGCAATCTGTAATAAAACTCCGTGATATCCAGCCCTACATTTTTTGAAAAGGCTTTTATCACTTTTCCGCAGTTTTCATAGGAGCTATGGTATTTTTCAGAAGTCGGTCTGCCGGACAGCTGGCAGAAATCCTCCATCGCCAGCATTTTGCCGCCCGGTCTGTCAACTCTTTTGGTTATATACGAATGACCGGCCCCAAAAAGAATTAATGCATTCGGAACAGTATTTATCCCGGAGATCTCTGCCATTTTCATGACCAGATACTCAGTTTCGGGAAGAGACTCATATTCTTCCGACTGTGGCTTAAGTATATATCCCGTAGGATAGTCAACTATGGTCAGCTTAGCCGATCTGTCATCTCCCGACAGATGAAGCGATAGTTTCTTCTGAACCCCCGGTACTGTCAGGCCTTTGTTAACAGCAGAGTTTGCGATCCTCTCCAGTTCCTTTTCTGAGCTGTCAAGTTCCGGGACTGTATCCGTTCCGAAAAAACTCCTTATACACTTTCCATGCCATCTGACTTCAGACTCATAAGATGTCGGATTCGTTATTTCTTTGTTACAGCATAAACATCTGAGCATGTATTCAGGCCTCGATCCATACATCGCCGATGCAGTCTCTGCAGGCGGCCAGCATTAATCCGAATCTGTCTTTGCGGTCTATCTTCCAGTTTCTCTCCACTACCCCCAAAAGCCATCCTTCCGGGATCAGTCCATCGAAGAACGGAAACAGATATACTGATGAATATGGCTCTTTGCGAAGCGGGAGCGTAAGGCTCACCGGAACTGCCTGCTCTTTGCTAAGATAATCATTATCATAGCAAAACTCAAAGCCATCAGATGTCTCTCTAATCAGACCTGCATATTGTCCTTGAATAAATACCCTTCCGGATCTATCCATTCAGAATATCTCCCCTGTTGATCTCTCCCGGTACCGCTTCCATGCCAAACATGGCCAAAGCCTGGTTAACCTTGTCTAAGCGGACTGTCTCTTTGCCTTGTTCGAGTTCTCTGACAAATCGAAGCCCCAGACCGGAACGAAGCGCAAAGTCCTCCTGAGTAAGTCCTGCTTTTTTTCTTTCGGTTTTAATGTAGTCAGATATTCTGCTCATATGATACATGTTACACCCTAACGGGTATAATTTCAAGCATAAGATCATGTTTTATACCCGTTAAGGTGTATTACGTGTATGATTATAGTTTTTATACCCGAACGGGTATCGTGTCGTAGAATAATACAGGAATGCCCGGGGAATCAAGTCATGACCAGACACAGCATCGTTACATCATCGAACTGCGGAGCGCTGCCCGCGTGGTCATCCACGGCCTGCCTTACGCTCTTACAAATCTGCTCCGGATCGTCGGCTGAACCCAGCCCCGCAAGGACTGATTCAAGGGCCGCTAAGCTGCATGTTGTTCTCCTTGTTGTGGGTTTGTTCCATAAAGCAACAGATTCCGTATGGAGAGCATAACCCTCCATACGGAATCAGATTCTAAAGATCATTGAAATTCATCCAGAACTTCCTGGCCGTATACCAGTTCAAAGGTTTCGTAATGGTCCGCAGTGTAGTAGATCAAGCCGTCATTCGAATATATGAGACGTTCCCTGCCTCTGTCCGGCGCACCGTCCGTATCAACATCACACTCCGTGTAGTAGCGGCCTTCAGCCAGCGCTATATCATCGCTCTGTGCATAATCGGCGTAGAAACGGTCGCCGCCGATGGCCATGCCGGGTGCGACATCGGATACGCTGCCTCCGATCCAGCCGAGGTTTTGGGCTTCTTTTTTGGTTATATAATTGTCGGGAAGATGTTCGTATTTATGTATATATTCGGCCACATCCTCCATGGAGTTGTATTCTCCGTCCTCGCTTAAGGTTATGGCGTCTTTACTTCCTTCTTCATTCGCGATGCTGTATGTATCATAGCCTGCGAAGCCGACGCTTAGGACTGCCGCAATTATAGATGCGATGCATATCACCTTGCCTGCCGTACCTGCCATAAAGCCGGTTATATCAAATTTCTTTTTTTCTGTATTATCGCTCATGTCGTTCTCCTTCGTGATGCGGATCAATCGGATACACGGTAGCAGTCCTTGCCTGCTTCCTTGGCTTCATAGGCTGCCTGATCGGCCTCCTCAAAAAGTGACTCGAAGGTCTGTCCGGGTTCCCTGAATGCGATACCTATGCTCACTGTACCGGTCACATCGCTTCCATCGTCCGCCGTGACGTGGATATTTCGGATATCCTCCTGGAAGTCTGCGATCTCCTGTACCACTGCTTCCTCTGAATCGCGTCCTAAGAGCAGCATATAGAACTCATCGCTCTTCTCGCCGACATTGCTGACGATATTTACATCACTGTCAGGGAAGTGCTCTTTTACCACTCTCGCAAATTCCTGAATCAGTTTATCCACTACGGAACTTCCGTACTGTTCATTCTTTTTGCCCATGTTGTCGCCGTCG